>JAJBUA010000075.1 GCA_020860565.1 Clostridiales bacterium
ATCATTGAGAACGCAGAAATTCAATAGCGAATCAATCAGACCAAAGCAGGTATCCAAGGGGAAAGTCTCCGGGGATATCTGTATTTTTTTGCGGCAGGGCGAATGGCGCGGGGATACAGCCTGCGCGGCATCCGCTGTTTGCATGACAGGCAGTGAAAACAGATTGTCTGTCTGATGAGGAGGAGAATGTATGGATAAAGAACAGAGAATCCCGGCTCTTTATGATCCCAGCTTTGAGCATGATAACTGTGGTATCGGTGCGGTTGTCGATATTAAAGGGCGGAAAAGTCACAAGACTCTGGAGCAGGCGCTTCATATTGTGGAGAATCTGGAGCATCGGGCGGGGAAGGACGCGGAAGGAAAGACCGGCGACGGCGTCGGTATCCTGATGCAGATTTCTCATAAATTTTTTAAGAAGGTTACAGAGCCGCTGGGAATCAAACTGGGCGGAGAGAGAGAGTACGGAATCGGCATGTTCTTTTTCCCGCAGGATGTTCTGGCGAGAAATCAGGCGAAGAAGATGTTCGAGATCATTGTCAGGAAGGAAGGACTGACTTTCCTTGGCTGGCGGGATCTGCCGATCCATCCGGAATATATCGGCACGAAAGCGGTGGAGAAGATGCCCTACATTGTGCAGGGCTTCATCGGCAAACCGAAAAAGGTGGCGTGCGGACTTGATTTTGACCGCAAGCTTTATGTTGTCCGCAGAGTATTTGAACAGTCCAACGACAATACTTATGTCGTATCGATGAGCAGCCGTACAATCGTATATAAAGGAATGTTTCTGGTAAAGGAGCTGCGTCTCTTCTTTGAAGATTTGCAGGATGAGGACTATGAGACGGCGATTGCCATGATTCACTCCCGGTTCAGCACCAATACCAATCCCAGCTGGATGCGCGCGCATCCCAACCGTCTTATTGTGCATAACGGTGAGATCAATACGATCCGCGGAAATGTCGATAAGATGCTGGCGCGTGAGGAAACGACGGAATCCAGCGCCCTCAAATCAGAGATGTCGAAGATCCTGCCGATTATCAATCAGGACGGTTCGGATTCGGCAATGCTGGATAATGCGCTTGAATTTATGATGATGAGCGGCATGGATCTGCCGATGGCGGTTATGGTGATGCTGCCGGCGCCCTGGGAGCATGACAAATTTATGCCCCGCAAGGTAAAGGATTTTTACCGGTATTACGCTACGATGATGGAACCCTGGGACGGGCCTGCTTCGATCGTATTCAGCGATGGCGACGTGCTGGGAGCGGTGCTGGACCGCAATGGTCTGCGTCCATCCCGTTATTACATCACTGACGATGGCCAGGTGATCCTCGCGTCCGAGGTGGGAGCAATCGACATCGAGCAGTCCCACGTAATTAAAAAGGAACGTCAGTATCCGGGCAGGATGCTTCTGGTGGATACGGTAAAGGGAGAACTGGTTAAGGATGAGGATCTGAAAAACTATTATGCTTCCCGGCATCCGTATGGAGAGTGGCTGGATGCCAATCTGGTCGAGCTGAAGGATCTCCCAATCCCCAATAAGGGAATTGCACGGATGGATAAGGAACGTCGGAGCAAGCTGCAGAAAACCTATGGTTATACTTATGAGCAATATAAGACGATGATCCTGCCGATGGCATTAAATGGAGCGGAGGCGGTGTCTGCGATGGGCGCTGACAGTCCGTTAGCAGTGTTGTCAAAGCAGCATCAGCCGCTCTTTAACTACTTTAAACAGCGGTTCGCACAGGTAACGAATCCGCCGATCGACGCGATCCGTGAGGAGATCGTGACCTCGACGACTGTATATGTCGGTGAAGAGGGGAATATTCTTGAGGATAAACCGGAGAACTGCAAGATCCTGAAGGTGGAAAATCCGATTCTCACTAATACGGACCTGATGCGGATCAAATATATGAAGCAGCCGGGATTTAAGGTGGAGACGATCCCGATTACCTATTATAAAAATACATCTCTGGAAAAAGCGATTGACCGGCTTTTCCTGGAGGTTGACCGGGCGCATCGGGACGGGGCGAATATTATCATCCTGTCTGACCGGGATATTGATGAGAGCCGGGTGCCGATCCCGTCGCTTCTGGCGGTATCCGCGCTGGAGCAGCATCTGGTGCAGACCAAGAAACGCACCGCGATGGCGTTGATTCTGGAAAGCGGTGAGCCCAGAGAGGTCCATCATTTCGCAACGCTTCTCGGCTACGGAGCCAGTGCAATCAATCCGTATCTGGCACAGGAGTCGATCCGCTACATGATTGAGACCGGCATGCTGGACAAGGATTATTATGCGGCAGTACATGATTACAATGACGCAGTGCTGCATGGGATTGTCAAGATCGCGTCCAAGATGGGCATTTCCACGATTCAGTCTTATCAGGGAGCGCAGATCTTTGAGGCGATCGGTATTTCAAAGGAAGTCGTAGATAAATATTTTACCAACACAGTCAGCCGTGTGGGCGGCGTGACGCTGGAGGATATCGCGAGTGATGTGGATACACTGCATTCGACAGCATTTGATCCGCTGGGACTGGATGTGGATCTGACGCTGGAGAGTGTAGGCAGCCACAAGGAGCGCGCGGGACAGGAGGAACACCTCTATAACCCGAAGACGATCCATCTGCTGCAGCAGGCAACCTGGACCGGTAATTATCAAATATTTAAGGAATATACGCATGCGCTGAATGAGGAAGGACAGACAATCAATCTGCGCAGTCTGATGGACTTTAACTATGATCCGGACGGTGGGATACCGATTGAAGAGGTAGAGAGCGTCGACTCCATAGTGAAGCGGTTTAAGACCGGCGCGATGTCCTATGGCTCGATTTCTCAGGAGGCACATGAGTGTCTGGCCATCGCGATGAACCGCATCAATGGTAAATCCAATACCGGTGAAGGCGGCGAGAGTCTGGATCGTCTGGATCCGAAGCAGCCCAAAAATAATAACCGCTGCTCGGCAATTAAGCAGGTGGCATCCGGACGATTCGGCGTGACCTCGCGTTATCTGGTAAGCGCACAGGAGATCCAGATCAAGATGGCACAGGGGGCAAAGCCGGGCGAGGGCGGACAGCTTCCCGGCGGCAAGGTTTACCCGTGGGTCGCAAGGACGCGTCATTCGACGACGGGCGTGACGCTGATTTCGCCGCCGCCGCATCATGATATCTATTCGATTGAGGATCTGGCGCAGCTGATCTATGATCTGAAGAATTCCAATACCCGTGCGAGAATTTCTGTCAAGCTGGTATCGGAGGCCGGCGTCGGTACGGTGGCAGCCGGCGTGGCGAAAGCAGGGGCACAGGTGATTCTCGTATCCGGTTATGACGGAGGTACCGGCGCGGCGCCGAGAAACTCGATTTACAACGCGGGACTTCCGTGGGAGCTGGGCATCTCGGAGACACACCAGACTCTGATCATGAACGGTCTGCGTGATAAAGTGATTCTGGAGACTGACGGCAAGCTGATGACCGGACGTGACGTTGTGATCGCCTGTATGCTGGGAGCGGAGGAATTTGGCTTTGCAACCGCGCCGCTGGTTACCATGGGCTGCGTGATGATGAGAGTCTGCAATCTGGATACCTGTCCGGTTGGCGTGGCTACTCAGAATCCGGAGCTGCGGAAACGTTTTAAGGGCAAACCGGAATATGTGGTTAATTTCATGCATTTTATTGCGCAGGAGATGCGCGAATATATGGCGAAGCTCGGCGTCCGTACGATCGACGAGCTGGTAGGTCGCACCGATCTCTTAAAGAGAAAAGAGAATATTGATACGGCTCGTGCGGCGAAGGTGGATCTGTCCAGCATTCTGGGTAATCCTTATGAGGGACAGCCGCTCAGAGGATATCATGACAAGCTGGAATATGATTTCCATCTGGATCAGACGGTCGACGAAAGAATTTTGCTGAAGAAACTGAAATCAGCGCTGGCATCGGGGCAGAAGAGAAGCCTTGAGATCGATGTTTCAAATACAGACCGTACGCTGGGAACGATCTTTGGTTCGGAGATTACGAGACAGTATCCGGACGGGCTGCCGGAGGATACCTTCACGATCCGCTGCAATGGTTATGGCGGCCAGAGCTTCGGCGCGTTTATCCCACGCGGTCTGACGCTGGAACTGGTGGGCGACAGCAACGACTATTTTGGCAAGGGACTGTCCGGCGGCAAACTGATTGTGTATCCGCCGAAGGGAGTCCAGTTCAAGGCAGAGGAAAATATCATTATCGGCAACGTCGCTCTCTACGGAGCGACGAGCGGCAAGGCATTTATCAACGGTATCGCGGGAGAGCGTTTCTGTGTCCGCAACTCCGGGGCGACAGCGGTCGTGGAAGGAGTCGGAGATCACGGCTGTGAATATATGACCGGTGGCTGCGCAGTGATTCTGGGTGAGGTTGGTAAAAACTTTGCGGCCGGCATGAGCGGCGGTATCGCCTATGTGCTGGATGAGAAGCGGGATCTTTACCGCAAGGTTAATAAATCTCTGGTTGCGATGACTGAGGTGACGGATAAATATGATGTTCTCGAACTTAAGGAGATCATACAGGAGCATGTGGCGTACACAAACTCTGAGAGAGGAAAACACATCCTGGATCATTTCTCCGAGTACCTGCCGAGTTTCAAGAAGATTGTTCCTTATGACTATAGCCGTATGATGAATATCATCGTGCAGATGGAAGAAAAGGGATTAAGTTCGGAGCAGGAGCAGATCGAAGCATTTTATGCAAACAAGGGAAAGTAAGGAGGAGAGATTATGGGAAAGCCAACAGGATTTTTGGAATACGAAAGAGTTGCCAGTGAAGCAGCCGCTCCTCTGGAAAGAATTAAGAATTTTAATGAGTTTCATACCCCGCTCAGCGAGGAGGAGCAGAAGATCCAGGGTGCGCGCTGTATGGAGTGCGGCGTGCCGTTCTGCCAGTCCGGTATGGTGATCGGCGGTATGGTATCCGGCTGTCCGCTTAACAATCTGACGCCGGAATGGAATGACCTGATCTATATCGGGAACTGGGAGCAGGCTTATAACCGCCTGAAAAAGACCAACAGTTTCCCGGAGTTTACCAGCCGCGTCTGTCCGTCGCCCTGTGAGGCGGCCTGTACCTGCGGCCTGCATGGAGACCCGGTGAGCATCAAGGAAAATGAACGAGCGATCATCGAACACGCTTATGAGACCGGTTACGCGAAGGCCAATCCGCCGTCCATGCGCACGGATAAAAAAATCGCGGTGATCGGTTCCGGTCCATCCGGACTGGCTGCTGCGGATCAGCTGAATAAGCGCGGACATAATGTCACGGTCTTTGAGCGTGAGGACCGTGTGGGAGGCCTTCTGATGTATGGCATCCCCAATATGAAGCTGGAAAAACAGATCATTGAGCGCAAGATCGAGATCATGAAGCAGGAGGGCGTTACCTTTGTTACCGGCGCGAATGTGGGAGAGAATTACAAGGCCGGCAGGATCCGCCGCAATTTTGACAGCGTGATTCTTGCCTGCGGAGCGTCCAATCCGAGAGACATTCAGGTTCCGGGAAGGGACGCACAGGGGATTTACTTCGCGGTTGATTTCCTGAAAGCAACGACAAAGAGCCTGTTAAACTCCAACTTTGAGGACGGCCTGTTTATCCCGGCAAAGGATAAACACGTGATCGTGATCGGCGGCGGAGACACAGGCAATGACTGTGTGGGGACATCGATCCGTCTGGGATGTGCGTCTGTGACGCAGCTGGAGATGATGCCGAAACTGCCGGATCAGCGTGCAGAAAATAATGCATGGCCGGAGTGGCCGAGAGTCTGCAAGACGGACTACGGTCAGGAGGAGGCAATTGCGGTCTTCGGTCATGATCCGAGGATCTATCAGACCACGGTCAAGGAATTTATCAAGGATGAGACAGGAAAAGTCTGCAAGGTCATCCTGGTAAAGCTGGAATCACAGAAGAATCCGGAGACCGGGAGAATGATGATGGTTCCGATCGAGGGAAGCGAGTGGGAAGCACCGGCAGATCTTGTGCTGATTGCGGCAGGCTTCCTGGGAGCGCAGTCCTATGTTGCGGATGCGTTTGGCGTGGAGTTAAACGCGCGTACCAACGTAGCGACGGAAGAGGGACATTACGCGACGAATGTTGAGAATGTATTTACCGCCGGAGATATGCACCGCGGCCAGTCACTGGTCGTCTGGGCAATCCGCGAAGGCAGAAATGTTGCGAAGGAAGTAGACCGCTGTCTGATGGGATATACCAATCTGGCGTGATGCCGGATGGAATGATGTTTCATAAAAGAATCCCCATGGAGAATCAAGTTTCCCATGGGGATTTTCATGCGCAGAGCCGGGTAAGGTATTTTGCACAGGTTTTCATTCAGATTTGATCAGATGAAAGATGCCGGAAGTTTCTATCACTTTCGCGACCGAGTAAAAGAGCAGCGAATTGACCGGCCACATGACGAGGTTTTTAAAGACCCGCATGGGGAGCAGGGCAAAGAAGCCTTTGCCGTAGAGCATGGTGAGCCACAGGGTGCCAAAAAACATATTGCAGATGACGCTGACCAGAAGCTCGGCTGCGAGGATCCTTTTTAACGATACCGCGTGCCGGTAAAGAATCGAGCCATAGAGAAAGCCGGCAAGCGCAGTGCTGATTGTAAATCCCGGAAAATATGGTCCCGTGGGTTTGATCACATATTTGATGACATCCAGCGCTCCGCCAAAGAAAGCGCCGACAGCCGGACCAAAGAGCAGATAGACAAACTGATTGGATATCGAGGAGAAGCCAACCTTAATGTAGGGGCCGATTTCGAGCGTCAGATAGCCCAGAACGATGGAGATAGCGGCAAACATGGCCGCCGCTGTCAGGGTACGGACATTGCGAAATTCATGAAAGGAATGGATGAGTGCAGATGAACGGTTCATAAAAATAACCTCCTTTGCAGACTCTCGACCGACAAAGGAGATTGATCAGATCTTCTTTGCAGCGGGATGCGGGCTGCGCACCGCAAGGAAATGAAACCGATCATTCCTTTTCGTCCGGTTGGCAACTCCCCGTCCAGCCGGCACTTAACGCATGCAGTCCTACTCTGCTGATATTTTGTTTTTGTTGGATATATGCTATTTATACTACAGGAATGGAAGAAAGTAAAGTGGAATTACAGAAGCAAGTTGGTAAAGCGTCCGTCCCTGAGAGGGAAGAATATCCTTCGAGGACCGTTTGCACTCTGGTTTTCACGTAGCGGTACTCCATATGACGTGTCACTGGCACGTCATATGGATACTGATGCATAAGTTCGCAGGAGAAACATCCTGCTCACTAAGTGCCGACGTGAAAAATGTCCTCTACGGATATTCTTCCCTCTCAGGGACTACATTATTGGTATGGATTGACTTATCGAAATTTGCGTTAGAATATTAACGTTATGCTATTATTACGCTTACAGCATCAGCAGCTTCTGTGCCGCAGTATCCATCCAGTCTTTCTCAACATATTCGACAGTGCCTTCATCGACACACGCGGCAACCTGAGGATCGATCGGGATGCGGGCGAGCACTTCCAGGCCATGGCTTTCGGCGATCTCATCGATGTGGCTTTCTCCGAATACGGAGATCCGCTTACCGCAGTCCGGGCAGGACAGATAACTCATGTTTTCAATCAGGCCAATGATCGGAATATCCATCTTTGTCGCCATATTGACAGCCTTGGCAACGATCATGGAAACAAGCTCCTGCGGTGAGGTGACGATCACGATGCCGTCCACGGGCAGAGACTGAAAGACAGTCAGCGGCACGTCCCCGGTTCCCGGAGGCATATCAACGAACATAAAGTCGATGTCTTTCCAGAGCACCTCGTTCCAGAACTGCTTAACTGCTCCGGCGATGACCGGTCCTCTCCAGATTACAGGATCCGTTTCCTGCTCAAGCAGCAGGTTGGAAGATACCACCTGAATGCCGGTAGAAGTGACAGCCGGGATCATCAGCTGATCCGGTGTAACGCCGAGTCCGGTATTATCCAGTCCAAACGCCTTGGGGATCGACGGACCGGTGATGTCCGCGTCCAGAATCGCGGTGCGTTTGCCGAGGCTGTTCATCTTAACAGCCAGCAGAGATGTGACGAGAGATTTGCCTACGCCGCCCTTGCCGCTCACGATACCGATTACTTTTTTGACAGAACTGCGCGCGTTTAACGGTTCAAGAAAATCTGATTTATC
>JAJBUA010000042.1 GCA_020860565.1 Clostridiales bacterium
ATGGAGTACCGCTACGTGAAAACCTAAGCGCAAGCGGTCCTCGGAGGATATGTTTTCCTCTCAGGGACGAACCATTGCCAATATCCAGCCTGAATTTCAAGACCGATAATCCGCATTAATTTTCACATAATCGAAAGTCAGGTCGCACCCCCAGGCCGTTGCCGACGCCTCTCCCATCTTGATATCCGCAATCGCCGTCACTTCCGGTTCCGAGAGAATCTTCGTCGCCTCTTCCTCGCTGTAATCCAGCGCGACACCATTTTCAATAATCTGAATCTTTCCCGCGGCACTCTCAAAGAAAAGGTCGACCTGCTCCGGATCAAACTGAGCTCCGGAATATCCCATCGCACACAGGATTCTTCCCCAGTTCGCGTCATGCCCAAAGATCGCGGCTTTCGTCAGATTAGAGGTAATGATGGACTTCGACAGAGTCACTGCCTGCTCCTTGCTCTCAGCGCCGACCACCTTCACCTCAAAGAGCGCGGTACAGCCTTCGCCGTCTCCCGCCATCTTTTTGGCCAGCGTTTCATTAATAATATTTAACGCCCTTCTGAAATTTTCATAATCCTCATTTTTTTCAGTAATCTCCGGATTGCCGGCCAGACCGTTTGCCAGCACCAGCAGGGTATCATTTGTAGAGGTATCCCCATCTACCGAAATCATATTATAGGTATCCTTTACATCCTCACTGACCGCTTCCTGTAAAAGCTCTTTTGCAATCGCCAGATCGGTCGTAACAAAGGCAAGCATGGTACACATATTCGGATGGATCATACCGGAGCCCTTGCACATGCCTCCGATGGTAACGGTCTTCCCACTGACCTCAAACTGTACCGCAATTTCCTTATTGTGGGTGTCTGTCGTCATAATCGCCTGCGACGCCTCGGTACCGGCTGTCAGACTCCCGTCCAGTGCCGGAACCATAGTCCGGATCCCGGCTGCCAGACGATCCATCGGCAGCTGCTTCCCGATTACACCCGTCGACGCCACACAGACTGCCTCTTCCGGGATACCCAGCGTTTCACGGACAACCGCCGCTGTCTCCTGACAATAAGCGTATCCTTCTGTCCCGGTACAGGCATTCGCGATCCCCGCGTTGATGACGACCGCCTGCGCGAACGGCGATTCCTTTACGATCTTCTGATCCCATTTGACCGGGGCGGCTTTTACAAGATTGGTGGTGAAGGTACCTGCCGCTTTGCAGGGAACTTCACTCACAATCATCGCCATGTCCTTCCGGTTTTTATATTTGATCCCCGCGGCTGTCGAAGCAGCCTGAAAGCCCTTTGCCGCGGTCACTCCGCCTTCGATAATCTTCATTCTTTGTCTCCTTTACGCCATATTCTTTACGGGAATGCCGGAATCTGCTTTAATCCGGTGTTTTCCGGCAGGCCGAACATCAGATTCATATTCTGGATTGCCTGTCCTGCGGCTCCTTTTACCATATTATCAATCGCACCCATCATGATCACACGATTTGTGCGAGGATCCAGTTTAAATGATACATCCACAAAATTACTGCCCTTCACCCAGCGGGTCTCCGGCGGCATCCCCGCAGGAAGCACACGGATAAAATATTCTTCCCCGTAATACCGGTCATAGATCGCTTTCACTTCTTCGGTGGTAACCGGCTTATTCAGATTCGCATAAGCTGTCACCAGAATTCCCCGGTCCATCGGCACCAGATGCGGAGTAAAGCTTATCGTCACCGGTTTTCCTGCCGCATAAGAAAGCTGTTCTTCGATCTCCGGCGTATGACGATGAGACGCCACACCATATGCCTTCATACTCTCATTGACCTCGCAGTAAAGATTCGCTGTCTTCGCGCTGCGCCCCGCGCCGGATGTCCCGGATTTCGCGTCGATAATCAGGGTATCCGGGTCAATCAATCCTTCCTTTACCAGCGGATATACACTCAGGAAGGAACAGGTCGGATAACAGCCCGGATTCGCGATCAGCCGGGCTCCTGCTGCCTTCTCACGGTTGATCTCCGGCAGGCCGTAAACGGCCTCTTCGATAAACTGAGGCGCAGCGTGCGTAATTTTATACCATTTTTCATAAATATTCACATCCTTGATCCGAAAATCCGCGCTCAGATCGATTACCTTTGCTTTTGACAGAATCTCTACCGTCACCTTAGACGCGCAAAACCCCTGCGGCGTAGCCGTAAATATGACATCCGCCAGATCCGCAAGCTTTTCCATATCGTCATCACTGCAGACAGCATCTACCGCATGCGCAACATTTCTGTAAATCGAAGCAAAATCTTCCCCGACATAGCTGCGGGAACCATACCATACAATCTCTACATCGTCTCTCTGCAATAAAAGCCTCGCCAGCTCCACTCCTGCGTATCCGGTGGAACCGATAATTCCTGCCTTAATCATAATGTTTTTCTCTCCTCCTGAATCAATGGCTTTCTTATTATAGTAGCTTTTTTTCTTTATGAAAAGTCTCTATTTGAATAATTTTCATAATTCAGCAACTTTTCTTTCCGATTTGCCATGCCTCCTCGCAGTCACTTCCTGATCAGCAGCGGCTGTCTGCACAGACAGGCCGTATCGCCGATCTCCTGCCAAGATTTCATAATTATACATTATCAATGCATATTATGCAACTGTTTTTTGAAAAAAGTTGGATTTTTTGCTTGCAAATCAGAGTAAAATGTTGTATATTTATGAACGTCATATTCAGGACAATCTGAACGAACATAAAATCAGCAATTTGAAGGAGGATCCTTTCACATGAAAGAGAAAGTTATTCTGGCTTATTCCGGCGGACTGGACACCACCGCCATTATCCCGTGGTTAAAAGAAAATTTTGATTATGAAGTAATCTGCTGCTGCGTTGACTGCGGTCAGGGAAATGAACTGGATGGACTGGAGGAACGCGCAAAGCTCTCCGGCGCCTCGAAATTATATATTGAAGATATTGTCGACGACTTCTGTGACAATTACATTATTCCGTGTGTACAGGCAAATGCCGTATATGAAAATAAATACCTGCTCGGCACATCCATGGCTCGTCCCGCAATCGCCAAACGTCTCGTTGAGATTGCGCGTAAAGAAGGCGCATCCGCGATCTGTCACGGCGCTACCGGCAAGGGCAACGACCAGATTCGTTTTGAGCTGACCATCAAAGCTCTGGCTCCGGACATCCGCATCCTCGCTCCATGGAGAATGACAGATACCTGGACCATGCAGTCCCGTGAGGATGAGATCGAATATTGCAAACAGCACGGCATCGACCTTCCGTTTGACCACAGCCACAGCTACAGCCGTGACCGCAACATCTGGCATATCAGCCATGAGGGACTGGAACTGGAAGATCCGGCCAATGAACCGAATTTTGACCATATGCTGGTACTCGGCGTGACTCCGGAAAAGGCTCCGGACGAGGGTGAATATGTTACAATGACCTTTGAAAAGGGTGTTCCGACCAGCATCAACGGCGAAGCGATGAAGGTTTCTGACATCATCCGTAAGCTCAACGAGCTTGGCGGCAAGCACGGCATCGGCATTGTGGACATCGTTGAAAACCGTGTCGTGGGCATGAAATCCCGCGGCGTATATGAGACTCCCGGCGGTACGATCCTCATGGAAGCTCATCAGCAGATCGAGGAACTGGTTCTTGACCGCGCTACGATGGAAGTGAAAAAGGATATGGGAAATAAGCTGGCTCAGATCGTATATGAAGGCAAATGGTTCACCCCGCTGTGCGATGCTGTACGTGCCTTTATCACTTCGACTCAGGAATATGTGACCGGCGAAGTGAAGTTTAAACTCTACAAGGGCAATATCATCAAGGCCGGAACCACTTCTCCTTACTCCCTCTACAGTGAGTCCCTGGCGTCCTTCACGACCGGCGAGCTGTATGACCATCATGACGCGAGCGGATTTATCACACTCTTTGGGCTGCCGCTCAAGGTTCGCGCAATGAAGATGGCAGAAGCTGCAAAACAGAACGAAAAATAATATCGTGAAAGAGGCCGGCATCCGCCGGCCTCTTTCTCATATACACAGGCAAAAAATTCTTTGCCTCATCTCTGTTTATTTTCTTTTCGACGGCAGCTGTGCCAGGATAATCGCTGCAAATACCAGTGCACATCCTGCCAGCTCCCTCACGGACAGCCGTTCATGCAGGATCAGCCAGCCTGCCAGAAGCGAAAAAACAGATTCCAGACACATGATCAGACTGGCCACGGTCGGCTGCAGCTTTTTCTGCGCCACAACCTGAAGCGTATAGGCTACTCCGCTCGATAGAACACCGGCATATCCAATCGGCGCCCATGCTGCAAGGATTTCTGTTATCTCCGGTTTTTCGATCAGCAGCATCAGGATGCTTCCCAATACCCCTACCGTAAAAAACTGCACACAGGAAATCAGCACTCCGTTTGCTCTCGGCGAGAAATAATCAATAATCAGGATATGAAAGGAAAATGCAATCGCACACAGAAAGATCAGAAAATCCCCTCTTCCGATTGTAAATCCTTCATTGATACACATCAGATACATCCCGGCCGTCGCCAGAATGACGCTGACCCACAGGCCCAGACCGGTTTTTTTATGGGAAAAGATTCCCAAAATCGGAACAATCACGATATAAAGTGTCGTGATAAATCCGCTCTTTCCTACTGTCGTATATACAATGCCAAATTGCTGCAGCGAGGTGGCGACAAAAAGGCAGAGTCCGCAGCAGATACCGCCCCTGATGCCGACTCTGAATTCTTCTGGCATTTCTTTTTCTCTTACTTCATCCCCCACAGCCGGAGAATGTTTCCGCATCACCGCGAGTACAGGAAGCAGCACCAGACCTCCCAGAAGATAGCGGACACCGATAAAGGTAAATCCGCCTACATATTTCATTCCCTCACTCTGAGCGACAAAGGCTGTTCCCCAGATCAGCGCTGCCAGCACCAGCAGCACGCTGCTTTTGGGATCGTTTCCTTTTCTGAATTCTGTTGGTTCCATTCGTTTCTCTCTTCATCTCTGAGTTCTTTATTCGGACATATGATCCCGAAAACCTGAAGAAAACTCTTCTGTCCCGTCCGCCAGCACCCACATAGCCTCGATCCCATCCTGAGCTTCGATAAATGCTTTTCCCTCTTCCAGCCCCATATTAAAAACCGCTGTGGAATACGCATCCGCCAGACCTCCGTCCTCCGCAAGAATGGTCACAGATTCATATTCATTCCACGGCATCAGCAGATCCGGGTGAATAATATGATGGTAACGGACGCCGTCAACTTCATAAAAACGCTGATATACGCCGCTGGTCACAAGCGCCTGATCTTTTAGTTCCATCACATGCAGATAGGACTGTGAAGACGATGTATCCGGATTCTGGATGCCGATCCTCCACGGGCTCCCGTCTCCCTTGCCACCAATCGTCTCTACGTTGCCTCCCACGCTCAAAAGCACACTGACAGCGCCCATATCCCTCAGCGACTGTGCGACTTTATGCGTCGCGTAGCCCTTTGCGACCGCGCCGACATCCAGACTCATATGCCGATTCGGCAGATAGACCTGCAGCTTTTCCTCATCCAGCTCCATCGCGTAAATGTCGGTATATTCATCTGCTTTTTCCAGCATATACTGATCCGGCAGTTTGGATCCATCCGGGTTTTCGATTCCCAGTTCCCGGTACTCATGCCAGATTGAGAGTACACTTCCCATCGCAATATTAATCATCCCGCCGGTTCGCTCATATTCTTCCAGCGAAAACTGTAAAAGGTCAAACAACTCCTGATCGACGGTAACCGGAGCGAGCCCCGCGTTGTCATTGATCGATTTGACATTGACAATGCCGTCATAATTATAATAGATATCGAACAGTTTATGGTAATGCTCCATCCCGTCCTCGATTGCGGTCCGGTATTTTTCAAACTGTTCTTCATTTTCCGCATAGATCGTAACACTCGTTACTGTGTCGAAATAATCCAGATACTGGGCGCTGTATTGCGTCAGTTCGTTTGATTTTTCCCGGGCCTGACAGCCGATCAGCGCAAGTGCTGTTGCCAGGAGAATCAGAATTTTCTTTCCCATATGCCACCTCTTGTCTCTCGCTGATTATCATAACACAAAAGAATGCAGGATGCTATCCATGTCTAAATAGTTTTTTACAAAAATATTACCGATAAACAGGCCGTCCCTGAGACTAAATGTCAATAGTTTTTTAGTATTTCCCTCGAAATTTTTTAAAGATTGCTCTTGATATTGCAGTAAATGATTGTGTAGAGTGCAACTTGACAATTCACAAATCATTTGCTATGATTTCATTCGAATCGGACGGTATGAAACCCATACCCTGCAAGGCACGAGGAATCGTAGCCGGATGGACGAATGCGCCAGATAAGATTTCGGTCTTATCTGGCTTTTATTATTTTCAGGAGGAATGAACAATGAAGATTTATGAGGAATTACAGGCAAGAGGATTAATTGCCCAGGTAACAGACGAAGCGGAGATTCGTGAGCTAATCAACAACGGCGGTGCAAAATTCTATATTGGCTTTGATCCGACTGCGGATTCCCTTCATGTAGGACACTTCATGGCATTGTGCCTGATGAAGCGTTTGCAGTTGGCCGGGAACAAGCCGGTGGTGCTGCTTGGCGGCGGGACCGGATTTATCGGCGACCCTTCCGGGCGGACGGATATGCGTTCTATGATGAACGCGGAAACCATTCAGCATAATTGCGATTGCTTTCTGAAGCAGATCAGCAAGTTTATTGAGTTTGGAGAGGATAAGGCCATCGTGGTCAATAACGCTGACTGGCTGCTTGACTTAAAATATGTTGATCTTCTCCGGGAGGTGGGCGCGTATTTTTCGGTCAACAATATGCTCCGCGCCCGGTGCTACGAGCAACGAATGGAACGGGGACTGAGCTTCTTTGAGTTCAACTACATGTTCATGCAGTCCTATGATTTCCTGTACCTCAATGAAAAATATGGCTGTAATATGCAGTTCGGTGGAGACGATCAATGGAGCAATATGCTGGCGGGTACGGAACTGATCCGGAAGAAAACCGGTAAAGATGCTTATGCCATGACTATCACGCTGCTTTTAAACAGTGAAGGAAACAAGATGGGTAAAACCGCAAAAGGTGCTGTCTGGCTTGACCCGGATAAGACAACTCCATTTGAGTTTTATCAATACTGGAGAAATATCGACGATGCGGATGTAATGAAGTGCATTCGCCTGCTTACCTTTATTCCGGTAGAGCAGATTGAAGAAATTGACCATTGGGATGCCTGTCGTATCAATGAGAAGAAAGAGTTGCTTGCCTACGAGCTGACGGCCATGATCCACGGTAAAGAAGAAGCTGAGAAAGCAAAGGAAACTTCCCGGGCCCTTTTCTCCGGTGAAGGCGATGACAGCAATATGCCAACGACAAAGATTGCGGAAACCGCTTTCATTGCTGGCAAAGTGTCTCTTATAGATTTGCTTGTAATAGGCAACCTTGCCAAAAGCAAAGCCGAGGCAAGAAGGCTGATCTCCCAGGGTGGTGTTACTGTAAATAGTGCTAAGGTTGATTCTATAGAGAAGGTTATTGACCGTGCAGAAGTTGCTGACTGCCTGAAAATCCGCAAGGGTAAGAAAATCCACCATAAATTTGTGCTGGAAGAGAGCAAATGACAGGAAGGAATAATTTGCTGTATTCATTGCGATCTCTGAAAGTCATAAAACAGAGTGCATCTTTTAAATTATATGTTTACAGGCTCCCATCCGGCAGGGGACAGGAGCCTGTAATTTGCTTATGGGTCTATCCGACCCATAAAAAAAGACCGGGTACAATTTGCACTCGGTCTGAATACGGAAGCCTCGGCCTCCATAAAAATATATTTAATTGTGGAAATTTCTGTCGAACTATGGTAGGATAATTTGCAAGAGCTACCAGGTCGGTAGGCGGTTAGCCCTCAACAGAGGGACTGTGACCCTCTGATTACATAGAAACCCGCAAGGGAATCTAAAGAAAGGAGGGCTGAGCCGATG
>JAJBUA010000035.1 GCA_020860565.1 Clostridiales bacterium
TTTCCACTTACACTATTCTCCCCAGCAAAGCTGGGGGATTAGACTTTTCATTCAGGAGGCCCCACAAATGAAAATGGGCTTCTGTTACAAAAAGGGGGCAGGACTGAAAGCGGCGTTAAATATCTGCTTTTCGGATGTAAACGAAAGGGATATTACAAACGGATTGGTGCTTCCGGAAGAACATATCATGACTATGCGGGATGCAAAAAGGATCCGGAGATTTGTGGAAGGACTGATTGACAAGGATGAGATAACAGAGTTAATCATCCATTGCCATGCAGGGATCAGCAGGAGCGCGGCGGTTGTCGCCCTGTTTTTGGATACTTGCATCATTGATAATAGCAATATTCCAAGCGGTTCCATGGAGGATACGATTATGACCGGAGACCGGGTAATCGGTTCCAGGTTAAGCTATCTCTTTTCCGATCCGGAGCGGGGCGATATCGTAATTTTCCGTTTCCCGGACAACGAGAAAGTAAGGTATGTCAAGCGTATTATCGGGCTTCCGGGCGAAACGGTCGATATTACAGATGGGAAGGTTTTCGTGGATGGCGTAGAGCTGGAGGAAACCTATATCCGGGAACCAATGATTCCGCAGGAACCTATGCACTTTGAAGTGCCAGACGGGTGTTATTTTATGCTGGGTGACAACCGCAACCAGTCAGCGGATTCCAGGGTATGGGAGAATACCTATGTGGCAAAAGAGAAGATCATCGCAAAGGTTTTATTCCGGTACTGGCCCACATTAAAGATGATTTCTTAAAAATATTATACAGGAGGAACGGAAATGTTTCGAGAAATCGCAATGAATTTGCTGTATATTTCCATTGTACTGTTCGTAATCGCATGCATTGCCAAACTTTGCACCGGAAAGGAGTCCGGTATTTTGTGCGGTGCCGTTATGCTTACGACAATAGGATGCTTTATACTCATGAGCCTCAGCTTTGCGCCTGTTACGCAAAAGGAATACGATCAGTTTTTGCAGGTAAAATCATACGCTCAATCCGGCGTGAATACAGACGATCCTTCCGGACAGGTTTTGTCCCGGATGCAGCACCAGATCAGGGAGACGCTGGACCGGTTCCCGGAAGAGGATCTGGAACGGTTCATAAGGGAAGTGGACGCGGGGGATCCCTATCCGGGGAAAACGAAAAAGGAGAAAGAACGGGCAAAGAGAGAGTGGGATGAGTATCAGGCACAGTGTGAAGCTGCTTATCAGGGGATTGAGCACGGGGAAGGAATTACGCCTGTGTCGTTGAACCAGGAGCAAAAACGGTTGCTGTCTGACTATCTCGATTCCAGATGTGTGCTTTCTCGTTGCGACGGCACGTTAAAGCATACTGTAAACTGGGTTAAGGATCATATCCCGGAAAACGACCGTGCCGGAGTGTTGGAAGAAATCCGATTGGGCGGCGGGTATTGCGACTGCGAGGTAAAAATGAATTATATGAGATTATCACGTGAGGTGTAATTATATGGGAAAACATGTGTTCAAAATAAGCAAAGCGCTTCCGGACGAGTATACGGTGGACCATAGTATGGATCCACCTTATGATTGCTCAGGAGAATTCAGGGAAACCGGCGTAATCGGAAAACCTGAATTCAAAAATGTCCGTTTTTCTGATTTTGTTGAAATGTATAATGGGGAAACAACCGCAAGCTTCTGCAGTGGATGCGGGTTCTTCCATGAAGCGTATTCAGAAGATGTGGACAGATGGATTCTGGACGCCGCTTTCGCGATCCAGGATGAAGTCATTAAAAAATCTTTGTTTGGTATCTGGCCGGAACTGGAGAATGATGCGGATGCCCTAGAAGAAGCCGTATTTGATATCCGAGATAAGATCGACGGAGATACGCTTGCATTTGAGGCATACAGCATACTTCCCATCAAACGGGCAAGCTTCCTGCCGTCTAAGACGGCACCAATGAATGCAGAGATCGACCATATGGGAGGCGGCATTAGCCGCGAGAAAAGAACCGTTGACTATACAAAGGAAGATATTTTGTAAAAAGAGGGTGATTTGATGGTTGGATTTGCAGATGCGTGTAAACTGCCGCCGGAGGCGGAGAGCGAGGCACCAAAAGGAAAAATGTACCGGATTGCATGTAAGACGTGGTTCACGTCGATGGGTGCGACCATGCCGCTTTCCTTCAAATTCGAAGACGATACCGGCGAATTACAGACCGTATCACACTTAACGATCCAGTATTCTGAAGATAAAAACTATGCGGGAATTCCCAGCAAGGAATATGGATGCGAAGCTATTATCGGCGGCCTTTTGCGCTCTTTCCGTCTTATTTTTTATATGGAAGCCTGCATGTGGGTGATGGTAATTTAAGAAAAGGGATCATCTGCCTAAGGAAACTTAACCATATAGTCAGCATCCGGATATCAGGCTGTTGGCAATGATGCCGATCACGATCAACGCAATTCCGACAAACCCTGCCACATCAGGGAGTGGATCGCCAAGGATAAGGATGCCGCCAAGCAGAGTAAAGATAACCTCTCCACACTGTGTTGCCTCCACTGCAGCCAGTTTTCGCTGATCATTTTTCACGAGGTCTGTCGCATGGAAGAAAAGTACAGTCGCTATTACACCGGAAAACAGAGCAACGCCAAAAGATTGAATCATCTGTCCGGAAGTTGGCAGACCATTCATTGACAACGCAGCCAAGGAGCAGACCAGCCAGAAAGGAAGACTGCATAGTGTCATACCAAAAACACGCTCCATCGTATCAATTGAGGATGGGCAGTATTCCATCATTTTTCGATTCCCCAATGGATATGCGAAAGCAGCGATCAAAATTGGTATAAGAGCAAAGCAGTTTTCCTGGATACTCTGCCCGGATATATTTTGCATCTGCAACAGGAAAACTCCTGTCAGGATCAGAACAGAGATTGCAAGGTTTTTCAATGGAATTTTTTTATTGAAAATCGGGGCAAGCAGAACACCGGCAACAATGGTAATCTGCCAGGAAGCGGCTGTGAGCCAGGACTCTCCGTACAATGAAGCAAGTGTCAGAGGCAGATAAAAAAGACCAAAACCGACAGTGCTCCAGAGAACCCAAGGGATCGGTTGCGCCTGTATAGCTATAACAACTGACCTGAAACAAGATGAGGCAGAGAAAGAGTTTGGTTTCCGCCTTACCGAACGAGCAGAAAGAAGCAGAGCGAGCAGAGGCAACATGAAAAGATAACGTAGCGTCGCACTCCACATCCAGTATCCTCCCATAAGGTTCATGCTCCGATTGAGCAAAAAAGTAAAAGCAAAAAAGAACGAAGCCAGAATACCGTAGCACATCGCTTTTTTCATAGCCGTTCACCTCCCATTTCGCAAACAAACTGTAGTATACCATGGATGAGATGCAATTGGCAATAGCGACAAGATTGTTAGCTTTGTAAGTCAAGTTTGTTTTCTGCATCTCTCCGGCTTCTTTTTCCACAAAAAGGAAATGTGCCGCTATGCGGCACACGTTTACTCATAAGCCTGCATAGCAGGCGTATATTCCGAAAATCCCAATCCTCCATAATAAATAAAGATGGTATCTTTTATGATGCGCGGCGAAGTACCCTGTAGCATAGCTGCATGGGTATTGCCGCGCTGGATAGGGAAAGATGCCGGAAAGAAGCAGGAGAGGGGAGAGAACCGCGGCTAGGCCGCGGGCAAACATGAGGTGCAGATTTTGCGGATATGAGACAGACGAAAGATTCTGTCCGGTTTGCGGGAAGTATACAGGGAATACAGAGCAGGATAATCGTAAATAATATTATGAACTGACGAGAAGAATGGAATCCATGGACGGAGAAGAGTTCGAACAATTTTGCGCCCGTCTTTTAGAATACAATCAGTTTTTGAATGTGCATCTGACCAAACGGAGCGGGGACCATGGAATTGATATTCTTGCAGAAAAGGATGAGATCACATATGCAATCCAGTGTAAGTGCTACCGGGGAAGCGTGGGAAATCAGGCGGTACAGGAGGCAAATACAGGGAAAATGCTGTATCATAAGGATATCGCCGTTGTCATGACGTCCAATTATTTTACCGATCAGGCGAAGGCAGAAGCACGTGCGCTGGGGGTCAAGCTGTGGGATCGGGATAAGATTATAAGGAAATTCTTCTAGGAGAAATACGGATAAATATGATATGATTATAAAGAGGTGTTTGGTATGACAATCTTAAAGCAGTTGTTGGACGAAAAACAGATGACAGTTAAGGAATGCTTCATGGCGTCCAGAGTACCTTACTTCACCGTATCGGATCTGGTACACGGAAAAACAAAAATCTCCAACGCTTCCTGCGGAGTCCTGTATAAATTATCACGCACGCTTGGGGTTTCCATGGAATATCTGATTGAGTCTGATCCTGGTTTCGTTCCGAAAGAATCCTGGGATAATTTCCGAAGCAACACGTATCATCAGATCAAGGATATGGGCGACCGGAAGTTTATCCGCTGGCTGGTTGACCGTAAAAAACCTTTTGTATACTGGAACCGCGGACAAAAAGCAGAGAGCCTATATCTGGTTGCCACAGCAGACTACCTCTGCAGATTGAACGCCCTACCAAAACGGGAAGAATTTGATGAACTCGGAAATATCAGCTGGAAAAGTTCAAATTTCCACAGGATGCGGAGCTGGCGGAACACTACGGCGTATATCAAAAAGAGGATTTGGTAAAAATTGCAATCCCGGAATATTTGGCGTTTCATATCATTGAGGAGGATATCTGTGATAAAGTCGAACGATTATAGTATTACCGATTATGAGTGGAGTACCGATTATGATAGTTGGGAGCCGGGGAAGAAAGTAACCCTGAAGGTTACGCTGGAGACGCCGGAAGGGATCCAGTATGAAGACGAGTATACACTCGTCTGGGACAAGGTACAGTATGCAGGCGGATATGAGGTAAAGATCTATCGGGATGGGTCTTCGTATAAGACGGTATCGATAGAAGGAAGGTCGAATACAGAATTCGATTTATCGGATTACGCTACGGATGATTATCTGATTACTGCCGCGCTCCGCGCGGTGGCACCGTCCGGGAAAACAAAATATATCGCCGCATCCGACTGGGTAATGTTTGATGATGAATCCGTTTCGTCTTCGGAAAATTCCACGGTATACGGGTCGTTTTCCGGTTCCGGATCATCGAAAAAGTTTAAAGATTCCGACGGAAACACCGTTTCCGGATGGCAGGAGATTAACGGCACCTGGTACTATTTTGATCCGGGTAATAAGGATAACGCCGTTGTCAGCCAGTGGGCAACTCTCGGCGGCCATTCCTATATCTTTGATGAGGATGGGAAGATGCAGACAGGCTGGGTAAAAAATGAGGATTACTGGTATTATCTGAATGATGGCTCTGTGGACGGGCTGCCGGTTGGGGCTTTATTGACCAATACGACGACATCCGACGGCTATGCCGTCGATGCAAACGGGGCGTGGAATGGGTAAAGACAAATACTGCAAAAGTATGGGAATCGCTTAGGATGACGATTCCCATATTTTATATCAATTGTACATCTGCAAATGATAATACTACCTATGTCTTACTTAGATCCCGAAAAGATCTCTGCTTTTCTGATCCAGATCCTGAAGAGTTCGACACTTACTGCACGCAAGAGAAGATTTCCCTTTTCCCATGAACCGGCGGCGACCTTTCCTGCTAAATACCAATGTCTTTTTTGACATCTGTTCAGCCCATTCGCGTTCCTGATCAGCAGACATCAGGTTGAAGGCAGTGAGGCTCATGCCGAAGGATTTCTCCAAGTTTTCTTTTGTAGTATCTGATAAATTATACATACAATCATCCTCATCTCTACGCATAATATCATACAGGGTATCTTATCATTAAGATTACCAGACTCCGCTTTTAGCGTCAAGGCGATTCGATCCAAAAACAAAAATTTGCTTTCTATTTCGTCAGATTTATGATATAATTTATCTGACGAAAAGCGAGGTAAGAGTATGGGACAAAGGCCAAAATACCTGATAGCGATTAAAGAGAGAATTGACGGCATGGAAAAAGGTACTGCGCTTACAGCGGCAGATTTTTCCGATATTGCGGGGACAGATGCGGTCAATAAAGCACTGTCCCGGCTGTGCGAAGAAGGGACGATCCGTAGGATTATGCACGGTATGTATGACATTCCTGTTTATAGTAAAATGCTGCAGGAATATGCTGCTCCGCGAATCAATCAAGTTGCTGAAGCATTGGCACGTAAGTATCAATGGTCAATCGCTCCTGGCGGAGACGCGTCACTTAACTTACTGCATGTTTCCACTCAGGTGCCAAAAGCATGGATTTATATCAGTGACGGTCCCTATCGGCAATATCATATCGACGGAACCACTCTGATTTTTCAGAAAAGAACGAAGAAGGATCTGTCAGGAATCAACCGCGTTTCTTCCATGATAGCAGAAGCGTTTAAAACACTGGGAAAGGCAAGAGTTGATGATGATGTCATTCAAACCATCCGTTTAGCGATTCCGGAACCGGAAAGAAAGACAATTCTTCTGGAAAGTGAGTCCATGACAGGCTGGATCAGAGAGAACATAAAAAAGATATGTGAGGTACCTCAATGAGAACATGGTTCGGCTGGAGATCGGCCACTGGCGGAATGGTGCTCGTCACATGAAACCACGGTTTCTCCGCTTGTAATTGAAAAATATGCTCATGCATTTGAACAAAAATCAACGCAGATTCTAACGATTGATGTGGAACGCACCTTTTGGGAGAAGACGACAATTCTACACAAGATTGCTCATTTTCCGGAAGGGAAGCCACTGCCATCCCGGTACGCCAGGCACCTGTATGATGTGTATTGCATGGGAAATTCCTACGTCAAAGAAAAGGCGTTTGCGCGCAAAGAACTCCTGGAGAGGGATATAATCTTCAAAATGAAGTTTTACTATGCGAAATCTGCACATTACGATTCCGCAACGCTAAGAGATATCATACTCGTACCGGATGACAGAATACGAAAAGCTCTCGAAGCGGATTATGAGAACATGAGGAATATGATATACGGGGAGGTCCCCGATTTCTCGGAAATTATCAGGTGTCTTGGTGTTTTACAGGAAGAAATCCACGGGTTGGCGTAATAATATTATCAGGGACTAACAGGGGGTGGCTATGCCGCCCCTTTTCGTGTGTGCCGGGCATGGCATACACAAAAAGAAGCTGCCATAAATGACAGCTTCCCGATTACAAAATTACCAGGATTGCTCCTGCTGTTACAACATCAGAAATATATTGTAGCAGAATATCGGGCAAAGTACAATGCACAAATCCGTTTTTATCCTAATTGTCATCATCCATACTTATACCGAAACAAAATGATTGCTGCAAACAAAAAGGAGGAAGAGAATTATGCAGTATGGCTATGGTGTTAATCTGAGAAAAGCAAACCTGAACAAAGTCCTGGAGTTCCTGAAACGTTTCCCGGAAGATTACGCAGACTACCATGAGGATAGGGAAGGAAAACCGGAAGATAACGACTCGGTGCTGGAATGGATGGAAAAGTACGACAACGGGCTTGGGTATTCCGGGATTTCTGCATATTTTGCAGACAAGGTTAATGAGGCGGAAAGACTGCAGCTCTGCTGTGAAGATGGATGCAGACATGTCTATCTTCCGGAAGGATTGCCGTGGGATTTTAACCACACGGAGCGTCACTTGACAAAAAGAGAGTTAGACGGAATCCTCGCCCGGTGGGTAAACCGGATCACGGATGATGTTCTGGACATCGACAGGATTACGATTTACGACGATTGAGATTGAAGTTTGTTAAGGGGGCGGCTATGCCGCCCTTTCCCTTTGTTTGCGCGCCATGGGCGCGCTCTAACGGGTGAAAGTCCCGAACACGC
>JAJBUA010000094.1 GCA_020860565.1 Clostridiales bacterium
GCGGGCCGGGTGCGGCATAAGCCGCAAAATTCCTTACCCGGCCCTGCGCATAAAAAAAACGACAGATCCCGCAGTTATCCATCTGCAACATCTGCCGTTTCTCTTTTAACTTCAATTTCCGATCATCAGTCATTTTTTGTCTTATGGAAGGAAGCGCGTTTTCTCAGCATGGGATCCAGGATCTTTTTCCGGATTCTCAGTGACTGAGGCGTTACCTCAAGGAGTTCATCCGTATCAATGAATTCCAGACATTGTTCCAGGCTCATCAGTTTTTTGGGTACCAGACGCAAAGCTTCATCCGAACTGGAGTCCCGCGTATTGGTCAGTTTCTTGGTCTTACAGACATTCACTTCAATATCTTCCGCCTTTGGATTCTGGCCGATCACCATACCGGAATAAACTTTTTCCCCCGGACCCACAAAGAGCAGTCCCCTTTCCTGCGCATTAAACAGGCCGTAGGTGATCGTCTCACCGCTCTCATAGGCAATCAGGGAGCCGGTCTTGCGGTAAGTCAGGTCTCCTTTATATGGGCCATAACCGTCAAAAATCGTATTGAGAATGCCGTTTCCCTTTGTATCCGTCATAAATTCCCCGCGATAACCAATCAATCCACGGGACGGAATCGAAAACTCAAGCCGGGTATAGCCGCCGTTCGTCTGGCTCATGCCCAAAAGTTCACCCTTACGCGTCGTCAGCTTCTGGATAACCGTTCCGCTGAATTCTTCCGGGACATCGACATAGGCGATTTCCATCGGTTCCTGCTTCTGGTTCTTTTCATTAAACTTATACAGGACCTCCGCCTTGCTGACCGCAAATTCATATCCTTCCCGGCGCATCGTTTCTATCAGGACAGACAGATGAAGTTCTCCCCGCCCGGATACCTTAAAGCAATCCGGAGAATCCGTCTCCTCCACTCTCAGGCTGACATCGGTATTTAACTCGCGAAACAGTCGGTCACGGATATGGCGCGAGGTCACATACTTCCCTTCTGTACCTGCCAGAGGGCTGTCGTTTACCATGAAATTCATCGCGATCGTCGGTTCTGAGATCTTCTGAAAGGGAATCGCCTGCGGATTTTCCAACGCGCAGATCGTATCTCCGATATGAATATCTGTGATACCGGACACCGCAACAATATCGCCGATCGTGGCTTCTGCTACTTCCACACGCTTCAGGCCCTCAAACTGATACAGCTTACCGATCTTGACCTGCCGCAGCTTATCCGGATCATGATGATTGACAATCACACACTGCTGATTAACCTTCAGCGTTCCGTTTTCGATCTTTCCGATCCCGATCCTGCCGACATATTCATTATAATCAATCGTGCTGATCAGCATCTGCGTATCTGCTTCCGGATCTCCTTCCGGCGCCGGAATCGATTCAATAATCGTCTCAAAGAGAGGAGTCATGTCGATCTCCGGATCATCCAGATTTTTCTTGGCAAATCCTGCGCGGGCAGACGCAAACACAAACGGGCAGTCCAGCTGCTCGTCCGACGCATCCAGATCCATAAAGAGCTCAAGCGTCTCATCAATTACTTCCTCCGGTCTGGCTTCCGGACGGTCAACCTTATTGATACATACGATAACCGAGAGATCCAGCTCCAGAGCTTTCTGAAGCACAAATTTTGTCTGAGGCATCGGACCCTCATAGGCATCCACCACAAGGATGACTCCGTTTACCATCTTTAATACCCGTTCCACTTCACCGCCAAAATCCGCATGTCCCGGGGTATCGATAATGTTGATTTTGGTCCCTTTATAAAATACAGCGGTATTTTTCGAAAGAATGGTAATGCCGCGTTCCCGTTCCAGATCATTGGAATCCATCACGCGTTCTGCTACCTCCTGATTTTCCCGGAATATCCCGCTCTGCTTTAAAAGATCGTCGACCAGCGTTGTCTTGCCGTGATCCACGTGAGCGATAATCGCTACATTACGAACGTCTTCTCTTTTTGTTCTCATAATACGAACTTCCTTTTTCCCTGTTTTTCATTATCGGTGTTTACTATAGCATTAGTTTTCAGGGAATGCAAGTTAAAAAAGGATAATATCGTCCTCCCTCACGGCAAAGGTCACCTCTCCAAGCAGTGTGACACGGGCACGGGCACTGGTTTTTTCCGTGATCTGTTTTTGCAGGGAAACGTTCTGCGCAGCAGGGACCAACAGTACCATCGTCACCTGATCCGTATAACTGGTATCCAGAATCGGTATATCAGACTGTGCCAGCAGATACTGAAGCCTGCCAAAATCCGTATAATCACTTTCGATCTGCAGACGGCACCCCGGAATTTTCTCCAGCACAACACTCGCCTCCAGGCCTTTGGCCGCCGCCTGTGAATAAGCACGCACCAGACCGCCCGTACCGAGAAGCGTCCCTCCAAAATACCTGGTTACGACAATACAGACATCCCGTACTTCAGAGCCCAGAAGAACATCCAGCATCGGACGCCCGGCGGTCTGCGGCGGCTCGCCGTCATCACTGCAGCGTGCGATCTGCCCTCTCGGTCCGATCACATAAGCCGAACAATGATGACGAGCATCCCAGTATTTTTTTCTCATTTCTTCGATAAAAGCAGCCGCTTCCTCTTCTGTCTTTACCGGCCGGGTCGTTGCGATAAAGCGTGACCGTTTTTCTGTAATCTCATCTTCTCCGCCCTGATACAGGATCTTATATTTCTCTGTCATGAAAGCTTTCCCTTCTTTTCCTGATCCATCTATTCTAAAACCATGTGATATCTGAGTCGTGCTATTCATTATCTTTTAACTCTGGTATCACCATTATATCGGCACTCTGTCGTATGTGTCAAACAGATTGTCTGAATTCGTAATCCGTATATTTTTCTGCTGCCTGGGAAATATGAAAAACAGAAATGGAATATTCAACAAGGAGGATTATTATGCAGAAAGGAAAAGCCAGTCTCTGGTTTGACCGCCCCTCGTACCTCATGGAAACGGCCTGTATCGCCGGAAAGAAAGAAGGAGACGGACCGCTTGGCAGCGTAGTTGACCAGATCGAGCAGGATGCCACATTCGGCGCGCCGTCCTGGGAAGAGGCAGAAAGTGTGATGCAGAAACGAACCGCGGCTCTGGCACTGGAAAAAAACGGTCTTTGCAGCACCGATATCCGCTATCTCTTTGCCGGAGATCTTCTGGGACAGCTCATCGCCACCTCTTTCGGAACCGCCGGACTCAGGATTCCCATGTTTGGTCTTTATGGAGCATGCTCCAGCATCGCGGAAGCGCTCAGCCTGGGCAGTATGAGCATTGACGCCGGACATGCCGACCGGGTCATGGCCCTGGCTTCCAGCCACTACGCCAGCGCAGAAAAAGAATTTCGTTTTCCGCTGGGATACGGCAACCAGCGTCCGTCATCAACAACCTGGACAGTCACTGGCTGCGGAGCTCTGATCCTGTCTTTTTCAAAAGGGAAAAGTAAAGTAAAGATATCCGGCATCACTACCGGACGCGCCATCGATCCCGGTGTCCGGGATTCTATGAATATGGGAGCTGCCATGGCTCCCGCCGCCTGGGATACTATCCGGCAGAATTTTGAGGATTTCCATGTGGATGACAGCTGGTACGATCAGATTATCACCGGAGATCTGGGACAAGTCGGCACACAGATTCTTTTTGATTTTATGTCCGGATCCGGCTGCGATATCCGGGATAAGCATACGGACTGTGGTCTCGTCATCTATAACAATGATGCGCAGGATACCCATTCCGGCGGCAGTGGCTGTGGATGCGCTGCCGTTGTACTTTGTTCTTATATCCTTCCGCGTCTTGCTGACGGAACCTGGCGGCGGGTTCTTTTTCTCCCCACCGGAGCCCTGCTCTCTGCCGTCAGTTATAATGAAGGACAAAACATCCCCGGAATCTGCCATGGGGTTATCCTGGAGTCTGCAGGAGGTGATGAATCATGATCGAACTATTGAAAGCCTTTATCATCGGAGGCCTTATCTGCGCTCTGGTGCAGATTTTACTTGACCGCACAAAGATGATGCCCGGCCGGGTAATGGTTACCCTCGTCGTCACCGGAGCCATCCTGGGATGGCTCGGCCTCTATGAGCCTTTCAGCGAATGGGCCGGAGCAGGAGCATCCGTCCCACTCCTCGGCTTTGGAAACACTCTCTGGAAGGGCGTGGCAGAAAGCATCGGAAAAGAGGGCTTTCTGGGCATCTTTAAGGGCGGGTTCACCGCGGCCTCAGCGGGAATTGCCGGAGCGTTGATTTTCGGCTATCTTGGAGCCCTGATTTTTTCTCCAAAAATGAAAAAATAATTGTCTGATCTAATGTGCCGCAGTCGGCGCCGTTACCGATTTTGACGCCGCTGTCGGCTTTTCGACAGAATTCTCCTGCGTACTCCCCCGACTGTTTCCGCTCGACGACGAACTACTGCTGCTTCCCGGCGATACATATCCGGGGCCGGTCGTGCTGACACCTGGCGCCGTTCTTTCTACCGTCTCGCCCTCTCCCGCGCTTGGACTCAGAATCACACTGGTATGACCGGAGCATGTCCGATACGGTATCGCGTAACTCGAATCATCGGTATTTCCCTCCGCATCCGATGGTATCGCAATGCAGATTGCCGTAGTCCGTTCACAATCCTGAGCCGGGATCAGACCGGTTTCCGCACAGACGGTAACACGCACATGCTTATCGCAAACCTCCTCCGGTACATTATCTGTCGCAAAATATTCCGTGTAAATGGCATTTCCCCGCGGATCCGCGCTGCAAATACCTGACACGCCGATCTTGCCGGACTTGCGGCAGATTTCCGCTGTCGTAACACTGTCCGGTACCGCAAATCCCGGATCGGAGAGTCCCTCATGCACACGGGTCATGATCTTTTTCCAGATATTCTTGTGAAACGAAGTGCCGCCGTTTTGCGATGTCAGCTTCTGGTTATTGTCGCAACCGCCCCATACACCTGCGGTATAATAGGGCGTAAAGCCTACAAACCAGATGTCATTATTATTGGAAGTCGTTCCACTTTTGCCCGCGCACGACATATCAGAAAGTTTTGCACCCGTACTGGTCGAACTGACATTATAGCCGCTGCTTGCCCATTTATGATTACTGATCATGGAATCTTTCATCGCGTCTGTCAGAAGAAATGCTGTCGACTCCTTCAATACACGATGCGTCTTTGGTTCATTGTCGATCAGGATTTTTCCGTCATGGTCATAGATCTTAGTAAAGAACAGCGGTTTTGTATAAACGCCGCCGTTTGCGATGGCCGCATAGGCACCGGTCAGTTCCAGATTGGTCACTCCGTCCGTGATGCCTCCCAGCGCCAACGCCGCATTCATATCCGTATCGGTCAGCGTTGTAATCCCAAAGTTACGGGCATACTCCACGCCAAGCTGCGGCGTCACCGTCTCCATCAGGCAGCGGACCGCGACAATGTTCATGGAGTAAATAATACCGTCCCGGATACTGGAATATCCAAAAAAGCCCTGACTGTACCAGTTGCTGAAGGTCTTGGTCCCCACCGTATAAGGCGCGTCATAATACACTGTACCCAGCGTCGCACCACAGGTATCCAGCGCCGGAGCGAAAGCCGTGACCACCTTAAACGTAGATCCCGGCTGCCGCGTAGCATTGGTTGCCCGGTTTAACGTCAGGCTGGCAGTCTTTTCCCCGCGCCCACCGCTGATCGCTTTTACCTCTCCGGTCTTCTGATCCATAATCACAAAGGATGCCTGAGGCTGGAGCGTCATCGTTACCGTCTCACCGATGATCTCATCCCCTTCCTGCAGAAGCTGCGCCTTATAGGCGTCGATATCCGCCTGCGCTTCCTCCTGACTGTCATAAAGGCCGTCAAAACTGTCTTTCAGAATATTCTCATGCCAGCTGCTGATATTTTTTTCCGAATAATGCGTCGTCTCCCCCTGGGCATCTGTCACCGAGAGACGATATTCCACGGAATAACGCGCTGCTGAATAATTATCCGGATCACTGATTTCCTCATCGACAATTGCCTGAATCGTCGGATCCTGAGTCGTATAAATCTTCAGGCCCCCGCTGTAAAGCAGATTATGCGCCTGTGTCTCCGTATATCCCAGTTCTTCCATCAGGGTTTCTTTCACCTGGCTGGTCAGTTCATCGGTAAAATAACTGTACGGAGTTGAGGTCTCTCTGGATACGGAATCTACATTCTGAATCCGTTCATAAACATCGTCCGCAAGTGCCTCTTCCTGTTCCTCCTTGGTAATATAACCCTGCTCATACATATACTGAAGAATGACTTTCCGTTTTTCCTCATTCTTCTCACGGCCGGTAATTGGATTGAGATGCGCCGGATTCTGCGTGATCCCGGCAATCACCGCGCACTCAGACAACGTCAGTTCGGATAAATCTTTATTAAAATACCGCCGTGCCGCGACCTTGACCCCCAGCGTATTATTGCCGAGATTGATGGTGTTCAGATAATTGGTCAGGATCTGTTTGCGGTCCATCGATTTGGTCAGCTGCACCGCAAGATACTGATCCTGCAGTTTTCTCTCCAGCTTCGCCCCGAAGCTGGTCTCCATCCCTCCGTTAAACACATTATTTTTGATCAGCTGCTGCGTGATCGTACTGCCGCCGCCGCTGTAATCTCCGCTCAGCACACCAACTGCCGCACGGATGATTGAACGCAGGTCGATGCCGTTATGAGTCCAGAAACGAGAATCCTCAATCGCGACAAACGCATTGATCAGATCTTCCGGCAGTTCATCGTAAGTAGCCTCTTCACGGTTGGAACCGGCCGTCACCAGCGTATCTGTCAGGTTTCCTTCACAGTCATACACCGTTGTGGCATAACCAGACGGAACAATACTTTCTACATTAATCTCAGGTGCATTGTCAATCACACCCTTTGCGGCGCCAATTCCTACCGCAGCAATCACGGCCAGAACAATCAGACAAAACACCATGCCGATCTTAAAAACCAGCAGGACGATGCCGGAAGCATATTTATTTCTGTCAGATCCAACGGATTTGATCTTACTTTCGACCGATGCCCTTCCATAATTCATGGGCGGTTCTCCTTTCGCCAAAAAGTGTTTTTCAACTTTTAACGATTTATTATATCAAATCTGTAAAGACAATTCAAGGCATTGGTCCGAAGAATCCCCACTGTAAAAAATCCCCTCTGCAGGACCTGCCGCCGGCAAACGCAAATCAGGCACAGCGAACGAATGTCTTTCCCATCCTCTTCTGTGCCTGACAATCAAACGACTGCTTTCAAGCCTATTCGTGCAGTCTGCGTATAATCTTAAAAATTACCGTTCCTTCCATGACAAGCGGAGACCGATGCGCAAAAAAGACAATCCCATCGGTCGGCGAAAGTACCTGACTGATCTCCTCGCCTTCCAGCGGGTCAGTAATTGTAGCCAGAACCTGTCCGCGCCGCACCTCTTCCCCCGGATCCACCAGACGGCGATAAATACCCGGAACATCGTTTTTTACCGGATTTAAGTCCTCCTCATGCAGTACACTGGCAATATATCCGCTGTGGCTCGTATACCGCAGGATCCCCATCCTGGTCAGGAACCGGAGTACCGAAGCAACCGCCATTCGCGCGGATTTTTCATCAATCTGACTCGTATTGCTGGTATAAACAGAAAAGGCGTTGCTGTTCCAGATCTGCCAGTTGTAATTCAGCGTCGTCGTATCATACGGCCTCGGCTTACGGATCACCACATAAGGAAGTCCAAAAAGATTTGCCAGACTCGCATTCTGAAAACCCGTATCCATCATTCTCACATGCGGGACAAATTCTCCCTCCATGTAAAAGCTGGGGAAATGAATCCCATAGCTGTAATCCTTGATCGCCTGGAAGACACCGTCCGCGATCCGCTGCGTCGTCTCGCCCAGATGGTATCCCGGAAACATACGATTGATATCCGTGTTATCGGTCGCCCAGAAGCGTTTGCCTACGTTCATGGAACTGTGGTTCACCGACGGGATCACCAGAATCTCGTTATGTGCCACAATCGTTCCCTTTTTTTCCAGTTCCTTCAGTGTTTTTACCAGCTTCGAGCAGATATAAAGCTGCTGCACTTCATTGCCGCGCATGGCTCCCACAATACAGGCGGACTTTTCTCCTTTCCCGAAACGGTATCCATAGATATTCATATCATCCCGGTAGCAATTCTTTAAAGAATAAATACATTCTTTTTTCATCAGAAGCCACCTCCCAGAATTCTCGCAATCAATGACCCGCAGGAAACTACGGGATACTCACGCAGAGTAAATACCATGCCCGCGAGCGGAGCGCGGTTCTCTTCCATCACAGTCCCGTCGAGCGGATTCAGAATGCGTCCGACCAGCTCGCCCTTTTCCACCATCCGCGTATGTTTTACTACCGGCACAAAGATGCCCGGAGCATTCGCATTGATAAAGCCGACTTCGCCGTCATTGGAAACCACGGGAGTTTTCGGCGTGATTACCTCGCCATCCCAGATCCCCATATCTTTCATGACGCAGAAAATCCCGTCGGTCAGCTGATGGCAGTACTCCTCCGTGATGCGCATGCCTACTCCCATTTCCACCACGACCGTCGGCACCCCGATTGAGTTCAGGCTGTGCGCAAGCGTGGATTCCAGAACCGTTGCCGCCGCATGAATCCACACAAAATCCAGATTCAGCCGTCTGGCAAAGGGGAGAAGTGTTTCAGCCGTGTTGATATTAATCCTCGCCTGAGGAATTTCCCGCAGGAAAATATTACTCGCATGAATATCGATGCACAGATCCGCCCCTGAGATACTCTGGATCACCTTCGCCGCTACATGCTCAGCTACCGCGCCGTCCTCATTTCCCGGAAAAATACGATTCATATCCAGATCAAACATGGGAATGCCGCGGGAAATGGTATCGACGCCGAGAGGATTTAACGCCGGATATATTTCCACGATCCCCTTCAGGTTTTCTTTCTGCTCCCGGATAATCCGGTTAATCTCATAACAGACATACTGGCCCTCCAGTTCGTCACCGTGCGTGCCAGTCACGATACAAATCCGCTTTTCCTTTCCCGAAACCGTCTCCGGGGTAATCACGTTTTTTACAATTCTCAGGCTTTCATCTACCGCAAGACCGACAGATACTACCTTCTTTATCATGATCGTTCTTCCACCTTTACATGTATTATCTCATTCTGGCTGGCAAATCCGAGAAAGCATCCCCGGTCTAACGTCCCATCCTCAAAATCACGACCGTGGGTCAGCTTAATATAAGTATCGTCCACCATCTGGTTATTGGTCGGATCCATGCCGATCCAGGCACCGTCATGCCAGACTTCCACCCAGGCATGGGACGCGCCTTCCCCGATCATCATACCCGCCGTATACCTTGCCGGTACTCCCTGCAGTCTCATCAGGCTGATCAGAATATGCGCATAATCCTGACAGACCCCACGCCCGCCGGCAAGCGCAGCAGACGCCGTCGTCCTGGTTGTCGTAATCCCCGGCTCATAGACAAACCGGCTGTACAGATCATTCATCAGAGCCCGATAACCGGCCATGTCACAGAACTCCGACCCGTAATTCTTTTGCGCATCCGAAAGAAATGCCCGAATATTATCCTCGGGCATTGTATGGGGAGACGGAAACCGGTACATGGGATGGCAGGCCTCATGAACCCCTCCCGCACGTACACGTACCAGCCCTTCCGCACTCATCTGTACCTGACGATGCGGCTCACGGATCATAACCGCATAACCACGGTTTCCAAAACCATCCTCCACCTCGTCGATGGTATCTGCCGGTGTCACACGGAACGAAAGACTGCCACAATGCTGATTTTCATTTTCCATGGGCTTGCACCTCATCAGAAAATGGTGCTCCCTTACGTCTCCACTTAGTTCCAGTTGCATCTCATACCGGAAATGCAGTTGTTTCAAATTGTATCACCTCAGTTATCTGTCAAAATATGTTCCACAGGGCGTTGAGGGCATCCTGCCTTCTGGCTTCCCAGCCTTCCCCGAGACCGATGATCTCACCCAGCTTATCCACCTCTGAGAGATTATACCCGATCCGTACGCGTTGCAGGCGGTTGAGGAATTTGCTGTACTCTTTCTGAATCGAGCGGATATTATATCCCAGACGCATATACAGATCCACCCGTTCCAGATACCTTCCGCATTTGATAATATTGCGGCTTTCCTCATCCTCCACCCGGTCATCCAGACAGCCCCAGAACGCGTAGATATAATCCTTAACCGGCTGGAGCTGATATGCCAGTCCCTGATCCTTGACACTATGCTCCATAACATTTAAAGACAGCTGTATGTAGGACAGGGAGATGCTGCTCACCTCATCACGAAGCACAATACCATTATCATAAGCGCGGATCAGGTTGCTGATCACAGAATTGGGATCGTCCTTGGAAAACAGATAGTTATCAATAAAATCATCCATATCGCTGTAAATCATCGGAATCGCCAGCTTCTCACAATAAGGGATGTATGCCGAGTTATCCTCATCGAGCATCTTGTCAAAATACTTAAAAAACGCATCCAGGGTCGTAAACACCCTCTCTGTATACCGTCCCAGCCAGAACAGCCGGTCTGCTTTTTCTATCGAGATAATACCCTTGTGTCTTTAAATCCTCCTCCCTGAGATGAATTTACTACAAACGAATCCGGATTTCTTGAAAAACGGGTCAGGCCGCTTGGCCAGACCTTGGTGGTATCGCCGCTGAGGACAAATGCACGCAGATCTGCTTTTCTCGGAACCATCTGATCTCCTTCGACAATATCCAGATCGATAAAATCAATGACTTCCTGCGCAATAAAACGGCGTGGTTCATTCTTAATAATCGTTCTCCACTTTTCCAGTTCCTCCGCCGTCATATCCTTGCCGAATACCACTCCGTATCCGCCTGCTTCCGACACATCCTTAACCACCAGCCTCTCCAGATGATCCAGAATCAGCTTCCGGTCTTCCTCATAAAAAGCCAGGTACGTCGGCGCATTTTTCAGGATCGGTTCTTCGCCCAGGTAGTATTTTATCATATGAGGTACAAAATAGTAAATACCCTTATCATCAGCAACACCATTACCCGGAGCATTGACCAGCGCCACATTGCCTGCCCGATATACATCCATAATCCCCGGTACGCCAATCAAAGACTCCGGTACAAAGCACATCGGATCCAGATACTCATCTGAGATTCTGCGATATACCGTGCCGACCTGCATCGGCTTGCCCTCATACTGACGATAATAAAGCTTATTTCCCTCCACATAAAGATCCTGCGGCATCGCCAGGATCGAACCGGTAAGCTCTGCCAGATAGGAATGCTCAAAAAATGCCGCATTATAACGTCCCGGCGTCAGGATCACATTGATGCCGCCGGTATTGACCGCATCCATAACACCCTTCAGCATCTGGGCATAATTCCGGTTATCCACCACGTCATTTTCCATAAAAGTGCGCGGCGCGGCCTGCCGTGTAAGATCTCTGGCAATCAGCGGATATGACGCTCCGGACGGAATCCTCAGGTTATCCTCCAGAATATACCAGTTCTTATCCTTTCCCTGAACCAGATCAATCCCGGAAATATGGCTGTAGATTTTCTTAGGAGGAGTAATTCCCTCGCACTGAGGCAGATATCCCTTGGAAGAAAAGATAAAATCCTCCGGAATGATCTTATCCGCCACAATTTTTTTATCTCCGTAAATATCCGCCAGAAACAGATTCAATGCGTCCACCCGCTGAACCAGTCCCCTGTTTAAATACTCAAACTCCTCCGCCGGAATAACTCTCGGCACAGGATCAAATGGAAAAAGCTGCTCATGGAATTCCCCATTCTTATAAATGCCGAACTTCACACCATACCGTTCCAGCAGACGGTTGATGCCATCCTTGTGCTCTAACAGATTCTTCATCGTCCCTCAACCCCTTCACAAATTGAACTTTCTTTCGCGCGAGCCGGGTGCGGCGCAAGCCGCAAAATTCCTTACCCGGCTCTGTGATCGAGTAGGAGGCGGCTTTTTGCCTCATACTCGCTGCGCCGGGCGGATGCAGCGTCAGCTGCAAAATTTCCTTATCCGCCCGTGTGCATAAAAATGGGCGCTCGAATAATCTTCAAGCGCCCTTACTTCATTAAGATATGATACAATACCTGATCATATTTGTCAATTTATTATGATCAATTTTTTCATTTTTCTTTATAATCTTAGCTTATTAGTCCGTAGAAACACAGGAAAAGCAAAAATCCCACACCCATATCCAAATACATGCAGGCAGTTATGACGGCAGTGACGCCAGCCCTTCGGACACCAGATTTTCGAGGGATTTTAAAATTCCCAGTTTTGCATGATACCAGGTAAGCCCTCCCTGAAAATAGGCGGCATAAGGGGGCTTCAGCGGCCCGTCCGCACTCAGCTCAATCGAGGATCCCTGCACAAAGGCTCCGGCGGCCATAATAACCGGAGCGTCATACCCCGGCATATCCCAGGGTTCCGGCGTCACAAAACTGTCCACCGGAGCTGCGGCCTGAATCCCCTTACAGAACGCAATCAGCCCCTCCGGCTTGCCAAAGGCGACCATCTGGATGATATCGTGGCGGGACTCCGAGCCGTTCGGAACCACATCAAAGCCTAACCGCTCATAAACATTCGCCGCAAAGATCGCACCCTTTAACGCTCCGGCCACGACGACCGGCGACAGGAAAAATCCCTGAAGGAAGGACTGGTTCAGTCCCAGACTGGCTCCGACCTCCTTGCCCAGTCCGGGCGCGCTCAGCCGAAATGATGCCCGCTCAATACAGTCTGTCCGCCCCGCGATATAGCCGCCAATCGGAGCAAGCCCGCCGCCCGGATTTTTAATGAGTGACCCCACAATCATATCAGCACCGACATCAAGCGGCTCTGTCCGCTCAACAAATTCCCCGTAACAATTATCAACCATACAGATGAGATCCGGCCGGATGTTCTTGACAAACGCAATCAGTTCACCGATCCGCTTTACGGACAGAGTCGGCCGTGAATCATAGCCCTTCGAGCGTTGGATCGTAACGAGCCGTGTCTTGTCAGTAATTGCCGCACGGATCCCGTCATAATCAAAGGAACCGTCTTCTTTCAGATCCACCTGACGATAGGAAACCCCATATTCCCGCAGAGAACCGCAGGACGGACGAATGCCGATCACTTCCTCCAGCGTATCATACGGTTTCCCCACCGGAGACAGGAGTTCATCGCCTGGCCGCAGATTACCCGAAAGAGCAATATGGAGCGCATGGGTACCGCTGATCAGCTGCGGCCGCACCAGCGCACTCTCCGCATGAAACGCACGGGCATATACCTCTTCCACTGTATCGCGGCCAAGATCATTATAACCATAACCGGTCGTCGCAGCGAAATGGACATCGCTGACTCTGGCCTCCTGCATGGCCTTTAATACCTTCAGCTGGTTATACTCAGCCGTCCGGTCGATCTCCTCAAAGCGGGATTTCAGGTCCTTCTCAATGCTGCTGCCATAATCATACACGTTACGGCTGATTCCTAATTTCTCATAAATATCATAATCTTCCATTTGATTCCATTCCCTTTCGAAATTCCTCGCAGATATGCCGCACAATCTTTTCACGGTCATACCCGAAATCTTCCAGATACAGCCAGCGGACATCCCGTTCTCTCTTAAACCAGGTGATCTGACGTTTGGCGAAATGTCTGGTATCCCGTTTCAGGATCGACACTGCCTCCCCCAGAGAACAGATTCCGTCGAGATAATCCAGGATTTCCTTATATCCCAGTCCCTGCATGGATACCATGCCGCGCCGACATCCTATTTCTTTTAAACGGCGCACTTCTTCAACCAGTCCGGCGTCAAGCATCTGATCCACCCGCTGTTCGATCCTCTGATAAAGCCGCGCACGGTCGCAGGTAAGCACATAATAATAAAACTGATAGGGGGATTCTTTCTCCCGCTCCGTCTGATTATGTTCGGAAATCTTCTGCCCGGTGAGGCGGTAGTATTCAATCGCACGGATCACCCGTTTGCGGTTATTCGCATGAATTGCCTGCGCGGATTCCGGATCAATCTGGCGGAGCAGACCGTGAAGATATTCATTCCCCCGTTCTTCGCCCAGAGCCTCCAGTTCTCTGCGAATCTCAAAATGATTGCCGTCTTCCTCAAAATTAACATCATAAAGCAGTGCCTGGATATAGAAACCGGTTCCGCCCGCAATAACAGGAATATGTCCTCTTTCATAAATCCCGGCCAGCGCTTCCTTTGCCATTGTCTGGAAGCGGGCAACATTAAAATTCTCTCTCGGATCAAGCACATCGATCAGATGATGTGGGACACCGTCCATTTCTTCTTTTGTTACCTTCGCTGAACCGATATCCATATACCGATATACCTGCATCGAATCCGCGCTGATGATCTCGCCCCCCAGTTCCTGGGCAACTCGAATAGAGACCGCCGTTTTTCCTACCGCAGTTGGTCCGGTCAATAGTATCAGACTTTTTTTCATGCAACCCTCCCGGAATGGCTGTTATATAATCCGTTTAAACTTTTTTTCCAACTCGTATCTGCTCATGGAGATGATGGTCGGGCGGCCATGAGGACAGGCGTATGGATTTTCAAGATCCAGCAGCAGATCAATCAGGCGATCGGCCTCCGCAAAGCTCATCTTATGTTTTCCCTTGACCGCTGCCTTACACGACATGGAGGCAACCTTTTCACAGATCATCGAAGGATTGCCGGAAAAGGTATCTTCGGAAAGCTCATCCAGCATCTCCGTCAGCAGAGGCTTCTCGGCCAGTGCGAAGAGATTATCCGGCACGCCGCGGACCGCCCACTCCCGGCCGCCGAAGGATTCGATCTGAAAACCCAGATCCGTAAAATACTTCAGGTGATCCCGCAATAAAGCTTCCTGCCTGGCATCCAGCGACAGGATGACCGGAGGCTCCAGCATCTGACTGGTATGTTCCCGCTTTTGGTATGCTGCCATTGTCTGCTCATAAAGCACCTTTTCATGTGCCGCGTGCTGATCGATGATATAAAGCTGATCCTCAAATTCCACCATCCAGTACGTATCGAACAGCTGGCCGATCAGGCGGTGCCGGCTGCGGTTTTTCGGCTCAAGGAGTTTTTCCTCAAACAGGTCCATCTGATGGGAGCTTTCCGGCTTTGGCAGCGGAGAGTTCTTACAGTCTTTCGGCTCAGATACCGGTAACGTCTTCGCTCCGGAGGCTGAATACGGCACACTGGTTTCCCGGATCCTGTCCGGCATATTCCGAGTCTCTGCCGGCTGACTGATTACTTTCTTTGGCTCTTCCGGGATCACCCGCTCAAGCCGTTTTTTCTCAAAAGGTTCCGGCCGCTGAGCATTCGTTTTCTGTATCAGTCTGCGGATCTCGCGGTCTTCTTTTTTCTGCTCCTTTTCATCAAGCTGCACCTGCGGGATCAGTTCGCGCTCTTTCAGCCCTTCCGTCACCGCATCACGAACCAGACGGAACATGGTTTCATTATCCTGAAAACGCAGTTCCATCTTGGTCGGATGGACATTTACATCCAGAAGCTCCGGTTCTATGGTAAGCTGCAGCATCGTAAAAGGATATTTATGCTGCATCATAAAAGGCCGATAAGCTTCTTCCAGCGCCTTGCCAATCAGCGGGCTTTTAATATAACGTCCGTTGATAAAATAATTCTCGAAAGCCCGGTTGCTTCTGGTAATCACCGGTTTCCCGATAAAACCGCCGATGGTAACTGCGTCGTAAACACGATGAAGCGGAATCAGATTTGATGTGATCTCCCGCCCATATATTGTATAAATAATATCCTTCAGGCTGTGGTTGCCCGAAGTAAACAGTTTATTCTGTTGATTCAGGATAAAGCGAAACGAAATCTCCGGATGCGAAAGAGCAATCTTTTCCACCAGATCCGCGACATGCGCCGCCTCCGTCATCGCTGTTTTTAAAAACTTGCGCCTTACCGGCGTATTAAAGAAAAGATTGCGCACGATAAAAGTCGTTCCTTCGGGCGCACCGATTTCTTCCAGACTCTTTTCGTTCCCTCCCTCGATCTGATACCGGCTTGCCGTAAGAGAATCTCTGGTCCGGGTAATCACTTCAACCTGGGCTACGGAAGCGATACTGGCTAACGCTTCGCCGCGAAATCCCAGAGACGAGATCATAAAAAGATCCTCCACCGAACGGATCTTACTGGTCGAATGGCGCAAAAAAGCCAGGGAAAGTTCATCCTTTGGGATCCCGCAGCCATTGTCGGTCACACGGATAAAACCAATTCCCCCCTCCCGGATCTCTACGGTTACTGCCGTCGCTTTTGCATCGATTGCATTTTCCAGCAGTTCCTTCACCACAGAAGCCGGACGTTCGATTACCTCTCCGGCCGCTATTTTATTGACGGTATTCTGATCAAGTATCTGAATATTCGGCATACCCTTTTATCCTCCATTATGGCCGGTCATGTTCCGTCCCAGCGGTTTTTCAGCTTTGTCTGGATGCGGTACAGCGTATTCAATGCGTCAATCGGAGTCATCTGCGTCAGATCCATATCATGGATTTCTTTCATGATTTCTTCTTCTTTCACTGTCTCAAAAAGTGTGAGCTGAGTCATTTCCAGATCATCCGGCTTCGGCACTGACTTGTGCGCGGCAGGAACCGCGCCTGACTGGGCAATTTCTCTTGTCCTTGATGCCAGATCAGAACTTACCAGTTCTTCTACCAGTTCCTTGGCTCGCTGGATCACCGAATCCGGCACACCTGCCAGCTTTGCAACCTGGATCCCATAGCTTTTATCCGCGCCGCCCTTCACGATCTTGCGCAGGAATACAATATCATCTCCCTGCTCCTTTACCGCAATGCAATAATTATTCACGCCGCTCATGATGCCTTCAAGCTCCGTCAGCTCATGATAATGCGTCGCAAAGAGAGTTTTTGCGCCAAGCAGACGGGGATTGCTGATATGCTCAATCACCGCCCATGCGATGCTCAGACCGTCAAACGTACTCGTCCCTCGTCCGATCTCGTCCAGGATCAGCAGGCTGTTTTTCGTGGCGTTGCGCAGAATATTGGCGACCTCTGTCATTTCCACCATAAAAGTACTCTGTCCGGACGCCAGATCATCCGAAGCCCCTACACGCGTAAAAATACGGTCGCAGATACCGATATTTGCCTGATCTGCCGGGACAAAGGAACCAATCTGCGCCATCAGTACGATCAAAGCCGTCTGACGCATATAGGTTGATTTTCCCGCCATATTAGGCCCTGTAATGATGGATATCCGTTTCTTCCCGTTATCAAGATATGTGTCATTTGCCACAAACATATCGTTGCGCAGCATTTTTTCTACAACCGGATGCCGGCCTCCCCGGATTTGGATAATGCCGCGTTCGTTAATCGACGGTTTGACATAATTATTGCGGGTAGCAACCGAAGAAAGCGACACATAGACATCAATCGCTGCAATCGCTCTCGCTGTTTTCTGAATCCGCACAACCTGAGCCGCCACCTGATCCCTTACCTGACAGAACAGGTCATATTCCAGAGAAACCAGTTTATCCTCCGCACCAAGGATCACGTCTTCCAGATTTTTCAGCTCGTCCGTCGTATAACGCTCCGCGTTTGTCAGCGTCTGCTTACGGATATAATAATCCGGTACCATATCCTTAAAGGAATTGGTTACCTCCAGATAATAGCCAAACACTTTATTGAATTTAATGCGAAGATTTTTAATGCCGGTTTTTTCCTTTTCCCGTACTTCCAGATCCGCCAGCCAATCTTTCCCCTCGGTACTCGCATGACGCAGACGGTCGGCCTCCTCATCAAATCCCTCGCGAATCAGACCTCCCTCCCGCAGCGTAATCGGCGGCTCTTCAACGATCGCCCGTTCAATCAGGTCGTGAACATCCTCCAGAGTATCCAGTTCCTCTTCCAGAGATTTCAGTTCTTTGCAGGTAAATTCCCTTAAGATATTTTTGATATGCGGAATCATCGCCAGAGAATTACGAAAAGCCAGCAGATCTCTGGCATTTGCCGTCTTATAACTGATCCGCCCGATCAGCCGTTCCAGATCATAGATCGGATTCAGGTACTCTCCCAGTTCTTCCCGGCTGATGTAATTCATATTTAATTCTTCAATCGCATTCTGACGTTCCAGAATCGATGCCTTCTCAATCAACGGCTGTTCGATCCAGGTTCGCAGCATCCGGGCTCCCATCGCCGTATGCGTCCGGTCAAGTACCCAGAGCAGGCTTCCCCGCTTCTGTTTTTCCCGCATCGTCTCTAACAGTTCCAGATTACGCCGCGTCGAAGAGTCAATCACCATATAGTTGCCGGAGGAATACGGTGTAATCGTTGTCATATGGTCAAGCGTGCTTTTCTGCGTTTCATACAGATATCCCAGCACCGCTCCGGCTGCAAGGACTCCGCAATCATAATCAGCCAGGCCCAGTCCCTCCAGACTGTTCACATGAAAATGCTCCCGCAGAAGCCTGACGCATGTTTCCTCCTGAAAGTATCGCGCATCTGCTGCGGACGAGGTAAACGTATGCCGGTTCTTTAGCTCTTCCAGGTCGATTCCTGACATGGCAAAAGCGTCGTTATAAATAATCTCTGACGGTGAAAATTTATTGATCTCCTCCAGAAGAGACCGTGCCGACGACACTTCAGTTACAAGATAAGCGCCGGTACTGATATCGGCTGCTGAGATCCCGATCTTCTTATCGCCGAGATAGACAATCCCCATCAGATAATTATTGCGGGTCTCATCCAGAGCCGCAGAGCTTGTAATAGTTCCCGGAGTGACGACCCGGATCACTTCACGTTTCACCAGCCCTTTTGCCAGCTTCGGATCCTCCATCTGCTCAGCGATTGCCACTTTATAACCCTTTTGTACCAGACGGCTCAGATAATTATCTACAGCATGATAAGGAACGCCACACATCGGTGCGCGTTCCTCCAATCCGCATTCCTTTCCCGTCAGGGTGAGTTCCAGTTCCCGCGACACAGTCTTCGCGTCGTCAAAAAACATCTCATAGAAGTCACCCAGACGATAAAAGAGAATGCAGTCTTTATATTGTTTTTTCGTCTCCATATACTGGAGCATCATTGGTGATAACCCGGTTCCTGCCACGTTATAAACTCCTTTTTCCTATATCCTTACATATCGGCGCAGGCCGGATCGGTCGGATCCCAGGTCTGATCCTCGGGAATCCATTTCTGATAAGGTTTAAAAAACGGTCCGGGTACCTCTGAATCATTATACACTTCGACCGCTGTGCCGAGCGCGCAGTTGTCATAAAGCCACTTTGCGTTCGCACAGGTCAGGCGGACACATCCGTGCGACCGGGTCACGCCGAGCATATTATAACCATAGGTAATCAGATCAGTCGGACTTGTCGACGCATACGTAATCGAATGGAACAGCACCCCGCCGTTAATCCGGGTCGCATACTGTGTCCAGGTATCATTAATCATAAATCTCCAGCGATATTTCTCCGGAGTATAAAAGGTACCGATCGGCGTATCGTCACCGGTGGAGGTGAGCATCGATTTAACCGGAATAATATAACCATTGTCTCCATCCGGTGCATACACCGTCGCGCAGTTCAGTTCTTTATTGACCTTAATGATATAACTGCTCTGCTTTCCGATGATATCATCTACATCCATAATCAGCGCGCCGGAATTATTGAAGTAGAATTTAAGCCCGTCAATATACTGCCAACCGGTCACAGCCTGTCCGTTCAGGAAATAATACCGTGCACGGTCGTGATCCACCCAGCCGGTATAATTATTGGCATAAGTCGAACCGTCATCAGAAATATGGATATATTCACTGTGATTGGAATAAAATCTGCCCGTATAATCGCCCGGAGCCCCGGAATCCTTGGGAACCAGAACGACTTCCAGATTTGTCAGATAGTCACCGCGGTCAACCGTGCCCATCAATTCTTCATTGCAGGCCCAGCCATGCTGCCCGGCATTTGCCGAAACACCCCGGTAATAGACATCATACGTTTTGCCGGCATCCCCCGTCAGCGCGATCTGAATTGCTTCCACATGAGTGCTGTCTTCCGTACCTCCCGCGAGAATACCGTCTGCCTGCCAGGGAAGATATCCGCCGTTATTGACATACACTCCATAGGTAATGGTGCCCTTGATATCATTTAATACCATGCCGACACGAAGAAGTTCTCCATTTGAACCATACTCCGGAAGAAGTGTAACCGCATTTTCAACCGCGTTTTGTGCCGGCTCCGCAGATACCAGCGGCATACTGCTGCTCCCGCTGCTGCCGCCGCTGACTACCGCAGCTGTCGGCGCCTGTACCGCAGTGGATGTCTCAGTTTCTGTCTGTGCCGCAGACGGTGACACCCCATCCACAACAGTCACCGAAGCAGACGGCGCAACCGTAACGGCCGTGCTGGAAGATCCCGGTCCGGACGTCGATGCGTCCTCTTTCGACTGCCCCGCGACAATCACATCTGCCATCGCGCTCCCCGCTCCCGCGGCAGATGCCGCCAGGCTCAATGCCAAAATCATCGCGAGTTTTCTGTAGTTTCTCATTGCTGAACCTCCATGTTTTTTTCGGGCATTCCCATATAATAAAATCCCTTTGATTCGATCAGCCTGACCGGTACAATCTTACCAATCAGCGAATCATCTCCGGGAAAATGCACTAAATAATTACCGCTCGTCCGTCCGGTTACATATCCCTGCTGATGATCATTCCGACACTCCACCAGCACATCCTGCACAGCTCCGTCATACCGTCCGCAGACTTCACCGGCTGTCCGCTGCACTTCCTTTAACAGACGGTTAAACCGGTCCTTTGCCACCTCTTCCGGCACCTGATCCGGCATACCGGCAGCCGGAGTTCCCTGGCGTTTGGAATAAAGGAAGGTAAATGCACTGTCATAGCGGACTCTGCGCACGACATCCAGCGTCTCTTCAAAGTCCTCCTCCGTCTCGCCCGGAAATCCAACGATAATATCCGTTGTCAGCGCAATATCCGGAATCGCCGCGCGAATCCGGTCAACCAACGCAAGATATTGTTCTTTGGTGTATCTTCGATTCATGATCTTTAACAGCCGGCTGCTCCCGGACTGAACCGGCAGATGCAGATGACGGCACACCTTATCGCACTCACGCATCGCAGCGATCAGATCATCCGAAAGATCCTTTGGATGGGAAGTCATAAAACGGATCCGCTGCAGGCCATCGACTTCGTTCACCTGCCGCAGCAACTCCGCAAAGGATATCGGTTTCTCCAGATTCTTACCATAGGAATTAACATTCTGTCCCAGCAGCATAATCTCAATCACGCCCTGCGAAACCAGTCTGCGGATCTCAGCAAGAATATCCTCCGGTTTCCGGCTGCGCTCACGTCCCCGCACATAGGGGACAATACAATAGCTGCAGAAATTATCACAGCCAAACATAATATTGACGCCGGATTTAAACGGGTATTTCCGTTCAACAGGAAGTTCCTCCACAATATCTCCCGCTGAATCCCAGACATCCACAACCATATCTTTCTCCGTTGCCTGCCTGTACATCAGCTCTGCCAGCTTATAGATATTGTGTGTTCCGAAAATAATATCTACAAAACGATAACTTTTTTTTATTTTTTCTACTGCCGATGTCTCCTGCATCATACATCCGCAGAGTGCAATCACCATCTCCGGGTTCTTTTTTTTGATCGAAACAAGCTGCCCCAGATGGCCGTAAACCTTCTGATCCGCATTATCACGAACCGTACAGGTATTATAAAGGACAAAATCCGCGTTTTCCGAATCCGACTCCTGGTAGCCCATCTGTTTCAGAATGCCAAGAAGCTTCTCTGAATCTCTCGCATTCATCTGACAGCCGAATGTCTGAATCCGACAGGTAAGCGGGCGCCCAAGCGACTCTTCCCGCTGCCGGGTCAGTTCCCTCATCTTTTTCATGAAAGCATACTGTCGTTCCGGCTCGGCCGCCGGTATCTGCTCTGAGCATATCGTTTCCGATAACTGATTCATAAAATAGGTCTCCCTCCTGCCTTTGCAGAATCCTTTACCATTATATACATAAAGAAATAAAAATGCAATCGGTGTTTCAAATCGACAGATTTCCGTAAAATTTGTGCCGGTTCACTCAGAAGACAGCTTATCCGCAGCTTCCTCCTTCCCTGCGTCGATCAGTTCGTCCGGTGTCATAATCCAGTCAGCTCTGCGGTCATCCGCTTCCCGCGGGCTCGAATCCAGAATCTGAAAAGGATACGCAAGCGCCAGTGTCGGATGATCTGGTTCTCCGGCAAGAAAACGATCGTAATATCCGCCGCCATACCCCAGCCGGTCTCCTGCACGCGTAAACGCAAGTCCAGGCAAAATCACCAGTGCATCCGGATTCTCTGCCGGCGGGCACGTCTCCACCGGCTCCAGAATTCCCCTGTAACCGGGGCTGACATCCGACAAGGCACCGATCTGGTAAAAATGAATCTCTCTTCCGGTTACTCTGGGCACCGCCACAGTTTTCGATGAGTCTAAAAAAGTTCTTACCAGTCCGGATGTGTCAATCTCACTGCCAAAGGACAGATAACAGTACACGATCCGGCTCTTACTGACCAGATCCAGGCTACAAACGTTATCATAAATCTGACGATCCCAAAGTTCTTTTTGCTCTGCCAGAAGTGCGGCCCTCTGCACCTTCATCTGTCTGCGGAGATCCTTTTTGGCACTCGTCAGATCCTTATGATCGAATATCACTGATGCCACCATGCTTTTTGCCAAGATCTGTGATCGTGCCATCCGGTTCCAGAATCGAGATCTGATTCAGATTTGCCCTCATATTTGCACGAAATACAGCGATAAATTCCTTTCTCAGCCGTGCCTGCTCTTCCTTTTCCGCTTCAGTCAGTCCTTCCGCTTTTGATTTATGATATAATTCATTAATACGATCAAGCCTTTTCTGACTCTCGTCCATGTCGTCTTTTCCTCCGGTTCAATAGCTTGTATGGATATATTCCATCAAATCAAAATCATAATTTTCATGTGCCATAAACAATGTCCCGATATCTTCTCCCTGAATGATATCATGGATAATCTCAATCCTGTCCGCATTTGCAATCACCATGTCCGAACCGCTGTCCGTAGCAATACGGGCTGCCATCAGCTTTGTCGACATCCCTCCGGTGCCAACGGAGCTGCCGGACGAATCCTTTCCCATCTCCATCAGTTCCGGGGTAATCGTCTCCACATAGCTGATAAACCTCGCATCCGGATTTTTCCGCGGATCGTCAGAATAAAGGCCGTCAATATCAGACAACAGAAGAAGCAGATCCGCGCCAACCAGGGCCGCAACAATCGCTGACAGGCGGTCATTATCACCAAACTGAATCTCATGAGTAGAAACCGTATCATTTTCATTCACAATCGGAATCGTACCAAGCCGCAGCAGCTCATCGAACGTATTCTGCGCGTTATAACGTGAGATGTCCCGAATCATCGTATCTTTGGTCATCAGGATCTGAGCGGCGACCTGATTGTACTCCGAAAAAATCTTCTGATAAACCATCATCAGGCGCGCCTGTCCGACCGCAGCATACGCCTGTTTTTCCGATATGGACTTTGGCCGTTCTCCTCCCAGTGCCTGGCGTCCGGCGGCAATCGCCCCCGAGGATACCAGAATTACCTCTTTTCCTTCTCCCTTCAGATCACAGATAATACGAATCAGTTTTTCAATCTTGTACAAATTCAGCTCCCCGGTCTCCCGGTGAGTCAGAGAGGAAGAACCGATCTTAATGACGATCCGTTTTTTATCTTTTAAATTTTCCCGTTCATTGATCATACTCTTTATCCTTTTATCTTCCATAATCTCAGGATCACCTCACAGCTCCGTCCGTCAGCCGCGGCGAATACCGCGATGCGATCGCCTCCGCGACACGAATGCCGTCCATGGCTGCCGATGTAATACCTCCCGCATATCCGGCTCCCTCCCCGCAGGGATATAATCCCTTCCACTCACTCTCAAAACGTTCATCTCTCAGAATACGTACCGGTGATGAGGTACGGCTCTCAATCCCGGCCAGAACCGCATCCGACCGGTCAAATCCCCGGATCTTTCTGCCAAAAACATCCATTCCTTCCATAAAAGCGGCAGACAACTCATCCGGAAGCACTTCCCGCAGATTACCATATGTCCACGCTCCCCGGACCTCCGGCCGGATTCCGCCCATCGACGTACTGATACGATTTTGGCAAAAATCCCTGTAAAGCTGGAGCGGGATCTTTCCTCCTCCCGCCTGAAAGGCCCGTTCTTCTAGCCTGCGCTGCCATGCGATTCCGGCAAGCGGAGATGAATCCGCAAAATCATCAGGATTAACCGTCACAATCAAAGCGCTGTTTGCATTCACACCAGCCCGGTCATGGTAGCTCATACCATTAATCGCAAGACGCCCCGGTTCCGATGAGGCATTGACCACATATCCGCCCGGACACATGCAAAAAGAATAAACGCCCCTGCCGAAAGAAGTCTGTGCCGTTACTTTATAACTGGCAGGTCCCAGAAGACGGACACACTCCCGGCCATACTGCGCATCATTGATCATGGACTGCGGATGCTGAATCCGCAATCCCACAGCAAATGCCTTTGCAGCCATCGGAATATCTGCGCGGGACAACATCTCAAACGTATCTCTCGCGCTGTGGCCAATTGCGAGCACCAGTACCTGCGTCGGAATCGTAATCTCGCATCCGTTTTTCCAATCCTTCACAACGATCCCGCTGATACGCCCCTTCTCCTGGCAGAGTTTCGTCATCTGACTGGCAAAACGCACCTCTCCCCCAATCCGGATGATCTCTTCCCGCATATTTTTTACAATCCCGCTCAGGACATCGGTACCGATATGTGGTTTGCTGTCATAAAGAATGGATTCATCCGCTCCAAAGTGATGAAAGGTTTCAAGCACCAGATGATTTCTCTGAGCCGGATCCTTTACCAGAGTATTGAGCTTCCCGTCCGAAAACGTCCCAGCTCCGCCCTCCCCAAACTGGACATTGCACTGCGGATCAAGTTCTCCTCCCGACCAGAAGCTGTCCACTTTTTTACGCCGCGTATCTACATCCTCGCCGCGTTCCAGAATCAACGGCTCATATCCATATTTTGCCAGCATATATCCGCAAAAGAGACCGGCCGGTCCCGTTCCGATAATCACGGGACGCTCGTGGAGACGCTCCTCTCCGGATTCCGGGAAATGATATTCTGTCTCCCTATGAAGCAGTATCTGAGGATGATTTGCTTTATGTACCAGCCGTTTTTCATTTACTGCCGTGACATCAACCACATAGCTAAAATAAAGTTCCGGCTTTTTCCGCGCATCGAGAGATCTTCTCCGTATTTTAATATTCGAAAGATTTTGCGGTGCGGTATGAAGCAGTTTTGATATTTTTTCCTTTATAGCCTCCGGCTCATGATCAACCGGAAGCTTTATCTGATTAATTCTTATCATACTTTCCTATTGTATCCACTTTGGCTTTGCTTTTCAACTGATTTTTCATCTCATAAAAAGGAAATCTCTCATAAGAAAAGAATTTCCTCTCTGCCGGATTCGTAAAACCCGTTTCTTAGCTTGTGTACGATTCCAGATAGTGAAGTACCTCCAGCATACTGGAAAATCCGATTCCGCTCTGAAGTTTTTCCTGCTCTGCTTCCGGAAAATCTGAGGCCGGAATATGAGTATAGAGGCAGATCGTTTCCCGGTCTTTTTGAAATACCAGCAAAAATCCGTTCCTGCATACAAGATAATATTCTTCTGATTTTCCACCAATACCACTTTCCTCTGTTTCTTCCGTTTCATAAGCAACCTGCTCCTGATTTGCCGCAGGATAACCATCAGGCAGACTGCTTTCCGTTCCCTCCGGAACCGAAGGCTCACGTCCTGCAGATGAAAGCTTCTCCATGCGCTGATCATGTGCCAACGAAAACCCGGTCATTATGCAGACAATACTGACCGCGATAAATATAAATAAGCAGATAAGATACCTTTTCATGAGCAACAACCTCCAACAGGTATTATCTGCACATTTTGGAAAAGTATACGTTTTATGAATCTACGATCGAGTATAAGGCGTTTTTTCACCTCATATCCGCCCGTGCACATAAAAAAAGAAGAGAACCCCTGAAAGATTCTCTCCTGTTCTGATATGTATTTAAGCTGACTGCAGCAGCCTGACATCCCGTTCGAGCTGATCTACTTTATTGATCACATAGCGTATCTGGATATCATGCAGGTCCTGTTTATCCACCAACGGAATCGCCGCATTCACTTTCTCTATCACATTCATATGATTTTCGGCCAGTATATGAATATCCCTCTTTACTTCATTCTCGATCATCAGTTCCAGATCGGTCACTTTTTGCTGGAGGTTATTCATATCCTGTTTCAAATCGGTTATCTCTTGTTTTATTTCAACGATTTCTTCTGTAATTTCCTGTTTGAATTCAATCATCTCTTGCTTGAATCCGATCATATCTTGTTTGAATTCGGTCATTTCTTGTTTGAACTCAGTCATGTCACTTTCAACATGAATCAGACGATCATTCATAGACAGCATGAGATGATACATCTCGGTAAACAATTCGTCATTCATAAGTAATAATCTCCTTTCTTGAATTTTTGCAGGTCATGCAGACCTCTTTTACTATAACACATAACCGATAAAAAATCTATTTAATACGACAAAAATCGGGGCAACAAGATTTGAACTTGCGAACTCTCGCACCCCAGCCGACCGCGATACCAAGCTACGCAATACACCGAAATCAGAAATATATGACATGAATAATTTATCTCATAAGAGACCTGTCCTTATGAGATAAGATGGAGATGACGGGATTCGAACCCGCGGTCTCAGCGTTGCGAACGCTGCGCTTTCCCAGCTAAGCTACATCCCCAGAGAACTAAATGGAGACGACAGGGTTCGAACCTGCGACCCCATGCGTGTGATGCATGTGCTCTCCCGGCTGAGCTACGCCTCCGCACATTATTCTATCACGATTTTTGAAAATTGCAACCTTTATTTTTCATTTCCGTAAAAATTATGATACCGGGGAATAGAGGAATCAACCTTCTCTGTTTCCCTTTCCGGCTGCAAAAACCATACGCACAGTCCTGTATCCATTCACCAGCCCCTCAAGCCTGAGGGGCTGGCAGATTTTTCATTATGCTTTTTTCTTACGCGTTTCCGGAAGGCTGCTTACCGATATAAGCCTGAATGCCTCCATCAACATAGATAATCTGACCATTTACAAAATTGGAAGCATCGGATGCAAGGAATACTGCCGGTCCTCCAAGGTCGGAAGCTTCGCCCCAACGGCCTGCCGGGGTCTTCGATACGATGAACTGGTCAAACGGATGTCTGGAACCGTCCGGCTGAATCTCACGAAGCGGTGCTGTCTGCGGGGTCGCGATGTAACCAGGTCCAATGCCGTTGCACTGAATGTTATACTCGCCATACTCAGAGCAGATATTTCTCGTAAGCATCTTTAAGCCGCCCTTTGCTGCCGCATAAGCGGAAACAGTCTCACGGCCAAACTCAGACATCATGGAGCAGATGTTGATAATCTTGCCGTGACCCTTCTTAATCATGCTCGGAATTACTGCCTTCGCAACAATAAACGGAGCATTCAGGTCAACATCGATAACCTGACGGAACTCCGCCGCGGTCATCTCGATCATCGGGATTCTCTTGATAATGCCTGCGTTATTTACCAGGATGTCAATTACCCCAACTTCCTTTTCCACCTGAGCAACAAACGCATTTACCGCATCCTCATCACAAACATTGCATACATAACCATGTGCCTCAATACCGGCCTCTTTATAAGCAGCAAGACCTTTATCTACAAGATCCTGTCTGAGGTCGTTAAACACAATCGTTGCACCCGCGCCCGCCAATGCATTCGCAATCGCAAAACCGATTCCATAAGAAGCACCGGTAACCAGGGCAACCTTCCCCTTCAGCGAGTAATTCTGAATGTAATCCATAGTAAACACTCCTTCTCATTTATTCACATTGCAAAGAAATTGCAAACGTGTTCGATATCAATATACCACAATTTCCCTGAAAATTCAATGCGATATTCCTATATGAGAAAGTTAGTTTGAAAAATCATTCATTTTAAATAATTTTGTTCGTAAATTTACGATTTTTTATCGAATGCCGGATTGAAGTCGTAAAAATTACGTGAATCCAGATGATCCTGAACGTCACGCAGCGCTTCGCCAAAACGCTGAAAGTGAACAATTTCCCTTTGACGCAGATAGCGAATCGGATCGCAGACTTCCTGATCTGTCACAACACGGAGAATGTTATCGTAAGTGGATCTGGCTTTCTGTTCCGCGGCGAGATCTTCAAACAGATCCGTAATCGGATCTCCTTTCGACTGGAACTCTGTCGCCTGAAACGGAACTCCTCCCGCCGCCTGAGGCCAGATCCCCACAGCGTGATCGATATAATACGGTGCCAGCCCGGAATCCTTGATTTCCTGCGCGGTCAGTCCTTTCGTCAGCTGATGAATGATCGCCGCAACGATCTCCAGATGTGCCAGTTCTTCCGTACCGACATCTGTCAGAACCGCTTTTGCCATATTGTAAGGCATCGCATAGCGCTGGGAGAGATAACGCATGGATGCACCCATCTCACCGTCCGGTCCTCCATACTGACTGGCGATAAATAACGCCATCTGAGCGTTTGGCTGCGATATTTTTACCGGATACTGCAGTCGCTTTTCATATTTCCACATACGATTGTTCTCCTTCCCAGGGCCATGGACCGCTGATCCAGTTCCATACATCCTCGCTTTCCTGATCATAAGTCAGGGGACCAAACATAGATTCATACTCGTTCACGGCGTCCTTATATGCCTTCTGCACACACCGAAAATATTCGATCGCATGCCGGTCATCCGGATGAGTATCCAGATACAGTAAGATATCATCCATCGCAAAGCCATACTGATCTATCTGATTTAAAAGTTCCTCTTTCTTCTTCTGGTCACTCGTCATCATCATAATGATCTGCACCTCCCTGTCAGAAATGGGCGGTCAAGCTCCGGGAAAATAGTTCCCCGATCAAGCCCCTGTGCAGGCGGATAAGTCTGTCCCCAGCGCTGCTTCGGCACATACCCCATGGCAAGAGAGGCATATGCGTCCTCTGCCTTCTGCGGCTGATATCCATGCACCGGCAGCCCATTCTCCCGTCTGTTCATTTCCACCGGCCGGGTCATCTGTCCGGCAGCCGGCATCTGTACCGGCGGCTGTGTCTGCGGCGGCCGGATTGGAATCGGATTAGAGCAATATCCACATTCTTCTCCCATACAGGGAGGAGCCGGACGTTTTGGACGGCTTATGCTACTTCCCATTGTCCGGGGTGTTCTTATACAATGATCATCCATTTTGGAAATATCCTTTTATTTTGTTATCTGTAATGTAATATTATGAGAAGCCATTTCATTTTGTTCCTGATTCCATATCCAGCTGTGCGATCGAGCAGGAGGCGGTTTTGCCTCATACTCGCTGCGCGGCGCTGGATGTCCGGTGGACATCCGTTTAGCGCCGACCAAAGCGGAGCGCAGATCCGGGTGCAGCGTCAGCTGCAAAATACCCTGCCCGGCTCTGCGCATGACAAAAAAAGGCATCGGACATTTATTTTGTCCCATGCCTTTCTCGGTAATTGTGTCCAGCCCTCATTCCATATAATCCAGCGGATCGATGGTTTCTCCCTCATGTCTCATTTCAAAATACAGGTTGCTTCCTTCTACGGTATAGTATTTGGTTGGCTCTGCGACATATCCCAAGATCTGTCCCTTTTCCAGATACTCACCTTCCGACACGCTGACTTCTTTTAACTGTCCGCATATTGCAGTATAGCCATTTCCAAAATCCAGTAACAGATAATTCCCGATTTCTTCATTGCTCCCTTTTTCCAGGACACGGGCATTGGCCGGAGCGCTGACCGGTTCGCTTACCTCTCCCTGAATGACAATCGCGGGATTGCATTTATACTGATCCAGGGTTGGAAAATAGATCGTCGTATCCATGCTGTAATCCAACAGAACATTGCCCCGGACCGGCCAGTCGAGCCGGCTGGTATCCGCAAAATCCAGCACAAATGCAGTCGCCGCATTCAGGCCGCTTCCGGCCGCCAGCGCATCCTCCTGCGCTGGTTTTCCGGCGGTATCGGCAAGTTCCTGTTCTGCCGGCTCATAAGTATCCTCACGGATTACCGTATCCGGATTCTCTCTGTTTGACGCTGTATTAGCCGTTTTTGTCTCCTGACCCGCGGACTGCGCGTTCGATTCCCCGGCGATCTCGTCAGCGGCATTCCGCGGCTCATTCTCAGCCAGCAGACTGTCTCCGTCTTCCATCTCCATGTACGGGGGTTCTCCGCCGCTTCTCCTCAGTGTCATCACACCCGCTGCAGCTACAATTGTCAGCAGGCCCAGTACAAGCATGACAAGAAATAATTTGTCCTTGATCATTTCACTTACTTTGTTTTTCACAGTTTTATCACCTCGGTAGTAGTTTTACCAAAGGCCGTGTCCTTATTCAAAAATCAAAGTAATATTTTTATAATAATAAGACAGGATCTCCTCATATCCCCATCCCTTCCGCGCCAGGCTGTCCGCGCCAGACTGGCTGAGGCCATAACCATGTCCGCGGCCCCGCACGATCACACGGATCTCATCACCATCTTCCTCCACCTGAAAGCATGGGGACGGCAGTCTCAATGAATATCGCACTTCATCCCCCGTATAAGTCCCTGTCCCGATCTTGATCTCATCCACATACCCAGCCTCATCCTTTTTTATCATCTGTACTCCAGAGAGCAGATCTGCCGGCTGTACGGAAGCCGCATCCGTGACCCGGCTGATTTTTTCAGCAAATTCCTTTTTCCCGAAAATAAATTTCTGCAGATAACCATCCCGTTCCGTATCAAAACTGCTGTCAACCGATGAAAGGTACGGAAACTGTTCTCCTCCCGCACGGGTCCTTCCGGCACTCATCTCATGAAACATCGGCAGGATATATTGCTCATTTTCTTTCATCACAATCCCTTCTGTTGCTTTAACGGATGTTTCTGCCAGAGCAAGCTTACGCAGCGTCTGCGTCTGATCCGTCACCGACAGGCCTTTTGTTTCCCCCAGATAATCCAGATCCAGTTCTTCCTCATCAATCTCCGTTCTCCGCTGCATCAGATTGCAGATATAGGTTCTCGCGATAATTGCCTGACATTTCCACACCTCCGGGTCGTATTCTCCCCCATCGATCTCATCCGGCATCTGACATGCCACGACACCCGGCAGGAAATCTTCCAATCTCCGGTAAAGTACCTTGTCCCCCTGATCAATCCGTATCACCCGTTCCATCTTTGCTGACATATCTGACTGATCGGTGCCCCTGTTTTCCTGCATCACTGCCTGTTCGATCTCGTCCCGCGTTTCCCTGACTTCTCCCCTGGCCTGCGTCCAGAAAAATGAAATGATCCACGGCACCAGCAGAAGAATCACCGTCATCACCGCCCGTTTGCGCATAAACCCCTCCATAAACCAATAGTAGTCTATGAAGGGGTTCTTTTGTTCATGACAAATGATTCACTTTTTAATAAACAGCAATTACAATTCTACCTTTACCCGATCCAGATGCCAGATATCCTTTACATACTCCTCAATCGTACGGTCAGACGAAAACTTGCCGGAGCAGGCCGTATTCAGCTTTGCGGTCTTTGCCCACCATTTCTGATCGCGGTACTTCTCATCAATCTTCCTCTGTGCCTCTGCATAGGATGGCAGATCCTTCAGGATAAAGTACATATCTGCACGGTCGCTGGACTGTGTATTCAACAGAGAGTTATAAATATCACGGAACAGTTCCGTATCATTCGGTGAGTAATAACCATTGATCAGCTGCATCAACACACGGCGGATCTCATAGTTATTATTGAAAATATCCTGCGGATAGTACTGGCGATTCTTTTCAAGCGCAATGATCTCATCCGAAGACGCGCCGAAAATAAACATATTCTCTTTGCCTACTTCCTCAGCCATCTCTACATTCGCGCCATCCATCGTACCGATTGTCAGAGCTCCGTTCAGCATAAACTTCATATTACCGGTTCCGGACGCCTCTTTGCTGGCAGTGGAAATCTGCTCGCTGACATCCGCTGCCGCGATAATGATCTCCGCATTGGACACCCGGTAATCCTCGATAAAGACGACCTTGATCTTGCCATTAATGCTCGCGTCGTTATTAATCACATCCGCAACGGAATTGATCAGTTTGATCGTCAGCTTCGCGCGCTTATAGCCGGCTGCCGCCTTCGCACCAAAGATAAAGGTTCTCGGCACCATATCCATCTCCGGATGATCCTTTAACTGGTTATACAGATACATCACATGGAGAATGTTCATCAGCTGACGCTTATATTCATGAAGTCTCTTGACCTGCACATCGAAGATCGAGCGCGGGTCGACGTCAATACCATTGTGTTCCTTGATGTATTTTGCCAGACGAAGCTTATTCTGATACTTGATATTCATAAACTCATGCTGACATCTCTCATCATCCACATACAGTTTCAGCTTGCTGATCGCCGACAGATCCGTGATCCACTCACTTCCGATCTTATCGGTAATCCAGTTCGACAGGAGCGGATTTGCATGCAGCAGGAACCGCCTCTGGGTGATACCGTTGGTCTTGTTATTGAATTTTTCCGGGAACATCTCATAAAAATCATGCAGCTCCTGGTTTTTCAGGATCTCAGTGTGAAGCTGTGCAACACCGTTGACGGAAAAACCGGCGCAGATTGCCATATTGGCCATACGGATCTGACCGTCGTAAATCACGGACATCTTCGCAATCTTATTGTGATCGTTCGGATATTTCTCATTGATCTGGCGCTGGAAACGGCGGTTAATCTCCTCCACGATCTGATACACACGGGGCAGCAGACGTGAGAACAGCTCAATCGGCCACTTTTCCAGAGCTTCTGCCATGATGGTATGGTTGGTGTAAGCACAGGTATGAGTCGTAATATACCAGGCCTCATCCCACTCCAGATTGTAATCATCCAGAAGAACCCTCATCAGCTCCGCTACCGCTACCGTAGGATGGGTATCATTCAACTGGAAAACATTCTTTTCATGGAATCTCCGGATATCATCATGCTTTTCCATATATTTCGCAACAGCCCGCTGTACGCTCGCAGACACGAAGAAATACTGCTGTTTTAATCTCAGTTCCTTGCCCGCCATATGGTTATCGTTGGGATAGAGAACCTCGCAGATATTTCTTGCCAGATTTTCCTCTTCCACGGCTTTCTTGTAATCACCGCGGTCAAAGTCATCCAGATGGAACGAATTTTTCGGTTGTGCATCCCAGATACGCAGAGTATTGACGACATTATTGCCGTATCCGACAATCGGCATATCATACGGAACCGCCATCACGGACTGATAACCTTCCTGGACATAACGATTCCGGCCGTTTTCATAAATGGTCTTTACATAGCCGCCAAACTTCACCTCAGTTGCGTACTCCATACGGCGCACCTCAAACGGGTTGCCGTCCTTCAGCCAGTTATCCGGCACCTCGACCTGGAAGCCGTTCTCAATCTTCTGCTTGAACATACCATAACGATAACGGATCCCGCAGCCATATGCCGGGTAGCCCAGCGTAGCCAGCGAATCCAGGAAGCACGCTGCCAGACGTCCGAGTCCGCCATTGCCAAGCGCCGCATCCGGCTCCTGATCCTCGATCACATTCAGATCAAGGCCGAGTTCATCCAGCGCCTCTTTAATTTCCTTCTGCGCCATGATATTGATAATGTTATTTCCCAGCGCTCGGCCCATCAGGAACTCCATGGACATATAGTACAGAGTCTTCGCGTCGTCCTTTTCATACTGCTTATGGGTCGCGATCCACTCGTCAATGATGATGTCCTTTACCGCCAGAGCAACAGCCTGATAGATCTGCTGCTGGCTGGCATCCTCAATCGTCTTACGGGAAACGTTTTTAACGTTGTCAACTACCGCTTTCTTAAATGTTTCCTTGCTAAATGCCTGTTTCATGAATTATCTCTTCTCCTCTCGTCCGCACGATATTTCCGCTCATGCGTTTTTCTCAACTCCTAAGGTTACCTTTTCACCGTTGATATTCCATTCTTTGACATAACCGGCCGTCTGCCGCAGAATCACCTGATCGGCAAGTACTTCCCCGAGCACCTCATCCATATGCGCCGTGAGGATCCCGGCAATCTTTTCATTGCCGTCCTGATACACCTTAATATGGTCGGTCACTTCAAATCCGGCTTCCTTGCGCATCGTCTGAATCTTGCTGACCAGCTCGCGCACAAAGCCCTCTTCCACCAGTTCCGGTGTCAGGTTGGTATCGATCGCAACCGTAATATAGTTATCGCCCTCGGAAACGTACCCTTCCGCCTGCGCCATATCAATCAGTAAATCATCTTCGGTCAGAACAACTTCCGTATCGCCAAAGGTAAACTTCAGTGCGCCGTCCGCCTTTAAGCGGTCCATCGCCTCATTGCCGTCAACCTCAGACAGGGCCTTGCGGATATTGCCCAGCTGCCTGCCATACTTCGGACCTACCGTGCGAAGCTGAGGTTTAAAGCTGTAGGAGGTGAACCGGCGGACATCATGGACAAACTCCACTTTCTTGACATTCAGTTCGTCTTCAATAATCTCAATATAATAATCTGACAGTACGTTATCTGCCTTGACATACATCATACCGATCGGCTGACGGTTCTTAATATTGGCAGTATTGCGCGCTGCCCGTCCAAACACCACGACCTTCAGAACTTCATCCATATTCTTTTCAAGTTCCGTATCGATATGTTCTGCATCCACTGCCGGGAAGTCGCACAGATGCACCGACTCCGGCGCCTGCGGGTCAATACTGCAGACCAGATTCCGGTAGATATCCTCAGTCATGAACGGGATCATCGGAGCCGCTGCCTTTGCGGTTGTAACCAGGGCCGTGTAAAGCGTCATGTAAGCGTTGATCTTATCCTGCTCCATGCCCTTTGCCCAGAAACGTTCTCTGCTCCGCCTTACATACCAGTTGCTCATATCATCAACAAATGCTTCCAGTGCACGCGCCGCCTCCGGGATCCGATAGTTGTCGAGATCCTCATCGACTGCCTTCACCATCGAATTCATCTTGGACAGCAGCCACTTGTCCATCACAGAAAGCTTATCATATTCCAGCGTATATTTTGTCGCGTCAAATTCATCGATATTCGCGTACAGCACAAAGAAAGCATAGGTATTCCACAGTGTACCCATAAATTTGCGCTGTCCTTCCTGCACGGCTTTGCCATGGAAGCGGTTCGGCAGCCACGGGGCACTGTTGATATAAAAATACCAGCGGATCGCATCTGCGCCATAGGTCTCCAGAGCCTCAAACGGATCTACCGCATTCCCCTTGGATTTACTCATCTTCTGGCCGTTTTCATCCTGAACGTGGCCAAGTACGATTACGTTTTCATACGGAGAGCGGTTAAAGAGGAGCGTCGACTCGGCGAGCAGGGAATAAAACCATCCGCGGGTCTGGTCAACCGCCTCAGAAATAAACTGGGCCGGGAACTGCTGTTTGAACAGTTCCTGATTTTCAAACGGATAGTGATGCTGGGCAAACGGCATCGCTCCGGAATCAAACCAGCAGTCAATCACTTCCGGCACACGGTGCATCGTCTTTCCGCATTTCGGACATGGGAATGTAATCTCATCAATATAGGGACGGTGCAGCTCGACGGTCTTCGCCTTTTCATTGCCGCTCATCTCAAAAAGTTCCTGACGGCTGCCAATCGAATGCATATGTCCGCACTCACACTCCCAGATATTAAGCGGAGTACCCCAGTAACGGTTTCTCGAAATGCCCCAGTCCTGGACATTTTCCAGCCAGTCGCCGAAACGTCCCTTGCCGATACTCTCCGGAATCCAGTTGATCGTATTGTTATTGCGGATCAGGTCGTCCTTCACCGCTGTCATACGGATAAACCAGGATTCGCGCGCATAATAAATGAGCGGCGTGTCGCAGCGCCAGCAATGCGGATAGTCATGCTCAAACTTCGGCGCGTCAAAAAGACATCCTCTTGCATCCAGATCCTTGAGCACTTCCGGATCTGCGCTGACCGCCGGCGGATTTTTCTTTAATTCCGCCTCCGACGGCTTGGTACGCATGCCGGCAAACGGTGTCTCCGCTGTCATACAGCCTTTTTCATCCACAAATTTTACCAGCGGCAAGTCATATTTTCTGCCGACCTGCGCATCGTCTTCACCAAACGCAGGCGCAATATGGACAATCCCGGTACCGTCAGACATCGTGACATAGTTATCACATACCACATAATGCGCTTTTTTATGCTGCTTTGCCGCCTCAACGGCCGCTGCCTCATATAACGCCTCATATTCTTTATATTCCAGATCTTTACCGGTATATGTCTCCAGAATCTCATAAGCCGGAGCACTCTCAGTCGCCAGCTTGCCAAGCACCTGATCCAGCAGAGCTTCTCCCAGATAATACACCTTTCCGTCTGCGGCCTTAACCTTCACATAGGTTTCATCCGGGTTAACGCACAGTGCGACATTGGACGGCAGCGTCCATGGAGTTGTCGTCCAGGCAAGAATATAGGCATCCTCATCCTTCACTTTAAAACGCACGACAGCCGAGCGTTCCTTAATCGTCTTATAGCCCTGGGCTACTTCCTGTGCCGAAAGCGGCGTACCGCAACGCGGGCAGTACGGAACAATCTTAAAACCCTTATATAAGAGTCTCTTCTCCCAGATCTGCTTCAGCGCCCACCATTCGGATTCGATATAATCATCATGGTAAGTGACGTAAGGGTGCTCCATATCCGCCCAGAAACCGACCGTACCGGAGAAATCCTCCCACATGCCTTTATACTTCCAGACACTTTCCTTACATTTATCAATAAAGGGGATCAGGCCGTACTGCTCAATCTGTTCCTTGCCGTCCAGCCCCAGCATCCGCTCAACCTCCAGCTCTACCGGAAGCCCATGCGTATCCCATCCTGCCTTACGCGGAACCATATAGCCCTTCATCGTACGGTAACGGGGAATCATATCCTTGATCACGCGGGTCAGAACATGACCGATATGTGGTTTTCCGTTCGCGGTGGGCGGTCCGTCATAAAAAGTATAAACGGGTCCCTCTTTCCTGCTGTCCATACTCTTCTGGAAAATCTGATGATCCTCCCAGAATTTCTTGGTTTTTTTCTCACGCTCTACAAATTTAAGATCTGTAGAAACCTTCTCATACATACTTTTCTGCCTCCGAATTTCCTTGCATCTGTTGCGCACATTCCTTCTTAGTGTATTTATTTGGGAAAGAATTGTCAAGTGCTCTTTTCAAACTTGAGCCGAAGTTCTCA
>JAJBUA010000016.1 GCA_020860565.1 Clostridiales bacterium
GATATAATTTGCAAATTATAAGAATTTAAACAAGAACGGATGAATCTTGGACGGCAAAGGCGCTTGAGTTTTCCTTGAAGGGGAGCTGGAGCGCTTTCTTTTTATGGTTAAAACAGTTCGCCAGTTTGCCGGAGGAACCATCCATATTCGGAAAGGTGGGTAATGTATGACAGGATCACCGGGTAATTTCTTTGAGTGGATTATTTTTTTGATTCAGCAGTATCATTCGTACTATTTGCAGGGACTGTTGACAACATTGGAGACATCATTGGCGGGTACGTTGTTAGGATGTTTGATGGGATTTGTTATTGGGATTATCCAGGCAACAGATATAAAAAATCAGACAAACCCAGTCAAAAGAGCCTTATTGTTTATTCCGTGGGTAATCAGTAAGATCTATGTGACGATTTTTCGGGGCACTCCGATGATTGTCCAGGCAATGGTTATTTACTACGGTTTTTCGCAGATGTTTGGTCTGGACCTTCCTTCTTTTCAGGCGGCGATTCTGATCATCCTGCTTAACAGCGGAGCATATATGGCGGAGACAGTGAGGGGTGGTATTAATTCAATAGACCCAGGACAGGTCGAGGGCGCAAAAGCTTTGGGAATGAATTATGTTCCGATGATGATTCACATTATCTTGCCCCAGACACTTAAAATAATTGCACCTCAGATAGGCAATACATTCGTTGCTAATATTAAAGATACCTCTGTACTGAATGTGATTTCGGTAACGGAACTGTTTTATATTACGAAAGTCGCGGCCGGTACATATTTTCGTATGTTTGAGGCGTACACCATCACGGCAGCAATTTATCTGACGTTGACATTGATATTTAATTTCCTGCTGCGAGTGGTGGAAATTTATCTGGCGGGTAAGGATAGTTATGAAGTCCTGCCGATTAGTCATGAAGTGCCAACAGAAGGCTGAAAGGAGAGATGAGTCGTATGACAAACAATATCACGGAATCAGTTCAGCAGGAGAAATCTGCGGTGTTGAGTGTGCGAAACTTAAAAAAAAGCTTTGGCGATCATCTGGTATTGGCGGATATCAGTTTTGATTTGAATGAAGGCGATGTGGTTACGATCATTGGTTCCTCCGGTTCCGGCAAGTCTACGCTGCTTCGTTGCATTAACCAGCTGGAGATACCCACATCGGGGGATATTCTCTACCATGGGGATCCTGTCCCTTATGATGCAGCCAGTGCCAATCGATTTCGATCCCAGGTGGGTATGGTGTTTCAGTCGTTTAATCTGTTCAATAATATGACTGTATTTGAGAACTGTATGGCAGGCGTTCATCTTGTTAAGCACAAGAGTAAGGAATATTCCACGGATGTGTGTATGAAGTATCTGACAAGAGTCGGTATGGCTCCTTACGTAAAAGCCAGGCCGCATCAGCTGTCCGGGGGTATGAAACAGCGCGTGGCAATTGCCAGAGCGCTGGCCATGGAACCGGAAGTCTTATTGTTTGATGAACCGACATCGGCATTAGATCCGGAAATGGTAGGAGAGGTACTTCAGGTAATGAAATCACTTGCCTCCGGCGGACTTACGATGGTAGTAGTAACACACGAGATGGCGTTTGCCAGGGATGTTTCTACACGTACAATCTTTATGGATAATGGATTTATTCTGGAAGATGCGCCGCCGGAGGAACTGTTTAATCATCCGAAAAATGAGCGGACGCGTGCATTTCTGTCTCGATTTATACAGGGATGAACAGGATAAATTCTGTACTCAAATTTATATGTGTTATTACGGCAAATGTTTTTGCTGGAATAAAATCATCATCTTAATCAGAGGAGGAAATTAATTATGAAAAGGGAGATAAGAGTATTTTTGGCTTCGGCAATGATTTTGTCATTAGCCGCCTGCGGCGGAGGTTCCAGTCAGACTTCAACGGCGGAGAAAGTTTCAGATTCAGCCTCTTCTTCGGCATCTGCTGACACATCGTCGGAAGAAGAGAATGCCGACGGGAGGAAGGTACTGAGAGTTGCGATGTCAGCTGACTATGCGCCATTCGACTGGCTGCAGGGTGATGATTCGAATGGAGCCTGCCTCACGACGAACGACTCTTATATGAACGGTTATGATGTGTTGATGGCTCAGAAAATTGCGGATGAACTGGATATGGATCTGGAGATTACTCAGGTGGAGTGGGATGGCCTGATCCTGTCGATTACGTCCGGCAAGGTCGACTGTGCGATCGCCGGTATGAGCATTACAGGCGAGCGTTCGCAGAGTGTAGATTTTTCTGACCCTTATTATAATGCAGATATTGTTGCTGTGGTTGCTTCAGATGGAGCATATGCAGACGTACAGACTCTGACAGATTTTGAAGGAGCTACCCTGACATCATCTTTAAACACAGTGTGGTATGATGTGCTTGATCAGATAACTGATTACGCCACCAAAGGAGCCGGCCTGGATACTTTTGCAGCGATGGTTTCGGCGGTTAATTCTGGCAAAGTTGACGGTTTTACCTGCGATTACCCGTCGGCAAAATCGATTCTGATGACAAATCCAAATTTGAAAATCATTGATTTTGAGGGTGGAGACGGTTTCGAAGTCAGCAAGGAAGAAACGGATCTTGGCATTCCTGTACAGAAGGGAAATAGTGAACTGTTAGAAAAGATCAATGCGGTACTGGCAACGATCTCTCAGGAGGAGAGAGACGAGATGATGGATCAGGCAGTTGCATCTCAACCGGCTTCGCAGGAGTAAGATGAAAACGGGATCTGTGGATGAAAAATTTGCAAAGTATGTTACGTCGTCTATGATAACGATGTTCTTGCAAAGTGCTTATTCGATTATTGACGGACTTTTTGTCAGTAATCTGATCAGCGAGACGGCATTGGCGGCGATTAACGTTGCCTGGCCGATTATTGCAGTAGTCACCGCGGTGGGAACAGGGGTTGGCTGTGGCGGAGCGGTCATAATGTCGACAAAACAGGGCGAGGGCAAATATGAAGAGTCAAATATTGTCCGTGCCAATGTGATTGCGGCGTTGCTTGCGGCAAGTGTGGTTTGTACCATTATGTTTTTATTTTTGCTGACGCCGCTGTTGAAAATGATGGGTGCAGAAGGAGAACTCCTGCGGCTCTCCCAAATCTACGTGCGGATTATGATTTCGGGTGCGGCACTTCAGATATTTTCCTGTGGACTGACGCCGCTGCTACGCAATGACAACAGGACTGTCAGCGCCATGGTAATCATGGTCAGTGGTTTATTGATCAATCTGAGTATGGATTATATACTGATGGCGATTCTGGGCTGCGGGATTGAGGCCGCAGCGATTGCTTCGCTGTGTGCACAGGCATTCACGACGGCAGGTTGTCTGGTTTTGTTGACAATAAAAAAGAATAATGCGTTGAGATTTGGGCAGTTCCAAATGTGCGGTGAGTACTGGAAACGGATTTTTAGAACAGGAGTTTCACCATTTGGGATTTCACTGACGCCGTCCCTGTTGATTTTATATCATAATGTTGCATGCCTGAGTACAGGAAATGAACTGGTTGTCAGCGCTTATGCACTGATATCGTCGACAGTTGGCTCTTACCGGATTTTACTGATTGGCGTCGCTGAGGGGCTTCAGCCGCTGGCAAGCTTTGCTAATGGAGCACGTGATTTTGCTGCTATGCGCCGCATCCGTAATAAGGCCATAGGGACGGCTGTTATGATCAGTGTGTTGCTTTTTTTATTTACAGTCGCTACGGCACGATGCTATCCTGCACTTTATGGTTATTCGGATGAGGCTGCGCAGATCGGTGTTCATGCTGTACTGATGACAGCACCGCAGCTGATATTTACTGGTCTGGTGCGTGTGGCTAATTCTTTTTTTTACGCGGTAGGAAAGGATCGTTATTCGATGTTTATGATATATTTTGATCCTGTCGTTTTGACGCCGATCATGATCCGGTTATTGCTGGAATTGTTTGGATTTGACGGAATCTGGCTAACCGCGGTTGCGACACAGTTTTTGCTGAACGTGGCGGCAGTGAAGATGTTTTTGCGGCATGAAAAAGAAATCCGACTTCAGGAACAGAAATTTGAAGCGGTGGAAAGCGAGATATAAGAATATGGAAGTGGCTGTGATACAGGAAAAAATCATTCAGACGGACATTACGCCAGGAGAACTGACAGTACACTGGAAAAAACTCGAGAAGCTGTCAGCAGTGGAGAAATTGCGGATTCTGGTATCAGATTATTACCCGGGTCAGGAAGAACTGGACGAGTTCATCGGAGATGCTGAGGCAGTGTTTGGTGTCTGGGTTGGTCCGGATATCATTAATGAAGCTTTTTTTGACAGACATCCCAGATTAAGATATATTGCTACCCTTGGTCATGGATGGGAGACATTTGATAAGGAGATGACCCATCGGAGAGGGGTGGTGATCACGAATACAGTTTATGGTTCACAGACGATTTCAGAATATGCTTTTGCATTGCTGATGGATACGTGTCATCATATTGCCGTTCATGATGCGAGGATCAAAATGATTGACTGGACAAAACCTGAGAACGAAGCAGAATTCTGCAAATCAGTTACACGCCAGATTGAACTGTATGGAAAGACAATCGGGATTATCGGGCTGGGAGCGATTGGATTTTCATTGGCGAAGATGGCACATGGTTTTGGGATGCGAGTGGTTTCGTATGATCGGTTCAAAAAATCAGCTCCCGAATATGACTTTGTGGAACAAATGGATACACTCGAGGAGCTTCTGGCATGCAGTGATTTTATTTCTCTGCATATGCCGCATACGCCGGATACAGAACGAATGATCAACGCGGAAACAATCGCAATGATGAAGGACGGAGTCGTTCTGATCAATACTGCCAGAGGAGCTCTGATTGATGAACAGGCGTTAGCGGAAGCTCTTGCCAATGGAAAAGTGAGCGCGGCCGGACTGGATGTATTGACAGAAGAGCCTCCGATGCACGGTTCACCGCTGCTGACTGCGCCCAATTGTACAATTACCGGTCATGTGGCATGGTTGACAAGAGAGTCGCGTTTTCGGGCCGTGGATATGGCAATAGAAAATTTTATTTCATATGTGAACGGAATACCAAAATCAGTGATTAACTAGATCGAATTAGTAAGCAGGAGGCAGTTAAAGTTGAACGTAACAGAACTTTTAAAGGAGAGCATGAAAACAAAGCCGGCGAGCAACCGCGGAGCGAGAAAAAAGACATCAACGCCGAAGGACGTAATACGGATGAATTTTAATGAAAACGGATATGGTATGTCAGATAAAGTCAAAGCGGCCATTGTCGAGACGGCACTCGGAAGTTACATGTATCAGGATTTCTATGCGGTAGATATAAAAGAAAAGCTGGCGGCTATTTATGGGCTGACGAAAGATCATGTTCTGATCGGTTCCGGTTCGAGCGCAGTGATTGATATGCTGGGGGAAGTTTTTATCAATCCTGGAGATGAGGTTGTATATTGTATGCCATCTTATGAAGCATTTCCGGATATGGTGAGCGATAACGGTGGTGTGCGGATAGAGGTGCCGGTAGATAAGAATTATAAATTTGATCTGGACGGGATGTTGGCCGCTGTCACGAACAGAACTAAAATGGCGATTGTTGTCAATCCTAATAACCCGACGGGAACGTATGTGAACTCTTCGAAGGTAGAGGAGTTTGTCCGCAGGTTGCCTGAAAATGTAGTTGCAGTCGTAGATGAGGCATATTTTGAGTATGTTGATGATGACACGCATTATAGCTTGATACGGCTGATACAGGAAGGATATGATAAGCCGCTGATTATTCTGCGCACTTTTTCAAAAATTTATGGACTTGCCGGTTTGCGAATCGGATATGCGATTGGAGATCCGCTGCTGATTGATGAACTGATGAAAGCCTGTCAGGCATGGAATGTCGGACGCAATGCCCAACTGGCGGCAATAGCAGCTCTGGAAGACCAGGACTATATAAAGAAGATTAAAGCTCTGAATATCATTAACCGGGAATATGTGAGCAATGAACTGAAAAAAATGGGATGTGATGTAGTGAAACCGGCGGCAAATTTTATTTATTTTGATGCACATCGAGATTCTCAGGCGGTCAGAAACAAACTGGCTGAAATGAAAATTATGATCGGGGCACCTGACAAATTTAACAGGGTGAGCATCGGTACGGAAGAGCAGAACAAGGCGTTTATCAAGGCAATGAAGAATGTAATGACAGAGGTACCCAAACGGGTTTAGTAATATTAAGAAGAAACGGTAATTGCCTTGGGATAAAGGGAAGTGAACGAGAATGCAATCCACACTGAAAACATGGTTTGAAAGCTTAGATCAGACAGAGGTCCGGCTGCTTGCCGGAGAAAGAAGTCTTGATCAACCGCTTCTGTCAGTTTGTGTGACAGAGCGGCCGACAGCACTGAGGGTGAAACATTGTGGAACATTGGTCTTTGTCTCAGGAGTTGCTTTCAATAAACTGGGGGATTTGTTGCAAATTGCACGTTATGCTGTTGAGGGCACATGTTGCGGACTCGTGGTTAGGGTCGGGACAAGTCTTCCGGTTGTACCGCGAGAGGTGATTTCGTTTTGTTCAAAAGTTGAGCTGCCGTTATTTTCAGCATCCGGAGAAGCAACGATTGAAAGGTTAATGCAGGCGGCATTTCAGGTAATTGAACAAGGCCTTCCTTTACGGGCATCGCAGGAGACGGCATTGCGTCTTGCATTGTCAGCATCAGAGTGGGATACACATATAGAAGAAATACTGCAACGAGAAGGCTTTTTCCCTCAGGGCAATTACCGAGTGGTGCTTTTTGAGTCGCTGGAATGTAGGCAAAAGGCAAAACAGATAATTTTGGCGATCCGGCGAAAAATGCAGGTAGTTGTTCCGACTGTATTGATTGATAATCGGTTGGTGAGCATCTTCCATAATGCAAATTACAGTGAAGTCTGGAAGAATCTGCAAACGTTGGTTGAAGAAAAAGACTTTTTGTATCTGATTGGTGAGGAATATAGTGGGCTGCGGGGAATTTTTCGCAGTTACGACGAAGCCAGGAAACTGCTACTAATGCAGGCAGAAAAAAAACTGCCGTGTGAAATTCACAACTGTTCAGAAGCAAATTTGTGCAGACTTGCACAGTCTTTGAAGGGAACAGCTCTTTTGGAAGAGTTGCGGGAAATCTGGTATTTGCCTTTGGAAGAGAGTGACAGGAATTATGGCACGGATTTTCTTTCGTTTGTTCGTACATTTCTTTATTGTGATGGATTGACGAAAGAGATCGCACAGAAGTTGGGAATCCATCGCAATACAGTGCTTTACAAAATTCATCGGGTTGAGAAACTATTGGGCTGCAGTTTACAGAGAATCGATGTCAGAATGTATCTGATGTTGGTTCTGAGTGGTTCTGATCAGTCAATTTCATATCCATTTGATATGTAATAACCGATCGAGTCGAAGCAGTTTTATCTTTTCTATGAGACACCAAAATTTTGAAATACTAATTCTTGACAAATCGGAAACAGTAGTATATACTGTATCAGTCTGGTTAAATTCCGGTTAGATAAAACATCATAAAAGCTAATGTTCAGGCATTGGTGCTTTGCAGAAGTACCCAAGTGGTTGAAGGGACACCCCTGGAAAGGGTGCAGGTCGTTAATAGCGGCGCGAGGGTTCAAATCCCTCCTTCT
>JAJBUA010000112.1 GCA_020860565.1 Clostridiales bacterium
TAAATCAAGGTTTAAGCAACAAAAAACGAGGTAGGTTTTGACACTACCGATCAAAAAGGGGAGGTTAATATCATGACGATTTTTGCCGGATGATACGGTTTTAAATCGGTGATAGTTCCTCTCCTTTCTGATGCGATGGTTTATCCGGATTTATGGTGGTGCAGGATTTTTATGCGCTAAAATATTGAGCTTTCAAGGTTCATCACACCAAATGGTGTGCTCCGTTTTAGGGATAAAACGAAGTTGCAGGAAGTCACATCGGATGGTACAATAAAAACAGGTATAGGGGAAAACGGGGTATCTGATGTGCATGTAATAGGAAAAATAGACAAGAATCTTTCTTAAAATGAATCGGGAAAATAAAATCGTATGAATGCAAAACCACCAGTCAGAAATGACGGGTGGTTTTTTGATGTAAAGCCGTATATGAAATGGAATTGGTACGGCGAACTTGCTGAGCTTAAAATTGACATTGAAAAATCGCGTAAAACCCAGTAAAATCAAGGGGAGTTTAAAAATACCCCGCCCGCGACTCCTTTGCCGCAGACAGGGTATCAAAAAGGGGAGGATAAGTATTTCTTTTTTCTTTGGTACTGATGAAAGTATCCCCCGCCGGAAATGTTTTATACATATCTGTGAGAAAAAAATTGCAAATTTTTCGTGAGTGGTATATACTACAACCAGACAAAGAACCTATTAAGAAAGAGGATATCAACATGACATTATTAGAGAACTGGAGAAACCTTGCTTATGGCGATGGTTTGGATAATAAAAAGAAGGATCAGCTCTGGAACGGCTATTTTGCGATCGAGAAAGGGATCTATGAGAAGCTGCTTGCCGACCCGACACAGGTTGTGACCGGTACGGTGAAGGAACTGGCGGAGAAGTACGGAACCGAGATTCTGATTATGACAGGATTTCTGGACGGCATTAATGAGAGCCTGAAGGATTATGAAAATCCGATTGAGACAATGGAAGAGGACACTGAGGTTAAGATCGAGATTGACCCGGAGAAGCTCTATTATAATATGGTAGCGGCGAAGGCCGACTGGCTGTATAATCTGCCTCAGTGGGATGCGATCCTGACAGAGGAGCGCAGAAAAGAGCTGTATAAGGAGCAGAAAGCATCCGGCACCATCCGTAAGGGCAAGAAGATCTTCCCGAACGATCCGTGCCCGTGCGGCAGCGGTAAGAAGTACAAGAAGTGCTGTGGAAAGAACGCATAAGAGTGAAACCGGCAGGGGCAGCCAGGCAACATGGTGTGCCTCTGTTGTTTTATGCGCACGGGCGCATGGGGAAATTTCACAGAGCTGCAGCATAAAGGAAATAAGATGACTTTTCAGCCACATGGGAGGCACAGAGATGGACGCATATACGGAGTTTGCCAGGGTCTATGACTTATTTATGGATAATGTTCCCTATGAGGAGTGGTGCGGATATCTGTCCGGGCTGCTGAGGGAATACGGAGTCCCGGATGGCCTTGTCCTGGATCTGGGCTGCGGCACAGGAACACTGACGGCGCTGCTGGCGGATCGGGGGTATGATATGATCGGAGTGGACTGTTCCGAGGAAATGCTGGGAGCCGCCAGAGAGAAGAGGCCGGACATCCTGTATCTGCTGCAGGATATGCGCGAATTTGAACTCTATGGTACCGTGCGGGCGATTGTCAGCATCTGTGATTCGACGAATTATCTCACGGAATATGACGATCTGGTGCGTGTGCTGAAGCTGGCAAATAATTATCTGGATCCGGGCGGCGTCTTTATCTTCGATTTAAATACGCCGTATAAATACCGGGAGATCTTGGGGGAGCAGACAATCGCGGAGAACCGGGATGAGGGCAGCTTTATCTGGGAAAATTATTATGATGAAGAAACTGAGATCAATGAATATGAACTGACGCTCTTTATCCGCGAGGAGGACGGCAGATACCGCAGATATGAGGAAACGCATTTTCAGCGTTCTTACGAATTGAACCGGGTCCGCGAGGCAGTTGTGGAAGCGGGGATGGAGCTGGTGGCGGTGTATGACGCGTTTACGCACGAGGCTCCGCGCACAGACAGTGAGCGCGTTTATGTAATCGTCCGGGAGCAGGGCAAAAGTACAGGAGGAAATCAATAATGTCAGATTATATAATCCGCGCGACAGCGGGCGACGGTCAGATCCGTGCGTTTGCCGCCAGTACGCGCGAAATGGTGGAATACGCGCGGGCTGCGCATAATACGAGTCCGGTGGCGACAGCCGCGCTGGGCCGGATGCTTACGGCAGGTGCGATGATGGGTGTGATGATGAAGGGAGACCGGGATCTGCTGACGCTGCGCGCGGAGGGCAGCGGGCCGATCCACGCGATCACGGTAACTGCGGATTCAAAGGGAAATGTCAAAGGTTATGCGGAAAATCCGCAGGTTATCCTGCCACCTAACGAAAAAGGGAAATTAGACGTAGCCGGGGCTCTGGGCATCGGAGTCCTCAGTGTGATTAAGGATATCGGGATGAAGGAACCCTACGTCGGGCAGACGATTCTGGTAACCAGCGAGATCGCCGAGGATCTGACCTATTATTTCGCGGAGTCCGAGCAGACGCCGTCGAGCGTTGCACTGGGGGTTCTTATGAATAAAGAAAATACCGTGCGTCAGGCCGGCGGGTTTATCATCCAGCTTCTGCCGGACGCGAGCGAAGAGATGATCGCCGGACTGGAACGTAAACTGGGATCGATCGATTCCGTTACGACCATGCTGGACGCGGGGATGACTCCGGAGAGAATCCTTGAAGAAGTGTTGGGAGAATTTGGTCTGGAGATTCTGGAACGGATGCCGACACGCTTTGCCTGCGGCTGCTCGAAAGAACATTATAAAAAGGCGCTGGTCAGCGTGGGAGTGAAGGATCTGCAGGCGATGATTGACGATGGAGAGACGATTGAAGTGAACTGCCAGTTCTGCAACAAACACTATCCGATTACTGTGGACGAATTAAAAGAACTGCTGGAGATTGCCAGGACAAAGGGGTGACGTGATGATCAATTATTCTGAAAATCCGGAGAAACAGTATCATATCCAGACCGGCCGGGGCGAGATCGGAAAGTATGTGATCCTGCCGGGAGACCCGAAACGTTGTGTAAAGATTGCCCGTTATCTGGAGGATGCGAGACAAGTCGCGGACAACCGTGAATTTGTCACCTATACCGGTATGCTGGACGGAGAAATGGTCAGCGTGACCTCAACCGGGATCGGCGGACCTTCTGCGGCGATCGCGATGGAAGAGCTGGTTCGCTGTGGGGCGGATACCTTTTTGCGCGTGGGAACCTGCGGCGGGATGGCGCTGTCGGTTATGAGCGGCGATCTGATAGTGGCAAACGCCGCGGTGCGTATGGAGGGAACCAGCCGGGAATACGCGCCGATCGAATATCCGGCAGCTGCGGATTATGAGGTGACGGGGGCGCTCGCACAGGCGGCAGCAAATCTGGGTTTTCCTTTCCATGTGGGCGTGGTGCAGTGCAAGGATTCCTTCTACGGCCAGCATTCTCCGGAGACAAAGCCGGTGGCGGCCAAACTGCAGGCGAAATGGAACGCCTGGGTCAGATTAGGATGCAAAGGATCGGAGATGGAGTCGGCAGCGCTCTTTATCGTTGGTGCGTCGCTGGGCGTGCGCGTCGGCTCGGTGCTCCTTGTGATGGCAAATCAGGAGCGGGCAAACGCCGGTCTGGATAATCCCATTGTTCATGATACAGATGCGGCGGTTCGCACAGCGATTGAGGCGGTGCGCATCCTGATCCGGCAGGATCGGGAAAAGTCGGGAAGGACCGGAGCATGTGTGCAAAAAGAGCAGAAACAGCAGAGATAAGCAGATGGAAAGGCGGTTTGAAAGATGGATGATCAGGAACTGATCCGACTGGCGATTGAGGCGAGGACGAAAGCCTATGCGCCATATTCCCATTTTCATGTGGGTGCGGCTCTGCTGGCGGCGGACGGGACCGTGTATCAGGGATGCAATATCGAAAATGCGGCCTATACACCGTCAAACTGCGCGGAACGCACCGCTTTTTTTAAAGCGGTGAGCGAAGGCTGCCGGGCATTCGCGGCGATCGCCATCGTCGGCGGTCCGGAGGGCGGCAGCCTGCAGCTGACGGCGCCCTGTGGGGTGTGCCGTCAGGTGATGATGGAATTTTGCGATCCGGGAACGTTCCGGATCCTGATGGCGGACGAGAGCGGACAACGGAAAGAATACCTGCTGAAAGACCTGATGCCGGAAAGCTTTTCCGCGGCTGATTTGAATTTATGCACGGAGGAGGAGTAAGCGTGGACAAAAGTAAGTGGGACAATATGAGAGGGCATTTGAAAACCATCACCACGCATAAGCTTCTGGTAATGGAAAACTGTTTTAAGGTGGGTCTCTATAAACAGGGACTGCTGCATGATCTGTCCAAATACAGCCCGACCGAATTGATAACGGGCATGCGGTATTATCAGGGAACGCGCAGCCCCAACGCGGTGGAGAGAGAGGAGAAGGGTTACTCGATTGCGTGGCTTCATCATAAGGGACGCAACCGCCATCATTTTGAGTACTGGATTGATTTTTCAAGGGCGGCAGGCGGGCTGGCCGGAGCGAAGATGCCGCTCAACTATGTGATCGAGATGGTTATGGACCGGATCGCTGCTTCCCGCGTCTACCGGGGAAAAGAATACACCGACGCGAGCGCATGGGAATATTATCAGCGGGAGAAGCCGTTCCTCACGGGAGCGATGCACCCGGAGACTCAGGCACTGCTGGAAACGATCCTGCAGATGTTGAAAGATAAGGGAGAGAAGAAGACCTTTGCCTGGATCCGGAAATTGTTGAAAAAGGGGAGCTATTAAAGAAAGGTGAGGAGCTATGGCAGGCAGGACATTTGCATTATCGGATTTGCACGGCCATTTCCGGATCTTTCTGAAAATGCTGGAAAAGATTCATTTTGGCAGTGAAGATGAACTGTATATCCTGGGAGACTGTTGTGACCGCGGTCCGAGCAGCCTGGAGATCTATCGTTTCCTGTGGCAGCACAGGGATAATATCTTTTTGCTGAAAGGCAATCATGAACTGATGATGCGGGACGCGCTGATGTCAGAGGATGAAAAGTCTTTCCAGCATCGTATGTGGAAGGATAATGGCGGCGGCAAGACGATCGAGAGCTACCATGATTATATCGGGCGGACGGATATGACGGAAGAAGAATTTGACCTTGCGAAGAAGGATTTTTATCGAGGTATGGTAAATTATGTCAACTCCTGTCCTGACTTTGTGGAACGTGAGATCGGGGGTCAGAAGTTTGTCCTGATCCATGCGGGCATCAATCCGGAAAAGACGCTTTACGAGCAGACCGAGGAGGAGTGCGCGTGGATGCGGGAGTGGTTTTACATGTCGCCCGCTCTGGAGGATAAGCTGATCATCTTCGGGCATACGCCGACCTGTTATCTGCATACGAGTCAGGAGTGTTTTGATATCTGGAAGGATCCGGTTCATCATGATAAGATCGGGATTGACGGGGGGCTGGGACCGTTCCCCAGAGGTCAGTTAAACTGTATCTGCTTAAATGATATGTCGGTTTATGTGATTAAAAAGGCGGAGTTTCCGGAAGAGGAGTAGGAGAGTATTATGGATGTATTACTGGCAAGAATTCTTAAATTTCTGAATGGTGCGCTGACTTATGATGATGATTTTCTGCTCTGCACCTTTCTGGTAGGGCATTATCAGCAGATCGAGGACTGGTCGCTCGCAGATCTCAGCGCGGAGTCCGGGATCCCGGAGTCGAGTATTCTGTCCTTTATCGCAAAACTGGGTTTTGCAGATTATCCGGCGTTTCATGAGCGTCTGGTACGGCATCAGATCACCCGTGTCGACCAGATCCGTGCACGCATGATCGGCATGAGTTCGGAAGATTTTGTGAAGGATATGGATAAGGACTGTACGGACGAGGAAATGCTGCAGTATATCTCGCGGATCTGTGAGTCGATTGATGCGGCCGGACGGGTGATTCTGGTGGGAGCGTTGTATCCGATGAGCCTGGCAGTGGATTTTCAGACGGATCTGATCACCTTTGGCAAGCCGGTATACCAGTATCACGCTTTTGATAAGTCGCTGCATTTCAGTGAAGATGACCTGATTTTATTTATCTCCGCGACCGGGCGGGCAATGCGCGGATTTCTGGCGGCGAATCAGGATATCCATGTGAATGATGCGAAGACGGTTCTGATCACGCAGAATCCGGCCTATGCACAGCCGGAGCACCAGATGGCTGATTTTGTACTGCGGGTGCCGGGACGTTACGACGGGATTAATTTTAATTACCAGATCATGAAGATTTTCGATCTGCTGAGAGTGCATTATTACCAGCAGTATTATCTGGGAAAATCTTACTAAGGAAGGGAAGCGGCCGGCGCCATGCAGTTAGAGGGACTTTTTAATTTACAGATTATGCTTTTTCTGGAGATTGGCCTGGGCTGGTTTCTGAGAAAAAAAGAACTGATTACAGCAGAAGGGAAACGGGTGATCACGGATCTGGTGATTGATGTATTTTTACCCTGCAATATCATCCAGGCATTTCAGATCGATCTGAGCCGCGACGTGCTGATGAGCAGCCTGCAGATTCTGCTGGTTTCGATCGTGCTGCAGTTGTTCTGTACGGTGATTTCGGCGACCTGTTACCGGCGCTTCCCGGAGGGGGAGAAAAAGGTCCTCAAGTATGCGACACTCTGCTCCAATGCGGGACTGCTGGGCAATCCGGTTGCCGAAGGACTGTATGGTTCGCTGGGACTGATGTATGCGTCGATTTATCTGATCCCGCAGCGGATCATCATGTGGTCCGCCGGGCTTTCTTATTTTACGGAGAGCAGCAGCAAAAAAGAAGTGGTGAGAAAAGTTGTGACTCATCCCTGCATTATCGCGGTGGTGATCGGGATGGTGCTGATGGTATCCGGTATCCCGCTGCCCGGGTTCTTAAGCAGGACGATCAGCAGTATCGCGAGCTGCAATACCGCGGTTACGATGATTCTGATCGGTACAATTATGGCGGGCGCAGACCTGCGGACGCTGCTGACAAAGACGGATGTTTTTTACGCGGGGATCCGACTGGTGTTTATCCCGTGCGTGGTGCTGGCCGGATGCCTGCTGGCACATACGGATCCGCTGGTCTCGTCGGTAGCGGTCATTCTGGCTGCGATGCCGGCCGGCAGCACGACAGTCATCCTGGCATCCAAATATCATCAGGCAGAGGAGTTCGCGAGTAAGATCGTGATTTTTACAACGCTGCTGTCAGTCGTCGCGATACCGGTGTGGAGCCTGATACTGATGAAATTGTTTTAAGAGAAACACCTTGAAAAATGACATATGCCAACAAGGTAGTCTCTGCGGGGAAAGAATATCCGCAGAGGACATTTTTCACGTCGGCACTTAGCGAGCAGGCTTTTGCGAGCTTATGCCTTAGTATCCCTATGACGTGCCAGTGACACGTCATAGGGAGTACCGTTACGTGAAAACCTGATATGTAATGACTTTTGTCAAGATGTAGAGGTA
>JAJBUA010000041.1 GCA_020860565.1 Clostridiales bacterium
GCAAATCGGAGGTCATTACATATTGTCTAAGCGCAAGCGGTCCTCGTAAGATATTTTTCCTTCTCCGGGACGGATGATTACCATAAACCCATGAAAGGAAATATTATGAGAGTATTAGTCCTCACCAGCGGCGGCGTCGACAGCACAACCTGTCTCGGCCTCGCCGTCGACCGCTACACCAAAGAAAATGTAACTGCCCTGGCCATCACCTACGGCCAGAAGCACTCCAGAGAAATCCAATCCGCCCGCAAGGTCGCCGCCTACTACGGCGTCGAGCTGATCGAACTTGACCTGGCGGAAATCTTTCATTATGACACCCACTGCACCCTGCTGACCGGCTCCACCGGGGACATCCCGCAGGAAACCTATGCGGAACAGCTGACAAAGACCGGCGGCAAACCAGTCTCCACTTACGTTCCTTTCCGCAACGGTCTCTTTCTCTCCAGTGCAGCCAGTATCGCTCTTTCCAGAGAATGCAGTCTGATCTACTATGGTGCCCACAGTGACGACGCTGCCGGAAACGCTTATCCGGACTGCAGCGAAGCCTTCAACCGGGCAATGAACGAAGCCATCTGGCTGGGCAGCGGCAATCAGCTGCGCATCGAGGCTCCCTTTGTCAGCCTCACCAAAGCCGACGTCGTCCGCATCGGATTACAGCTGAAGGTCCCTTATGAACTCACCTGGAGCTGTTATGAGGGCGGCGAGGTTCCCTGCGGCGTCTGCGGCACCTGCCGGGACCGCGCGGCGGCCTTCGCCGCGAATGGAGTGGCAGATCCTGCCATGACCCCGAAAAGCTCCGGGGATATTTCTGCCAACCGGACAGAATCTTCTGTATCTGCTCAGTCATCTGCCGGAAAGGAGGCCTCCCTATGACCGGAAGGAACTCATCCGAAACCGAAGGCATCACTCTGCTTGGAAACCAGCGCACAAAGTATCGCGATGATTATGCTCCTGAGGTGCTGGAAACCTTTATCAACAAACATCCGGACAATGATTATTTTGTCAAATTCAACTGTCCGGAATTTACCAGCCTGTGCCCGATTACCGGACAGCCTGACTTTGCCACAATCACAATCTCCTATGTCCCCGGCGAGCGCATGGTAGAGAGTAAATCCCTCAAACTCTACCTGTTCAGCTTCCGCAATCACGGCGACTTTCATGAAGACTGTGTCAATATCATCATGAAGGATCTCATCCGCCTGATGGATCCGAAATACATCGAGGTGTGGGGGAAATTTACGCCGCGCGGCGGCATCTCCATCGACCCCTACTGCAATTACGGCAAACCGGGCACCAAATGGGAAGAGGTTGCCTGGGACCGGCTCTCCCAACATGACCTGTAGCCGGAAAGGGTAGATAATCGATAAGTTAATTTTCAGCAAAAAGTTCAATTTTTTCTAAATTTATTTTACAAAAATGGTACATCTTTTATAAAAATGTGTTAAACTAAGTATAACTGTTGGATTCATTTTTATAAAGGGGGATTACCATGATTGACAATTACAACGCGCTTTTAAAACCGGACGACGAAGAACTTTCCGCACGTCTCGAAGCAGCGCACACCAGGCTTTTCGCTCAGCAGATGCAGATGAAAGAAACCCAGCTGCCGGTTGTCGTGCTCTTCGAGGGGTGGGGCGCCGCCGGCAAGGGAACCATGATCGGCAGAATTATCCGCAATCTGGATCCGCGCTTTTTCACCGCGGTATCCATGCATGACCCGACGCCTGATGAGCAGCGCAAGCCGTTCCTGTGCCGGTATTTTTCACAGATACCGGAGGCCGGACGTTTCCTGTTTATGGACACCGGCTGGATGTCGGAAATCACGCACAGTGTTCTGAAGGGAACCATGAACCGCCAGGTTTACCGTGACCGCATCGGTTCCGTGCGCCGCTTTGAACGCGGCCTGACGGATAACGGCTATCTCGTGCTTAAATTCTTCTTCCACATCAGCAAAAAAGAACAGAAAAAACGTCTTGACGCCCTGCTGGATTCCCGGGATACCGAGTGGCAGGTAGACGAATATGACCTCTGGGAAAATAAACATTATAATGAATGTGAAGCCGTATTCGATGCATTTCTCGATGATACCAGCACTGCTTCTTCTCCTTGGTATGTCGTAGACGCAAAATCCAAGAAATGGGCGGAACTGCAGGTGATGGAAACCATCGTAGCCGGGATCGACATGGCATTAAAGAACCACACCCTGACTGTCCCGCTGGTTCAGAATACTTTCCCGCTGCTCCCAATGCCAAAGCTTGCGGACGTTGATCTGAACAAGACCATCGAACCGGAAGAATATAAGACAGAATTAAAACAGCTGCAGGCGCACCTGAGAGAACTGCATAATAAAGCCTATCGGATGCGAATCCCGATCATCATCGCCTATGAAGGCTGGGACGCTGCCGGCAAGGGCGGCAACATCAAGCGTCTCACCAGCGCCCTCGACCCGCGCGGTTATGAAGTGATCCCGATCGCCAGTCCCAAGCCGCATGAGAAGAGCCGCCATTTCCTGTGGCGTTTCTGGACCCGGCTGCCCAAGACCGGCCATATCGCGATCTTTGACCGTACCTGGTACGGCCGTGTGATGGTGGAACGTCTCGAAGGATTCTGCAGTGAAAACGACTGGCAGCGTGCCTACAATGAGATGAATGAATTTGAAAAGGAACTCAGCGACTGGGGCGCGGTTATTATCAAATTCTGGGTACACATCGACAAGGACACCCAGCTCGCACGCTTCACCGAACGCCAGAATAATCCGGACAAGCAGTGGAAGATCACCGATGAAGACTGGCGCAACCGTGAAAAATGGGACGTTTATGAGCAGGCCGTTGACGAGATGATCGCCAAGACCAGCACATCCTACGCCCCATGGCATATCCTCGAATCCAATGATAAACATTATGCGCGCATCAAGGCACTGCGTATCGTCATCGAAGCGTTGGAGGAAGCCATTTATCATTAAGTTTCAGCAACCAGTATGAGACCGAAGCGGAGCGTAGACCCGGATGCAGCGTTAGCTGCAAGATTTCCATATCCGCCCGTGTGCATATAAAAGTCGGGGAGGAGGGATGTAGCACATCCCTCCTCCCCGTTTGCGCGAAGTGTGATACCATTTATTTCATCAGTGCTTTTACCTGGCGCACTCTCTCATCGATAAAGTCCTCCCACACTGTGGTATCCAGATACGGCTGGCTCTCATCGGTATAAGTGCCTGCCCGGTCTGTGATTGTAATCTGATTCGGGTGACTCGGAAGCGCGATATCCACATGGACCTGTTTCAGCTTATCCGCGTCCGCAAAGAAGCGTTCTCTCAGATCCGGCGTCAGATATTTGCTGGTCGCGTAATACTGGTCATTCATCGTATTCGCGCCTACGCCGCCGTGCATGCCGACCACATATTCCTCTCCGTTTGCCGGATTCTTCACTGTCCAGAAAAAGCTGGTGCAGCCGATCGTATGTCCCGGCGTCAGCATCGTACGGATCGTCACATTTCCCATCGTGATCGGCTTATCATCCGCATAATACTCATCTACCGTAAACTCCTGCGGATGGGAATCCTTATCCAGCACCAGAGTTTCCTCCGGGCATTTCTCCATAAATTTGGTGTCCTCTCTGGACATATACAGCGCAGCGCCAGTCAGCTCCTTCATCAGGCGCGCAGCGCCACAGTGATCAAAATGCGCATGGCTGATGAGGATCTTTTTAATGTCTGTCGGTTTGAATCCCAGTTTATAGATGGAATCCACCAGCATATAAGCGCTCTCCGGGATCGCGGTATCCAACAGGATCAACCCCTCCCCCGTATCAATCAGATAACAGCCAACCCAGGTCTGACCGGCCACATACCATGTATGCGGCGCCACCTGAAAAGGCTCAACTGCCAGTGTCCACGGCCTGTATGCCAGCGTGGCTACCGGATCTTTAATTGCAGGACTGCAACGAAAATTCATCGTTCCTGTCTCCTTTCTGTCTCATCGAAGTATCGACTTTTCATCATCCGTCGATCAATTTTCTGCTAATACATTAAAACATCTCTAATACGGTTTCTGATCGTCAGGCAGCTTTATGCGTTCTTTCTGGATTTTTCAATAATCGCGCGGATAATCGGCGAAAAGATACAGAAGATTGCGATCACCATCAGCACTCCGGACACCGGACGGGTAAAGAAACTCGTCCACGTACCGCTGTACTGGAATGCCTTCAGCATATTTTTCTCCAGCGTCGGTCCCAGAATGAAAGCCAGGATCAGCGGAGAAGTCGGAAGTCCGCCAAACTCCATCGCGATGCCGACCGCTGCAAATACCATCATCATGCCGCACTTATAGAGATTACCGGAATCCACATATGCGGATGCAAGGCAGATTACCAGCAGTGCCGGATACATATACACGCTCGGCACCTTCAGAATATACGGGAAATACCGCTTGCCGATAGACTGCATTACCAGTACGACTGCCGCCACTACCATAACTGTAAAGAACATCAGGTAAACCACATCGCCGCTGTTGGCAAATACCATCGGACCCATTTCCAGTCCGTGAATGGTCAGCGCACCGATCAGCAGAGCCGTCGTAGAGTCTCCCGGAATACCAAGAGCCGCCATCGGGATCATCGCACCGCCGATCGAAGCGTTATTTGCAACCTCCGGCGCCCAGATGCCGCCTGCCGCGCCATGTCCATACTCTTCCGGATGTTTGGAAGCATTTTTCGCCGTGGAATAGGCAACCAGATTGGAAAGTCCGGAACCCATGCCCGGCAGGAATCCGATGCCCAGACCGATAAGGAAGGAACGGATAATATTTACCAGTTCTTCTTTGATATCGCTGATCGTCAGGCCAAAACCTTTGAGTCCTTTGCTGTCCACCTCCGGAGCCGGGTCAAACCCCTTGCCAAAAGTCACCATGATATGGCTCACCGCAAAGATACCGGTCAGCACGACGATCATGCCGAGTCCGCTCATCAGATACATATTGCCAAAAGTAAAACGCAGCTCCGCGTCAATCGGCGAATACCCGACGCTGGCCAGAAGCAGTCCGATACAGGTCGAAGCAAGCCCCTTAAACATATTGCCTTTGGAAATCGCCAGTACCATCGTCATCGCCACCAGACAAAGTGCCGCGTATTCCCACGCGCCCATCGCGAATGCAAAATCTGCCACCTTTTCCGCAAGCAGAGCCGCCGCAAGTGCGCTGAAGAAGGTTCCGGTAAAGGAAGCGGTCATGCCGATTGCCAGCGCTTTGGATGCCTGCCCCTTCTGAGCCATCGGATGGCCATCCCAGCACGTAGATACTGCAGAAGCAGAACCGGGGATACCCAGCAGCACTGACCCGATGAAGGCACCGGAACATCCGCCGATCCACAGGGACAGCAGGAAGATGATCGCCGTACCGGACTCCATGGTATACGTCAGCGGCATGAAAAGCATGACCGCCATCGTGCCCGACAGTCCCGGAATCGCTCCAAAGATAATGCCGACAAAGGTGCCCGCAACCATCAGAATCAGATTCATCGGAACCGCAAACTGAGACAGTATGTAAGGAAGATTTTCTAACATATTCTCACCCCCCTAATCAAAGAGTAAGCCGCCCGGCAGCGTCATGCCGAATAACGGAACATACATTGCGTAGAGAATCAGACTGACTGCGATCGAAAATACAATCCGCGCCCAGAGCTTCGTCGGCAGATTGCTCGCCTTTGAAAAGTAAGTCGTCAGAATATAAAGCACAATCGGGCTTGCAATCAGGAATCCCACATACTTCATCGCCAGCACATAAACACAGAGAATCACAAAGGTGATTACGATGCGGATAAAACCGGTCAGGTCTACCAGCAGTTTATCATCTGTTTTCTGGCGGCAGCCATTTCCAAACACTCCCGCTCCGCACACAATCAGACCGAATACGGCAATCGCCGGAAGCAGCTTTGGTCCCGGATATTCCGGAGTAAACGGCTTGGAAAACTGGCTCGTCAGATATCCGAAAATAATCCCGACGATGATCAGCGCCAGTCCGCAAACCTGATCTCTCTTGAATTTCATAAGAAACGCTCCTTTCCCAAAAGAATTCTTTGCTAAAAATCATTCCTGATATCATCCATAAAATTCAACACCTTTTCCGAAAAAGTGTATACAAAAGGCACCCTTCCAATCATGGAATATGAAATCAGTCAGGTGCCTTCTTTGTAACCTCCTCGATTCCATCCGTTACGGATTACTTGCTGAGACCCAGCTCCTCACAAACGGCATTCAGAGACTCCTGCTGAGCCTGCATCGTTGACTGCGCATCCTCATACGGTACGAATTCCATGCCCATGCCTGCGCTCTCCAGGATAGCCGCGGTATCCGGATCCTTTGCCGCCGCGTCAAACAGGGCTAAAATCGCCTGTGCGGTCGCGTCGTCCATCTCCGGATTTGCCAGAATGTAGAAGTAGGTGCCGAATACACATCCGTCATAACCCTGCTCCGCGAAAGAAGGGACATCCGGAAGGATATCATTTCTGCCGCCCTCATCGGTAGCGGAGAAGCACGCAATCGCATTCACCTTGCCCGCCTCAATATACTGCTTTGCCTGGTTCGCGTTAACCAGCGCGCAGTTGATGCTGCCGCCTACCAGAGCAGTCAGCTTATCCGTATCCGCACCGGCCTCCACGTATTTCAGCTCAATGTCGAGAGCATTGCTCAGCATACCTGCCATGATATGGGAAGAACCGCCGGTCTCAACGCCGATCATCATGTTCCCGCCGGCTGCTTTCGCCGCCTCGACAAAGCCATCCACATCCGTAATGTCGCCAGCCGGAACTACCAGAATATATCCGCCCTTGTTGGTCGGAGCCGCCGCCCCAATTACTTTAAACTCCTCATGTCCGGTATGCTCATAAACGCCGGTTGCCGTCTTGATGCACATTGTCGTATGGAAGAATAACAGCTCACTGCCGTCCGCCTTGCCGGTACGAACCGTTTCCATCGCCACAACGCCGCTGCCATCCGTATTATTGACTACGGTCGTATTGCTGTCCGAATTGCTGTTAATATAGCTGCTCAGAGCTCTCGCGACCACATCCGTGCCGCCGCCCGCAGATGCCGGGACCTGCATCTCGATCTTCTTAGGAAGCTCCACATCCGAAGCAGCTGCCTCTCCCGATGCTGCTACCTCAGTCTCTCCCGATGCTGCCGCCGCTGCTGTCGTAGAAGTTGAACTCGAACTGGAGTTGGAACTGCCTCCGCAGCCCGCCAGAGACAACGCCATCATACCTGCCAATGCCAGTGCCAATATCTGTTTTTTCATGATCCTCTCTCCTGATTCCGGCCGGAACCATTCTGCCGGCCTAAATAATAAAATTTACTGTTTTCGTTATCTTTTCACTTCGCGCGCTTGATGTTTGTTGATAAATTTATTAT
>JAJBUA010000102.1 GCA_020860565.1 Clostridiales bacterium
TGGCAATGTTTATTTTTATTTGGTCATAAATAAAAACAATGTGCGAGAAAGGAAGAAGCCTTTTCTGACCGAGCCCAGCCGCAGGAGGGATGGAGAACTCTGATGAGAGTGCTAAAAGAAAAAGTTGAATATATAAACAAAAAACTCTTGACATCCGAGCTAAAATAGAATATAATTCCAACTATAAGATGGTTTAATGATTAAACGAAAAGAAAGGAGAAGCGCTATGGGTAAGAAGTACAATTTTGATGAGGTTGTAGATCGCAATCATACAAGTTGTCTGAAGTATGATTTCGCGATGAAGAGAAAGGGGAGGAAGGATCTGCTGCCGCTGTGGGTGGCGGATATGGATTTCAAACTTCCGCAGGAGATCCTGGAGGATTTTCATAAGAGGGTAGATCATGGGATCTTTGGCTATACCGATCCGGACGAGGAGTATTTTGAGGCACTGAACCGGTGGTTTGGGATCCATCATGGGTATACGGTAGATCCGGAGACGGTTACTCTGGGCTGCGGCGTGGTATATGGCCTGGCGACCGGAGTAAAAGCATTCACAGATGCGGGAGACGCGGTTCTGATCCAGCAGCCGGTTTATTATCCTTTCCGGGAAGTAATCGAGGATAACGGAAGAACATTTATCAACAATCAGCTTAAATATGAAAATGGAAAATATACGGTAGATTTTGAGGATTTTGAGAAAAAGATTACCGATAACCATGTGAAAGTGTTCATCCTCTGCAACCCGCACAATCCGGTTGGGCGTGTATGGACAAAGGAAGAACTGGAGAAAATGGGGGATATCTGCCTGAATCACGGCGTGGTTATCATGGATGATGAGATTCATTGTGATTTCATTTTCCCGGGACATACCTTTACCAGCTTTATGGCAATGGACGAAAAATACAGAGAGAATCTGGTGCTCTACACCTCGCCGTCAAAGACCTTTAATGTGGCAGGACTGCAGCCGGCAAATGTTATTATCCCGAATGCGGAATTACGTGCGAAATACCGTCACGCAAACGCGGCGTCCGGCTACAGCCAGGGGAGTGTGATGGGCCAGGTCGCAGTCAAGGCGGTATATACCAAAGGCGATGCCTGGGTAGAGGAACTGGTGGAATATATTTATGAGAACGTGAAGTATTTCGGAGAATTTATCGAAAAGAATTTCCCGCAGGCGCATTTCGTAGATCCGGACGGCACCTATCTGACGTGGGTGGATTTCTCCGGATATGGATTCAGTGACGAGGAGCTGGAACATCTAATGGTGGAGGAAGCTCACCTCTGGTTGGATTCCGGAAAGGTGTTCGGACAGGAAACAGCACAGTTTGAGAGGTTTAACCTGGCATGTCCAAGGGCGACGGTAGAGGAGGCTTTAAAGCGGCTGAAACAGGCATTTGACGCACATAAAAAGTGGAACGATTAATCGGGAAATAAGGAATTCGGGAGAATAGATTCGGAAGAATACGGAGGTTACATATGGGTACAGAGAACACGAAGGGAAAATTGGGCGGATTTGCTTTTCTGCCATTGCTGGTGTTTCTTTTCATTTATATCGGGTGTGGAGTTTATTTTTCACTCACCGGTACGCCGGAACCATTTAATCAATTTCCAAGGCATGTGGCGCTGCTTGCGGGCGTTGCCGTAGCGCTTGCCATGCAGCCTTCGATGAAATTGCAAAAGAAAATGGATGTCTTCTGCCAGAGCATGGGCAGCTCCGGCGTGATGATGGTCATCTTGATCTATCTGATGGCGGGTGGCTTTCAGGGAGCCGCGGTTGCGATGGGAGGAAAGGATTCCATCGTCAATTTCAGCCTGAGCATTATACCTGCGCAGTTTCTGGTTCCTGGCGTTTTCGTGCTGTGCGCGATCATTTCTACCGCGATCGGTACCTCGATGGGAACAGTGGCGGCGATGGCTCCGGTTGCGATGGGCGTGGCGGAGGGAGCCGGCCTGAATGTGGCGATCGTTGGCGCGGCTGTCATTGGCGGAGCCTATTTCGGTGATAATCTGTCGATGATCTCGGATACAACGATTGCGGCGGCAGAAGGACTGGGGGCGGAAATGAAGGATAAGTTCCGTATGAACTTTTTCATCGCGATGCCGGCGGCGATCCTGGCAGTGATATTTTATGCGATTTTCGGAGGAGGCAGCGCCGGGGTGATCGAGTCGGGCAGCTATTCTATTCTGGAGATTGTACCATATTTTATCGTGTTGGTAACCGCTATTGCCGGTATGCCGGTAGTGTTGGTGCTGTTTCTGGGGATTGCCATCAGCGGTGTGATCGGTCTGGCGGAGGGATCGTGTACCTTCCTCCAGTTTGTTCAGGGGATTGGCGACGGGATGTCCGGCATGTTCAGTATCAGTATTGTGGCCGTTCTGGTGTCAGGTATTATCGGACTGGTTCGTATGTATGGCGGTATTGAGTGGATGGTCGATCTGATTTCGTCCAAGATTGCGAATCGCAGAGGAGCGGAATATGGGATCAGTATTCTGACAGGAGTATTATCCGGCGCGCTGGTAAATAACACGCTGGCGGTAATCGTTACCTGTCCTATGGCAAAAGAAATTGGAGAAAAGTATGGTATCCCGGCAAAACGTCTGGCGAGCCTGGTCAGCATCTTCAGCTGCGCGTTTCTGGCCCTGATGCCACATGACGGAGGTATGTTGATGATAACTGCATTATCAGACGTATCGCCTCTGGAAGTACTGAAATATTCGTTTTACATGTTCTTCCTGATTATTGCAACCTGTATCACGATTCAGTTTGGTCTTTTGTCCGGTGATGATAAAAAATCGAAAAAGGGATGAGATGAAGTCATGAAAGGATATTGTAGTATGGTGAATCCGATTGGTAACACAAAAAGCGGGATTTCAACGGTAAATACCGGCGAATTTCTGGCCGGGGTAAAAGACGGGCTTCCGATCGGTCTTGGATATTTTGCGGTCGCGTTTTCTCTGGGCATTGCAGCCAGAAATGCAGGACTGACGGTTTTTCAGGGTTTTTTGACCAGTCTGCTTTGTAATGCGTCAGCCGGCCAGTATGCGTTCTTTACTCAGATTGCTGCCGGAGCGTCTTTGGTGGAAGTGGCAATCCTGACACTGGTGACGAATGCCAGATATTTACTGATGGGCTGCGCGATGAGCCAGAAGCTGAAACCGGGGGTGTCTTTCCTCCATCGTCTGGGGATGGGGCTGGATGTAACCGATGAACTGTTTGGCATCGAGATCGCAAGGCCGGGCTATTTAAATCCGTTTTACGCCTATGGGGCGATGCTGGGTTCGGCGCCTTTCTGGGCGACCGGTACGGCGGTCGGCATTATCGTGGGGAATCTGCTTCCCATGCGTATCGTCAGTGCGCTGAGCGTCGCGCTGTACGGGATGTTTCTGGCGGTTATTATCCCTCCGATCCGGACGAACAAAGTAATCGGAGGTTGTGTGATCATCAGTTTTGCCGCAAGCTACCTGGCTGGCATCCTGCCTTATCTGGCGGAATTGTCGAGCGGTAATAAAACGATTCTTCTGACGGTAGCGATCTCAGCGGCGGCCGGCTGGCTGTTTCCGATAAAGGAGGAAAACGAAAATGCATAATATTTATCTCTTCATTATAGTTACAGCTTTGATGACCTATGCGATGCGTGTGCTTCCGCTCACGCTGATACGGAAACCGATCCGCAGCCGTTTTGTCCGCTCGTTTTTGTTCTATGTACCGTATGTGACTCTGGCGGTCATGACATTCCCGGCCATTATCGAGGCGACCAACGTAAAGATAGCCGGCGTGGCAGCACTTTTGATCGGGATTATCATGGCATGGAAAGGGCAGAGCCTGATTATGGTAGCTGCTTCCTGCAGCCTGGTCGTTTTGCTGGTGGAGTTGTTATAAAAGCAGGTTGTATTTCCTGGAAAAGGAATCGGAAGAGAAATACAAGAAAAATAATATAAAATTTTAAATCAGTAGGAGGATAATGAAGTGAAAGTAATTGAAACAAAAAATGCGCCGGGCGCAATCGGCCCGTATTCACAGGGCTTTGAAGTGAATGGAATCATTTACACTTCCGGACAGATCCCGGTTGATCCGGAGACAGGAAAAGCAGCAGAGGGAATCGAACTTCAGGCGGAGCAGAGCTGCAAAAATGTGGGAGCGATTCTGGAAGCAGGAGGTTCAGATTTCGGTAAGGTATTTAAGACAACATGTTTCCTCGCTGATATGGACGATTTCGCGGCATTTAATCAGGTGTATGAAAAATATTTCATCTCGAAACCTGCGAGAAGCTGTGTGGCAGTAAAAACGCTGCCGAAAAATCTTCTCTGTGAAATTGAGGCAGTCGCGGTGAAAGAGTAGGAAGCTGGATACCGAATGTTTGCTATAAAGCTATGACAGGTATATTAGCCTGCGTCTGGCAATGGGATTTTGCTGGATGCGGGCAATTGCTATCATTATCTGCCATGATATAATTTTAAGAATAAATGGTGCAAGGAAAGGCGGAGCATTATGGAAAAGGAACAGATCATTAATAAAGCCGAGAAGGTCTTATATAAAATATATAATCGGTTTCCGGTGGTTTTTGATCATGGTAAAGGTGTAAGGCTTTATGATACGGATGGCGAAGAGTATCTGGATTTTGGAGCCGGGATTGCCGTCATGGGGCTGGGTTATGATTATCCGGGATTTAATGATGCGGTGAAGGCGCAGATTGATAAAATCTATCATATTTCCAATCTGTTTTATAATGAACCGGCTATCGCGGCCGGGGAAAAACTTCTGCGTGCATCCTGCATGGATAAAGTATTTTTTACCAACAGCGGAACGGAAGCAGTTGAAGGCGCGCTTAAAATTGCGAAACGTCATGCCTTTAACCGGGGTATGAGGACGGATTATGAGATTATAGCGATGAAGCATTCTTTTCATGGGAGAAGTCTGGGAGCGTTGTCTGTAACCGGCAATGATCATTATCAGATTCCATTCGCGCCGTTACTTCCGAATATCCGGTTTGCGGAATACAACGATCTGGACAGTGTGAAAGCATTATGGAGTGATAAAACCTGTGCAGTGATTATGGAAACCATCCAGGGAGAGGGCGGTATATTTCCGGCGACGGAAGAATTTATCGGCGGTATCCGTGAACTTTGTGATCGGAGTGATGCGTTGCTTATTCTGGATGAAGTTCAATGCGGTATGGGAAGAAGCGGATTTATGTTTGCCTGGCAAGAATATGGTGTAAAGCCGGATGTTATGACGGTAGCCAAGGCGCTTGGTAATGGTATGCCGATTGGCGCTTTCCTTGCATCTGGTAGAGCAGCAACGGCAATGGAATCCGGTGATCATGGAACAACTTTCGGAGGTAATCCGTTGGTGTGCGCGGCAGCATCGAAGGTGTTGGACATTTTTGAACAGGATCATATCGTGGAGCATGTGAATGAGATCGGAAGCTATTTATGGGAAAAACTGGAAGAACTTGCCGCGAAGCATGATTGCATTGCTGACCATCGTGGAAGAGGATTAATTCAGGGACTGGAATTTACCGTTCCAGTTGGACCGATCATTACAGAGGCTCTGGTGAATCAGAAACTGGTCTTAATCGGCGCCGGGAGCCATACAATCCGCGTAGTGCCGCCACTTGTGATCGAAAAGGCGGATGTTGATGAAATGATAAGACGATTGGACACTGCGATCACGCGGTAACAAATGTACTGAGAGATATTAGATTTTAATGTGAAATAAATACCAGGAGACGGTTATGGATAACAAAGCAAAGAAAAGTAATTTTAGCAGCCAGTTCGGGTTTGTCATGGCGGCGGCAGGAAGCGCAGTGGGAGTAGGGAATCTTTGGAGATTCCCGTATCTGGCGGCCAAGGATGGCGGCGGTCTGTTTATCGTTATTTATCTGGCGCTGGTTCTTACTTTTGGCTTTACGCTGCTTGTATCAGATAGAAAATGGACTGGATCCGGTGGTGGGCGGACAAAAAGCGATCGATGAGCTGAGTGACTGGCTCTACAATAAGATGGGCCTGGAAAGCAGCCTGGCAAAACTCGGCGTCACCGAAGATAAACTTCCTGAAATGGCACAAAAAGCAACTGAAAATTGCGGCGGAGTGCTTCACAGTATCACCACGCTGAATACAAAGGACATCGAAAATATCTTCAAATTATGCATGTAAGTACGTATGTTTATATGGTTGCGCAGACATCTATGTGATGTTTATATATCCATGCATAAAATATATGTGTAGGGTCTAAAAAGGCATGCACCTGACAATCTTGCTTCCTGTTGTCTTCTTACAGTTACAGATTGCCAGATGCATGTCATATAGTTTTTCTATTTTGCTACGCTCATGAACCACGCTACAGTCTGCGGATCATAATGGGAGAAAAACAGGCCATGGGCGGTGTCAAGCGCTTCTAGTTTTTCCATATCTTCCGCAAATGGTCCCCGGGATTCGATCTGCGTTCCATATTTCTGCATCACGGACTTCGCTGTTTTTTGTTGCTGGAACAGATGCGTTTCTATCTGGTTGACCGCCGGAACGACTTCACAGAATGTAGCGATATCAATAAAACGGTCGGGATAGAAATTGGAGACGACGATGGCTCGTACTTTGCCGTCTTTGTACGCCTCTTCCATCGCCCTGTAAGTTCCATAATAATCGCCGAAGGGCTGGTGGATCAGGAGCAGGTAGATATAGTCTGTCTTCAGCTTTTTACACCATTATTCAAAGTTACATAATTCATAAGGTTTCCTCCTGTCTGCGAATCGGATTGGTTTACAATTCAGAGTTTACAGCAGAGCAAAAAGAATGTACAATAGCAATATCGAAATCTGCTATTCTTCTGATGAATAGTAAAACCGGAGGGAGAGAAAATATGCTGAATCTATATGAACTGCAACAGCTTGCCGCATTTGCCAGATATGGTACTTTATCAAAGGCAGCGGAAGAACTGCACATCTCTCAACCCACCTTAACCCGCACGATGCACCATCTGGAGGAGGAGTTTGGCGTTTCTTTGTTCGTCCATAGGAAGAATCGGCTTTCACTCAATGAGACAGGGATGAAAGCAGTCGAATATGCCAATACACTTTTGTCAGGTGCGGAAGACGCAGTGACACAGGTACGTCGATTTGACCAAAGTCTGCATACGATTCTGGTAGAATCCTGCACTCCGGCCCTCTCTGGAGTCTGCTTCCGGTGCTTTCGGAACAGTTCCCGGATAATCTAAAAATTTCTCAACGGATTGTAGGGAACAATATATGAGCACAATCTGCTTAAGAACCCGAAGCGAGGAGGTAACCCATGGAAATTCGAGTGCTTCGCTATTTTCTCACCGTCGCCCGTGAAGGCGGGATCAA
>JAJBUA010000073.1 GCA_020860565.1 Clostridiales bacterium
GTGATATAATGAGCGAAAGTGAGGAAAGAACATGCAGGCATGTTCTTGACGAACGGCGAATGGCGATCATGAACGAAGTTCATGATATACTATTATCAGAGTTATAAGTAGGTTGTACAGGAAAGCGAGGAAAGTTGTCATGCAGAATTTATTTGATGTGATTCCAAGCGGCTTTTTCAACTATCTTGCGAGCAACAGTAATCATCGGATCTATGCAGATTGCCTGCAGGTGATTTATGATGAATATGATCGGGAAATTTCCTACAGAATTCCCAGAGCCAGAGTACGTGACGCATTGGCAATTTATCTGATGGAAAATCATGTCCAGCTTGAGGATGACGGTGCTTCTGAAAACAGAAATTATAATGATATGGCAAGCGCTGTGATTCGCAAGCTATCGGATCGTAACGTTGGCTGGCTGGAAGAAGAAGCGGATGATATGACTTATGAAAAGCATATCGTGATGACGGAACCAGGAATTCGTCTGGCTGAGTTTTTGTCTGAATTGAAAAAGCCTGAAAAAGAGGAATTCTCCGGTTATATTTATACAATCTATAACACCCTTCAAAATGAAGAAATGTGGAAAAATGATCCTTATATCAATGTCTTGATTCAGGTTAATCGAAACGCAAGAATGCTGTCTAAGGCCTTAAAGCGATTATCTACATTTATTCGTAAGATCATCGAGCGTATGGTAAACGAAGGTACTTTTGAAAGCCTGACAGAAAATATTATCGAATATTGTGAAGGAAGTTTTATCAAGGAATACACCAGATTAACCAAACAGCAGAATATTCATGTTTACAGGGGAATTATTCGCAGGCAGCTGGAACGGCTCCAGTCTGATCCGGAAATTGCGGAGCTTCTGGTGATCGGATGTATGGAGGAAGAGGAAATTTCAGAACAGGAAGCAGAAGAAAGAGTGACGATTCTCGTTCAGGCCACAAAAAGATTTCTTACGGACGATTATGACCGGATTATGAAGGACATCAAACACAAGATTAACATTTATCTGCATGTTGCCGTAGGACGGATGAGATTTATCTATAACCGGGGAACCGATATACGTGGATCCGTGGAGAATACCATTAAGTATATCATAGAGGAAATGCAGGATATCGGTATGAAAGAGAATATGCCTGAGGACATGAATGGATTGTTTTTGTTAGACAGAAATGAATTTATCGATAAGGAATCTCTTCGTTATCCCAGAAAGCAGCGCCAGATCAGAAAAGTTACGGTTACAGAGATGGAAGAAATGACGGAAGAACAGATCGAAGAGGCGAGACAGGCGCAGAAAAAAGAGGCATATAATCCATATTCCAGAGAGAAGATGAAAATTTACGTGGAACAGTTGATGGGAGGACAGGAGTCAATTGACAGTAAACAGATCCCTCTCCACAGCAGGAAAGATATACTGGCAAGTCTGTCCGCGGTTGCGTACGGTGGTGAAAATGGGTATGTCGTTGAACCGTCGGAGGGGTATATCGAAACAGAGCAGATGATTCTACATAATTTTACCATCAGAAAGGAAAACTGACAGATGCAGGAATACTGGGAAAGCTATACTTCATCGGAAAAGGAACAGTTTCAGAAAATCTGCAGACGGCTGCTAAAGCAAACTTTTATTGTCCGGGACAAAGATGAGGATAATAAGCGGGCGTATTTCTTTGTTTCCAGGAGACCGGAGCCATTTTCCCGATATTTCGGGTATATCGGATTTGACGTGATACTGGATCGGGATAATGGGGTGATCATGCTGCGCAACTGTGTGGATGTATCTGAGAACGGAAGAATACAGACGAATCATCTGGTTTTAAAGAAAGCGGAGAGTCTTGTGCTGTGCGCGCTGTGGACATTATATGTCGATCGGATTCGATCGGGAAGTCTGGCGCGGTCCATAGTCGTATCGGTAGTAGATCTGAAATACGAGATGGAAAAATATGGTCTGAAGGAACCGCTTGATAAAACACTGATGGCACAGATACTGGCACTGTTTGAACGTTTCTGTCTGATTGACGTTCAGGGAAAGGTGGGAGAACCAGAGTGCCTGATCCGGCTGTATCCTTCTCTTCAGTTTGCATTGGATGGAAATGAATTTACAAAATTTGTGGAAGCGGCCAATCAGAGAATGAAGGATAAGCAGGGAAAGGAATACGAGGAGGAAGAAGATGAATTGGGAGAAGAAGGCGAGTCAGAAGAATAGAAAGACGGCGACAAAACTGCTGCTGGTCAACTGGTCCCGATTTCAGAATATTACGGTACGTCTGGAGGGTTCTACTCTGTTTACCGGAGTGAACGGAAGCGGAAAATCTACGATTCTGGACGCTATGACATACCTTTTAACGGGAAATACCCAGTTTAATAAAGCGGCGAAGGACAGAGACCGGACGGTTGCGGGCTATGTACGTGGAGATACAAAAAGCAATGGCGCAGATCGTTATCTGAGGAAAGATGCGATCGTCAGCTATATTGCGATGGAATTCTGGTCGCCGATCGAGAATATGTATCTGGTGGTTGCTGTAGGCATGGAGTCGGCAAATGAATCAGATGTGGTCTCCTCCTGGTTTGTCTGCAGAGATACCCGGATGGAAGAGATTAATTTTTGCAGGACGGAAGAGAAAAAGCTCTACGTAACACCGCTTCGCCAGCTGGTGATCAAAGGAAATAAAATCAAATCATCGGATTATATGGGACGCGACAAAGGAACCGAACAGGTGCTGCGATCACTGGGGCTTCGCTGTGATGTGAAAAAATATCGGGCAAAACTGTTAAAAATGATGGTTTTTAACCCGGAAAATAATATTAACCAGTTTATTCAGGAATGTGTACTTGAGCCTGGGAAGGTGGATTCACTGAAAGAACTGCGTGAGCAGAAAGAGCATTTTGAAAAATTACGGGAGTCGTATCAGGATCTGCAGGCAGGCAAAGAAAAGTTAGAGGAGATCGAGCGGAAAACTCAGGATTATGAAAAGAAAGAGAGAATGCTGGGGATCCGTGAACTGATGTTGTTATATCAGGAGGTTAAGGGAAAGGAAGAAGAAAAAGAAGAGGAAGAACGAAAACAACAGACCTTAAAGCAACGTCTGCAGTCGTTGGAACAGCAAAAAGAGGATATTAAAGAGCAGTTAAAGTACGCGATGGAGCGGCTGCAGGCAGCAGAATCGAATGAACTGTTTTCCACAATGCAAGCGAGCATTCAGACCATGGAAAATCATCTGTCAGAATTAGAGCATCAGATTGGAAAATATAAGGAAGAGACACATCGACTGGAAAAACTGCAGCAGATTCTGACCGGAAAATTATCATGGCTGTTGGAGGAGGGGATCGCTGCGGATGCGGACCGGGCATATCTGAGAAATCTGGCGGAAACCGGATACGCTGAGGATAAAAAGAATGCTCTGTTTCAGCAATTATGTATTTTTGTCAGTGGAAAAAAGGAATTACTGCAGAACGAAAAGGTTCATTTGAAAGACGATGAGAATCAACTTGCAGCGGAGATGGATGCTCTTTCTGAACAGATGGCAAGACTGGAATCTAATCGCCTGATTGAACCGGGAGCGATTACGGAGGCAAAAGCGCTGATTGCCAGAGAACTGGAAAAAAGAGGGATTCGTACGGAGATCCGGACCTTTGCTGAACTGGTACAGGATATACTGAACGAAGACTGGCGTATGGCCATTGAAACTTTCCTCGGAAATAAACGCTACCATATCATAGTGGAAGGAAAATACTGTCATCAGGCTCTGGAAATTCTGCATGATAATAAAATTATGACGGCAACGATTGTATTGACAGACAAGCTGCCGGATACCAGGGTTACACCGGGCAGTGCGGCGGAGCAGCTGGAGATCCCTAATATCTACGGGCGACGATATGCCAATTATCTGCTGAATGGGATCCATCTCTGCCATGATCTGAGGGAACTGCACGATCATCCGAAGGGAGGGATGATGCAGGACGGAACGCTGGCCAAGAGCTATGCGGTTTCGCTGATGAATATGAAGGATACCAGGGTATGTCTGGGATCAAAAGCAGTTGAACTGCAGAAAAAGGAAGTGTTGCGCAGGCAAAAGGAACTGGATCAGCTGCTGCCGGCCGTGCGGGAGAAGCGCTTTCAGGTTGAAGAGAAGATAAATCATATAGATGATACTGACTGGAAGACGGATGCCTATCAGTTTTCCGCGCCTGCTCTGCTGGCTGAACGGTTGGAAGAGAAAAGGAAAACCGGACTGGAGATCGAGCGGGTGAAGAGCAATCCGGATTTTACGACGGCGCTGGAGGAACAGCAAAGAGCGAAAACATATTACGATCAGGTGATGGAACGCAACGAGGTAAATACTGCGGATACAGGCGTATGCCGGGAACAGATTGCAAAAAGTGAGGAACAGCTGAAGCGGCTGGCAGGTGAAATCTACGTCACGAAACAGCAGTATGATAGCGAATGCAGGAAACACCTGGAATGGAAACGACCGATGCTGGAGGAGTATGAGAAGCTGCGAAAACGTCATGACAGCGCGAGAGTAATTAAGGAAAAGACGGTTATGGACCTGCGGAGCGATATGGGGAAAAGCAGACAGGATATGGAGAACGCGCAGCTGGATTATTGTAAAATTACGCAGATTGATCTCTATCAGCGGGGACCTGCGTATATCCCATTTTACCGGGAACAGTACCGCAATATCGCGAATGTGAAAATCGAGCAGGTGAGAACACAGCTGGATGAGCAGTCAAAGCGGCTGGAAAGCGCATTTATGAATGATTTTGTCGCGGAGATCAATGAAACTGTAACAGAAGCGAAGCTGGAGATCGAGGCAATTAACCGTGAGCTAAAGCAGATCCCATTTGGCAATGATACTTACCGGTTTGTTATGAAAGAAAAGGCGGATCGAGGTGTGTTCTTCCGAATCTGCCGGCGGCTGCAGGATTATATGGGTTCACCGGAAGTATATATGAATTCCCTGCGTGACGATGAGGAGATGGAGCATGATATCCAGGAATTTATGAGTGTCATACTGGAAGAAGAGGATGAGACCGAGTATACGGATTATCGGAAATATTTCTCTTATGATATGGAAATTATCAGCAATCAGGGGAAGGCGCAGGTAACGGCAGATTTATCAAAGAAACAGGGATCGGCCAGTAATGGAGAAAAACAGACTCCGTATTTTATTATACTGGCTGCGAGTCTTCTGCAGTATTACCCAAGGCAGAACTGCTGTGCCAGACTGGCGTTTATCGATGAAGCGTTTTCAGCTTTGTCGCGGGAACGGATCGAGCAGATGGTGAAATATCTGGAGACAAACGGTTTCCAGGTGATCTATGCGGCACCGCCGGAAAAGATCAGCAGTATCGGCCAGTTTATTGATTCTACGGCAAGTCTTGTCATCACCGGACGTTATACCAATATTGTGGAAGGACTGATTAAGCAAGATGAAATTTAATCCGGACATGATTCAGAGAAAAGTGCTGTCTGAATTATTGGACCGATATGAAAATAGTAAAACGTATAAAAAGGAAAATCGGAGGCACCAGACCTTTTCGATCTTTCCGGATATCATTATGCGGGAGTATGATGCGGATTTCACAGATGTGGAAAAGGTACATTTATTTGAGGCGGAACTGGACGAGCTGGCGAATAAAGAGTTTATCCGGCTGGAACGAGAGGGAACCGTGATAAAAAGAATCCTGCTGAATCCGGAGTCGATAGAAGCATGTTATCAGATCCTGGGAAGAAAGGATAAAAATACCTGGATCCAGGAACAGATTTTATTTTATGAAAGCTATATGGGGAAATTCCCGGTTCTGACCAGATTCTGTGCAGAACAGATCCATTTGCTGTCATCGGGACATAAACCGGAATATCAGCTGGAGGAAGTCAGAGAACTGCTGTCATTATGCGCTTTTATACTGGGAAATCAGCAGGAACTTCTGGAAAGAGAACTGTCGATCGTGTGGTTTAGCGACAGCAAATTGTTTGAGAAAAAATTCCGATCCCGCGTGTGCCGTATCTTGCAGAAGTATGGCGATTATGAGGAGCTTCTGGACGGAGTTGACGATAAGCGGGAAAAAGAGCAGATTCTGTTGGGAGAATATGGGATCAGCAGCAATCCTTCCTATCTGTATATGAAAGGCGCGGCTACGCTGACTTTTCGCGGGCTGCCGCCGGTGGAGGTATCCTTAAACACACCGGTCGCTTATTCCTCGGAAAGTCTGGAAGGCCTGGAGCGGATTGACATCCATGATTCGCAGGTGATGACGATAGAGAATCTGACCTCATTTAACCGGATGAAGGAAAAAGATTATTTTTATCTGTTTTTGAGCGGATATCACAATACGGCAAAACAGCGCCTGTTGATCCGTATCGCGGAGCAGAACCGGGGAATCCACTGGTTTCACTTTGGAGATTTCGATCCGGATGGGTTTCTGATCATAGAACACTTAAAGAAAAAGACCGGGATTCCTTTTCAGCCGATACACATGAGTCTGGAAGAATTGATAAAATACCGGAAATATGGGAAAGGTATGGAAGAAAATGACCGGAAAAAGGCGGGAACGATGTTGGAAAAGGGAAAGTATCTGGAAGAAATGCGATTTATGCTGGAGGAAGACTGCAAGATCGAACAGGAAATTGTCAGCTGGACATTGGAAAACGAGCGGAAAGGGTAAATAAAAATGACTGAACAAGAGAATAGCAAAGATTTAATCAGCGGGTTCCGGGCGGCTGGAGGGTGCTTACTACGCCTTAGCGTGCAGGCAAACCGTCCGGTGGACGGTTTGATCGTACACCACAATTACATCAATTTAATTTGGGCTAGAGCCTCGATATGACGAAAATAAGAAAGTCTCCGTTGGAAATCACGATCTGCCAGCGGAGGCTTTCGCTATATTCAAAGAGTGTTTTGGTAGAGCGACTTGGTTATTGCAGGAACAAATATTTAAATAATCAAAAACAGTCGTAAAATCAATCGTAAAAATTTGCGATTGATTTTACGGTTACGAAGCAGTAACAATAGGTTTATTATTTACAACTTCTACATTGATTAAAACAAGAAATAGGTTATAATACAAAGAAAAGTTGAGAAAGAGAAATTTTAACACACATAATTCCGGGGAGGAATGTGGACATGCGGCACTTATTGATAAAATAAATATTGTTAACGAAATAATACCGAATAAT
>JAJBUA010000072.1 GCA_020860565.1 Clostridiales bacterium
ATTTTACGAATATTTCAACCGGTTTTTTGTATAAAAAGCCGTACAGAAGAATTCCGTATCAGGAAAAATACAATATTTTGCAAAAAAATTACTTGTTTCTCTTCGGCGGTATGTATATAATTAGAAAAGAGTACAAATGCGGCGCCTGACAGATCCGCGAGACGGGGAGAAGGCAGTCGGGCACAGCCGTTCAGGAAAGGGGTAAACCATGAAAATTTTAGTTATCAACTGTGGAAGTTCGTCTCTGAAATATCAGGTCATCGATATGGATGATGAGAGCGTAATCGCAAAGGGTCTCTGTGAGCGTATTGGTATCGAGGGTTCTGAGCTGACTCATAAGCCGGCAGGAAAGGCAAATTATGTTGTCCAGGAACCGATGCCGGATCACACCACGGCGATTAAGCTGGTTATGGACGCGCTGGTAGATCCGGAGCATGGCGTGATGAAGAGCACCGATGAGATCTCTGCGATCGGACATCGTGTGGTGCATGGCGGTACCTATTACAGCTCTTCCGTCCTGGTGGACGAGCAGGTGAAGAAAGTCATCAAAGACTGCTATGATCTGGCGCCGCTTCACAATCCGGCAAACCTGACCGGTATCGAAGCATGCGAGGCTGCGATGCCCGGCAAGCCCAATGTTGTTGTCTGGGATACGGCTTTTGGCATGTCCATGGAGCCGAAGGCTTATCTGTATGCAATCCCGTATGAATATTATGAGAAGTACGGTCTCCGCCGTTATGGTTTCCACGGAGCAAGCCATGCTTTTGTATCCGGCGAAGTGATCAAGATGGCAAATCTGGATCCGCAGACCGCAAAAGTGATTGTCTGCCATCTGGGCAACGGCGCGAGCATTTCCGCTTCCATCGGCGGCAAGTGTGTTGATACCTCCATGGGTCTGACTCCTCTTGAAGGTTTGATCATGGGTACCAGAAGCGGCAGTCTGGATCCGGCGATTGTTCAGTTTATCTGCAATAAAGAGGGCAAGGATGTCAACGAAGTGATCAATATTCTGAACAAGAAATCCGGTATCCTTGGCTTAAGCGGCGGTGTTTCCAGTGACTTCCGTGATATCGAGGCGGGAGCTGCGGAGGGCAATGAACTCTGCAAGTCCGCACTTGAGGCTTATGTCCTTCGTGTTGCAAGATATGTCGGCGCTTACGTTGCTGAGATGAACGGTGTTGACGCGATTGCGTTCACGGCTGGTGTCGGAGAGAATGACAAGAATACCCGGAAGGCTGTCTGCGAGTATCTGGGCTATCTCGGTATCAAGATCGATGATGAGGCAAATGACTGCAGAGGTGAGAATCGCGTGATCTCCACAGCGGACTCCAAGGTAAAGGTTATCCTGCTTCCGACCAACGAGGAACTTTACATCGCGCGCGAGACCAAGGCGATCGTTGAGGGCTAAGCACTGATTGATTGGCTAAACCGGGCAGTTAAATGTCCGGTTCAAAATTATTAAAATAAATGTTAAATTAGTGCTTGCATTTTCATCAGGAATCTGTTATAATCTCAATCGTTGTTAAGAACTGCTGATGCGGCTCTTAACACGGTATTCCTCGATAGCTCAGTCGGTAGAGCACGCGGCTGTTAACCGCGCTGTCGTAGGTTCAAGTCCTACTCGGGGAGTTGCATGAAAGGTTTCATCCTGATGGATTTTATCTTGATGCATCTTTCAGAATTTGTTAAAAAATGGTTGACAAATGAAGAAAGAACTGTTACAATATTTTCCGTTCGTCTGACTTAGATGATTCAAGTTTCAGACTTACGTTTTGCAGAAGTGGCGGAATTGGCAGACGCGCACGGTTCAGGTCCGTGTGGTAGCAATACCTTGTGGGTTCGACTCCCATCTTCTGCATTTTAGATAATAAGCCTGCGAGGGAAGATACTTCGCAGGTTTATTTTTTGTTTAATTGATCGGATCTGTAAAGGAGCGGATGTTCATTCGGCGATCCGGATCAGAGGGCAGAGTGATGAGAAACTGAAGGCGTGGCTGGAGAACTAGGCATCACACCTGGATGAGACTAAAAACTATGCCATAAAGGCAAGCTTGGAGGACGAGATGAACGAGGCACAGGCAAAACGGATACTCGGGATTACCGGGAATGATACTGCAAGAACCGCGAAAATCAAGTTCCGCAGGCTGATCGGGAAATACCATCCGGACGCCGTGGGGGAGGATTCTGTTCATTATCAGGAACAGGCGCAGCAGATCAATGCCGCCTATACCTTCCTCAAAAACAAAAATTTCTTTGGTGAAAAAGAAAATCTTTTTGATGATGAGGAAGCAATTCGATGGAACGCGCCGATTAACGAAAAAGCATTTGCCGACCGTAACATTTACAGCCCCTACCATATGGAGATCGACACCGATGGCATGTATCAGACCATCACCCGCGGAAAGTATCAATGGGATCCGGATGAAGAGGAATTTCTGCTGTTTTTGCGAAGCATCCTCCACACTTGTAAGGAACTGCTGGATGGGGCAGACATCCGATGCGGCATGAACGGAGGGACAGACCATCTGCGTGCTTCGTTCCAGAAACGACTCTTCCATAGCCTTGCTATGCAATACGTCGATCCGCTCTACTGTCTGGAAAAGATCGCAGAGCCGGAAATCATTGATCCGGACGGACAAAAAATCTACCGTTTTCGCGCTTATATTGGGAAAACACAGGATAAGGAGACGACGAACCGGATCCTGTCTCTGCAAAAAGGCGATTTGGTTTATCCGGCGTCATTCCATAACTGGAAGCTTATGGTTAAGGATTCGCAGGGATACCAGTTAGGATATCTTTCCTTTGCGGGGGATGAGTTGTATTATTGTCTGTTTCCGTTGATGCAGGCTCGTCTGATCCAGTTGAGAATGTCAGTTGTTCAGGTGCGAAGAAAAAAAGAAAGGTTTTTGTTCTCGGCGGAAGCGGAGATTGAGTTCCGGGCGCGGATCAGGAAAGAGGCTGTCCACTATCAGAATCCGGACGGGAACGAGGAAATTTATCGGATTTTAGAAGAGTATCAAAGTAAAATTGCGGGTTTCTGCAGATGATGCGATATCCGGCAAAATTGGGATCTTCAATGTTTTCCAATTTTTACATCGAAAACGGCTGTTCATGTGCGGGAATTATTTGCAGTACTGGGCGCTCAAACGGTGTTCAGCAGATCGGACGTTCAGCATATCCTTGGGGTGAAGACAACAAGAAGTTCCGGATTACTTCGTGAAATGGTGAAGAAAGACATTGTTGAGCCAGTGACGGGGTACGGGAAGGGAAAGTATCGCTTTTGCAAAGATGTATTACAATCGTAGATGACCGCTATCCGGTGATGTACATGTTTGATGGTCACAATCTGTTCCTGGACAGTGATGCTACCTATGGTACATGCTGGGGATTAAAAGATTTCTTTTTACACTGACCGAAGCCCATGATCTGCGTGGGGATTGAGTGCAGCCACAGGGGACAGGAACGCCTGAAAGAATATTGTCCTTATGATTGCCAAGGTGGATTTCTCGGTACTTTTCACGGCATCGGAGAGCAGACGTTTGAATGGATTGTAAACACATTAAAGCCGGAGATTGACCGGACATACCGTACTTATTCTTTTCGGGAAGCTACCGGCATCGGAGGCAGCAGCATGGGCGGATTGATGAGCATATACGGAGTGGTTCGTTATAACCAGATCTTTTCGAAGGCAGCCTGTCTGTCCAGTGCGGTAACGCCATTTCAGGGACAGCTTCTGGGCGATATCCAGAATACATCGTTAAATTCTGACATGCGGGTATATCTCAGTTGGGGAGAACAGGAAGGACGCTGGCAGTCAGAAGAACAAAGAGACAATTTTGATACAACTCTTGCCCGCTGTAACCGTGCCATCGAGGCTGTCATGCAGGATAAAAATGTAACCACAATGCTGACGATGCAGAAGGATGGCCGTCACTGCGAAGCGGACTGGGCAAAACAGGTGCCGCAGTTTATGGATTTTTTATGGAGATCCTGATAGGTTCCCGGAGATAAAATGATAGACAAAGAACGAGGGCAGTTATGAAAATGAAAAGAACGTTTTGTTTCGCTGTAATATTCCTGCTGTCATTATCTATTATGGCCTGTGCAGCACGCAGTGAGAGCAAAGAGCTAAAAGCAGAAGATAATGAAAGTGAGAATTCAAATACGGAAATATTCGAAGGAGAAAATTTTTCCGCAACTGTGACAGGCGGAAAGATGATTCTGGATCTGGCTTCTAACGCAACGACGGGATATACCTGGGTGATTACCAAAGAACCGGATCAGTTTGCCAGCGATTATGACGTATATGTGGAGCCTGACAAGACCGATGGTATGGTAGGCACGGGCGGAATCACAGAATTTCACATCATTGCTTTACGGGAAGGCAGCGGAACGATGGTATTCCAGTATAAGAGGAACTGGGAAGGCGGGGAGATAGCAGGAACCTATGAACTGACATTGGAGATTTCCTCTGATTTACAGATCCGGAATGTTTCATTTGAACAGGTGGAATAGCGGCTGTTTCTTACATCTGGAAAGTATATGAATGATCAAAAAGGAGTTCATCCACGAAAATGATGCATACACAAACCACCTTCGAATCTCACCAGACAGAACCTGGAACATTCCAGCGAAGACTGCAGCAGTCTGCCATGAAGAAGATTATGCTGGCTGTCTTACTGAGCTGCTTTTTGTTTTTGGTGGGTCAGTTTGCCCTGACGCTTGCGCGCAACGAACAGCAGGCGGTATCTCATATGGAACTGCTGGAAGATGTTCTTCGGCGGCTGGACGAACAGGAGCGAACGTTTCTGCTTGAGCAGGAGACGGAGTATATGGTTTTTCAGATTCTCACCGACAGGGCGGCCACGACAGAAGACTCAGATGCAGTGGATCGTTTCAAAAACCATTTTCGCCGTTTCCAGGAAAATTGCGAAGTGCATTCTTCGGTTCTGATTTCGGATGATGCCGGGCAGATTGTTTATACTTCACTTGGTGAAGATCAGAGAACTTCCTATCTGATCAATTACAATAACGCTATCTGTTATAATGTGAAGAATTCCGGCACCAACGAGATTTACCGCGCGGTTTATTACGATGTGGGAAATTACGCCGACACCATGTACGTGAAACCTGTCTTCGATGATGATGGAATTCTGGGTTATATTACTTTATTTCTCTCGGGAAGTGAATGGAACTTCTATCTATGGGAAAGCAATTTTGATGGAGTCATCACCGACCAGCGGCAGAACGTTATGTACATCAGCCGTCCGTCTCTGATTGAGACGGGAAATAAGTTTTATGGAATCAGCCACGGGATTTTATCGGACAGAGACGAACGATACTGGGTTGTCTCTAAGGAACTTCCATCCCTGTCTGCGAAGATTTATTCTCTGGTCTATTATCCAAAGAGTGGGACGGTGGCGCTTGGTCTGCTGATTCTGATCATTATGGGTATTATCTGGTATTCCACAGCACGCTGGATGGCCAAATCGATGGCGGAAAATAATGCTGCTGCGATCGGCAAATTGGTACGGGAGATTCGTATTATCCGCAAGGAAGACCCGACCCACCGGATTTTATTGGAAACCGATGACGAGTTCAGCGAAGTGGCGTATCAGGTCAATTATATGCTGGATCATATCCAGACTCTGAATGATCGGAACACCGAACTGATCCGCTTAAACAGCCGGATTGAGATGGAACAGCTGACTGCGCAGATGAATCCGCATTTTCTGTACAACACTCTGGAAATTATCCGCAATCTGGCGATTTTTGATGCGGAAAAAGCCGGCGAACTGATCACACAGCTTACCGATCTGCTCCGTTATAGTGCCAACTCCTCGAAAAGTGAAGTTACCCTCAAAGAGGATATGAGTTACATTGCGCGGTATCTGGATATTCAGAACTGCCGGTTCGGGAAGCGTTTTCAATGCCATATACAAATCGATCCCTGTTGCGAATCGTGCATCGTTCCCAGACTGACATTACAGCCGTTGATCGAAAACAGCATCAAATATGGGTTTCGTAACAATATGTATCTGGAGATAGAAATCACAGCTGTCAAGCAGGATCAGATGTTAGTCATCTTTGTACGGGATGATGGACCGGGGATGGAGGAGACAGCGGCAGAAGCGCTCCGGCGTTCTCTGGATGACCATGATACGGGTTCTGCTTCCATCGGTCTTCGTAATTTGTCCCGTCGGCTGCATCTCCGATATGGCAATAAAAGCGGCCTTCATATCCGCAACAGGGAAGGTGGAGGTTTTGAAGTAGAGGTTCGTATTGAACAGGAAGGAGTGCAGACATGTATCGGGTAATGATAGCAGAAGATGAAGACATCATCCGCAAGGGACTGGTCTATCTGCCATGGGCAGATCTGGGATGCACCGTTGTCGGAGAAGCGTGTAATGGCGTTGAAGGAGTCGATCAGATCCGCCGCCTTCACCCGGATATTGTACTGGTGGACATTAACATGCCTGTACTGGATGGACTGGGTATGCTAAAAGAGACTTACAACGAATGTATATATTCTGCGATTGTCTTATCCGGTTATTCTGAATTTGAATATGCCCGCGCCGCCATTCAGTATGGCGTGATCGGTTATCTGCTTAAGCCCTTAAAAATGGCAGAACTCAGGGAGGCAGTAAAAGAAGCAAAAGAACAATGTCAGATCCGTCACAACTGGAGGGATCGCCTGCGGGAATCGGAAGACTTAAAACAGACAAAACTCCTTCCGGAAAATTACGGAGAGGATAAAATCGTCCTCGCCATGTTGCAATACATTCGCGAACATTACAAAGAAAAACTGACGATGCAGGATGTAACGGCAGCACTGAATTACAGTGAAACTTTTTTAAACAAACGTTTCAAGAAACAGATGGGCACTACCTTCAACGAATATCTTAATCGTTTTCGTATCCAGAAAGCCATGGAACTGTTGAATGCAGGGGGTCTGTCTGTTTCGGATGTATCCTGGGAGTGTGGAATTCGCGATTATAAATATTTTAACGTCGTTTTTCGAAAATACGTTGGCTGCAGTCCGAAGGAATACGCGGCCAGAGTGTCTATAAAGGAACAGGGAATGTGAACTGGCAACCCCGGTTCCTTTTTTTGTTGAATTGGATATAAT
>JAJBUA010000081.1 GCA_020860565.1 Clostridiales bacterium
CACGCCGGCAGAATTGCGTCCGCTTGTATCGTAACAGACGGCGAGGTTCTTTTCCAGCACACCAATCTTTAAACGGTAGCTGGACAACTCTCTGGCTGCAGCGCTTCCGACCGCACCCCCGCCAATAATCAAGACATCAACCAGTTTCATCTTTTCCCTCCGGATTCATCCTATAAATTTATCATCATATTAGCATTATATCGGATATTTGACAAGTGTATTTGCGGAATTTATGGGATGTATTTGTATGTTCGAAACGTTTTAAATCCATATAGATAAACCGAAATAATCAGAAAAAGAGATTTTATGATCTCACAACAAAATAAAACGCCGGAAAACCTCACATTTTTCAAGGTTTCCCGGCATGATTGATCTTACTCGTCCCAGTTATGATATACTGCCTGCACGTCATCATCGTCGTCCAGCAGATCCAGAATGCGATTCATCTTTTTGATGTCGTCTTCATTCGATAACTCCACCCATGTCTGAGGGATCATCGTGACATCCGCAGAAGCCATCTCGATCTTCTGCGCTTCCAGCGCCTCACGGACCTGACTGAAATCGTCCGGATCCGTAATGATCTCGTAGCTGTCCTCTTCTTCCGAAAAGTCCTCCGCACCCGCATCCAGAGCAATCATCATCAGCTCATCCGGATCCAGATCGCATTCCTCCTTATCGATGACAATCTGTCCCTTTTTATCAAACATAAAGGAAACGCTTCCCGGCGTACCGACATTGCCGCCGCCCTTGGTAAAGGCACTTCTGACATTAGCAGCGGTGCGGTTTTTATTATCGGTCAGCGTATCCACGATGATCGCCACGCCGCTCGGACCATAGCCTTCATATGTAAGCATCGCATAATCAACCGAGTTTGCATCGCCCGCCGCCTTCTTAATGCCGCGTTCAATCGTATCGTTCGGCACGTTATTGGCCTTTGCCTTGGCAATGACATCACGCAGCTTGCTGTTATTAGCCGGGTCGGGGCCTCCGGCCTTCACTGCCACCGCGATCTCACGGCCGATGACCGTAAAAATCTTGCCCTTGGCAGCATCATTCCTCTCTTTTTTATGTTTGATATTCGCAAATTTCGAATGTCCTGACATAATACCCTCCTATCTCGCGTTTCTTTTTTCATCCAAAAAACACAAAACATAACTTGTTAATTTTAACACGCTTTTTTTCTATTAGCAAGAGCCGCCGCTGTGATTTTTATCCAATTTTATTTACTCAGGGATTTTTCCCGCATCCGACTCTCGATTTTACCGGCCTCAGCTTACGTTTTTATGTAGGCAGCTCAAGGCTTACTCTCAGAGCCTGATCGACTTTCTGCAGCAATTCTGCGTCAATATGGCAGATTTTCTCCTTCAGCCGCTGCTTATCGATCGTACGCAACTGTTCCAGCAGAATCACAGAATCCTTCACCATATCGCATTTTCGCGTATCCAGTTCCACATGTGTCGGAAGCTTGGCTTTATTCATTCTGGAAGTGATCGCTGCACAGATCACGGTCGGACTGTGCTTATTTCCGACATCATTCTGAATAATCAGCACCGGACGCACACCGCCCTGCTCCGAACCTACCACCGGTCTCAAATCCGCGTAATAAATATCTCCTCGTCTGATCAGCATCCGAATTTCCTCTCCGAAACTAACTTTGATAAGTATAGTATGAACCGAATTTCAAAAAGATATACTCATCCAAAGAAAGTCTTCCGGAAAGAAATCCTTCAGGAAAAAAGTCTTCCGCAAGAGCCGCATCGTCACAAACTCACGGCACGCTTCATTCCATAAAATCCTCATAGAGATCCCGGAAATAATCCTTCTTTCCTGTAATCCTGCCTCCCTGAATATACACTCGCGGCACCCGCTTCCCAATATCACAAATCAGTTCATAATGGAATCTGCCGCTGATGCGGGCGATCTCCTCCGCTGTAATCTGCTCTTCTCCGTCTGTTCCCAGAAGCGTTACCTCTGATCCGATCTCTGCCTCCGGGATCTCCGTCACATCCACCATAAACTGATCCATGCAGACGCGTCCCCGGATCGGCGCCCTCTTTCCCTCAATCAGCACATATCCCTGGTTGGACATGCCCCTCGGATAGCCATCGCCATAGCCAACCGGCACCGTGGCAATCCTCGACTCCTTCTCTGTCACAAACGTACCGCCATAACTGATCGAAGTTCCTGCCGGCACGGTTTTGACATAAGTAAGAAAACTTTTCAGACCCATCACCGGTTTCAGCTCAACCTTTCCCTCATCCACTTCGTCTGAAGGATACAGGCCGTAGATCGAGATACCGGCGCGAACCATATGCAGATGTGCCTGCGGCAGATCAATGATGGCCGCGCTGTTCGCGATATGCGGAATTGAAATTACGATTCCCTGCGCCTCTAAAAGTGAACGGAAATGCAGATATTTCTCCTGCTGTTTCTGTGCGTAAGATTTATCCGTCTCATCCGCTTTCGCGAAATGGGTAAACATCCCTTCGATCTCGATTCCAGGCAAAGACGCAATCTCGCAGGCAGTCTTTACCCCCTCTTCATCCGGAGACATACCGATACGCCCCATCCCGGTATCGACAGCCAGATGGATCTTCGCCTTTTTCCCACAGCTTACCGCCAGTTCTGATAAAGGCTTTGCCTGTGCCGTGGTAAAGATCGCCGGACGGATCTCCTGATCAATCAGCTCCTGCGCATGAGACGGATGCGTCACGCCCAGAATCAGGATTGGCTTTGTAATCCGATGTGCTCTGAGATTGACCGCTTCCTCAATCGTCGCTACCGCATAACCTTTCACATAAGGATCGATGGCTTTTGCCACCGGAACCGCTCCGTGCCCGTACCCATCCGTCTTCACTACGCCGATCATACCGGTCCCAGGCCGAAGGTTCTTTTGCATCGACTGCATATTAAAAATGGCCGCATCCAGATCAATGGGTGCAAATACTCTCGTGTATGGATTCATTTTTTCTCTCTTTCATCAATTTCATTTGATCCGTTTTGCCTGAACCATGGATAATTTTGTCATTCACCAGCCGATGCAGTCCGCTATGTCATGCGCCAGAATTCCATTTGAGCCTTTTTTCTGTGCGGCCCGCTCACCGGCGAGGCCATGCACATACACACCGTAAGCCGCCGCGTCAATCCCCTCCATACCCTGAGCGATCAGGGTGCCGATTACGCCGGTGAGGACATCTCCCGAGCCACCCTTTGCCATCGCACTGCAGCCACTGGTATTAATATAAACTCTGCCATCCTTATCAGCGATCACCGTGGAAGCATCCTTGAGTACGCAGACAGCTCCGGTATCCGCACTGTATTCTCTGGCAGTACGGATCGGATCCGCCTTAATCTCATCAGCAGTCAGTCCCATCAGCCGGGACATCTCTCCGATATGAGGCGTAAGAATCATATTTTCCGTCAGATACCGTGCCAGCTGCGGATAGTCGGCAATCGTATTTAACGCATCAGCATCCAGCACAATCGGTACATAGGCAAACTCCAGGACTGTACGCACCAGCATCTCCACATGAGCTTCTCTCCCCAGTCCCGGCCCCAGGATAATCGCGTCCGCCCACTCGCACTGCTGTTCAATCATCTCCGGATTCTCTTCCATCTGCGCCGGATCATACGACGCGACAATCGCCTCCGGGATCTGCGACTGCAGGATCATCCGGTTGGCCTCCACAGTCAGGATTTTTACCAGCCCGGCTCCGGTACGGTATGCGGCGAGTGCAGACAGATAAGCAGCCCCGCTCATACCCTCACATCCGGCGATAATCAGAATCTTCCCGAACGTTCCCTTATTGCCGTCCGCACGGCGCACGGGAAGCGCTGCCAGATCTTCCGCTTCCAGATACTTCACATCTGATCCGCTCTGACTGAGACTGCTCCCGACGAACCCGATGTCCGCGATCCTTACCTGTCCCGCATAATTTCTGCCCGGATACAGGAGCAGGCCGTTTTTCGTATAACCAAACGTAACCGTGACTTCTGCCTTCAGCGCGATCCCCATCACCGCTCCGGTATCCGCATGGATCCCGGATGGGATATCCACCGCAAGAATTTTTACCCCTGCGTTTTCCTCCCGCTTTGTCATCAGCCATTCAATCAGGCCGCGGTATGACCCTCCGACCTCCCGCGTAAGGCCGATGCCGAAAAGTGCATCAACGATCAGATCCGGCTGTCCTTCCGGCAGCTGCGGCAACGTCACCATACGGATATCCAGCCGCTGCGCAATCTGCTTCTGGATCCGGTACTCGGCCGTCGCATGTTCCTCATTTCCCGCCAGAATCAGCACAATCTGTACTCCCCGAGATTGAAGAATCCTTCCCATCGCAATCCCATCCGCACCGTTATTGCCGCTGCCGCAGGCAATCCAGCAAACCTTCTTTTTCTCCGCATCCAGCAATTCGCAGGCCGCGTCGGACGCCGCCAGCGCCGCGCGTTCCATCAGCACGAGCGACGGGATCCCGATCTGCTGGATCGTATACTGATCCACCTCTTTGGCCTGCGCTCCTGTCAAGGAATTCTTCATCACTCAATCCCCCCTTTTCATCCGTATCTGCGGCGGTTCAGACAGTATCCTCTGCCAGTACCTCCCATTCCTCATATAAAGCTTCCAGTTCGGTTTTCAGATTTTCCTTCTCCTGATTCAATTCCATCAGACGTTCTACGTTGGTATAGACTTCTTCCTCTCCCAGAAGAATATTGATCTCATTGTCACGAACCTCCCGCTCATGGATCCTTTCCTCTATTTTCTTTAAATCATTCTGTCTTTTGCGGATTTTCGCCTGTTCTTCCTTGTGGAGCTTCCAGTCCTGTTTTCCGCCGGCACCGGTGTTATCCTCTGAACTGCGCACTCCGCCCGCATCTCTGCCAGCCGCCCCGGCACCCGCCTCCCGCGTGCTCTCCGCGGCATACAGGCGGTTCATCTGCTCTTTTTTCTCCAGATAATAATCATAATTTCCGATATACGGAATCAGCACACGTTCGGTCAGTTCCAGAATACGCGTTGCGGTCTGGTTGATAAAGTACCGGTCATGTGATACGTAAAGTACAGTCCCTGTATAATTTTTCAGTGCTTCTTCCAGAATCTCCTTGGACATAATATCCAGATGGTTGGTCGGCTCATCCAGAATCAGGAAATTTGCCTCCGAAAGCATCAGCTTGGCCAGCGACACCCGTCCCCGCTCACCGCCGCTTAAATCGGCGATCCGTTTGAACACATCATCTCCGGTAAATAAAAATGCCGCCAGATGATTGCGGATCTGCGTATTGGTCAGCCTGGGGAATGCCTCCTGCACCTCCTCAAAGACCGTCTTTTCCATATGAAGAACGTGATGCTCCTGATCATAATATCCGATATGAACCTTCGCGCCCAGTACAATCCTTCCGCTGTCTGCCGGAAGAAGCCCGTTGATCAGTTTTAAAATCGTCGTCTTGCCAACGCCGTTATTGCCGATAATCGCGACCCGTTCTCCCCGTTTGATTTCCATGTCCAGATGCTGAAAAAGCGGACGGCCGTCAAAAGATTTACTCAGATCTGTTACCGTCAGCACGTCATTGCCGCTGAGAATATTTGGTTCCAGATGAATCCGCATCTCATCGTTAAACTCTGCCGGCTTGTCCAGAAGTTCTATTCTGGAAAGCATCTTTTCCCGGCTCTCTGCGCGTTTGATCGATTTCTCCCGGTTAAACTGCTTCAGCTTCGCAATCACTTCTTCCTGGTGACGAATCTCCTGCTGCTGGTTTAACCAGGCCTTTCTCTGAGCACTGCGCAGCAGAGCCTTTTTTTCACTGTACGCCGTATAATTTCCCGGATATACCATCGACCTTCCTGATTCCAGCTCTACTACCTTCGTAACGACACGGTTCAGAAAATACCGGTCATGCGCTACGATCACAACCGCGCCCCGATAATTGAGCAGATAATTTTCCAGCCAGGAGATCGACGCCATGTCCAGATGGTTGGTCGGCTCGTCCAGAAGGATAATATCCGGCCGTGAAAGCAGAAGTTTACCCAGTGAAACCCGTGTTTTCTGTCCTCCGGAGAGCGTACGCACCTCCTTGGAAAACTCATTTTCCTCAAATCCCAGTCCCTTGAGCACTCCGATGATCTCACTCTTCCAGGCATAACCATTCTCCAGCTCAAAGGTGTGGTTCAGAGTCGAATACTCTGTCAGCATCTCCTCCAGAGCATCGCCCTCCGCATGCTTCATCTCCCGCTCGAGTCTGCGGATCTCTTCTTCCATCCGGATGATCGGACGTTTGACTTCCATCAGTTCATCGTAGATGGTATGGTCACTTTCCAGATCCTGCTGCTGTGCCAGATAGCCCAGCGTCTTTCCTTTCGCAAGAGTGACCTCACCCGCATCGGGCTCCATTTCCCCAACAATAATCTTAAGAAGTGTCGACTTTCCCGCTCCGTTGATACCGATGACCGCTGTCTTTTCATGGTCTTCCACATGAAAAGAAACATCGGATAAAATCTGCTCGGTACCAAACGCTTTGTTGATATGACTGCATGATAATATCATGATATTCTCCCATAATGATGTCCCGGACTTTCCCTTCCGTCCGGATCAATATTCTTGTTTCATAGGAAAGTGCTTCCTATGAAACAAAAAGTCTCCGACGGATCGCACTGCGAAATTCTTTATTCCGTCGCATACCGGCTCCGCGCCGTTTCCTGCTGCCTGCAAACTGCTATCCATTATAATATAGCTGTCGCTTTTTTTCAACAAGCAACCAATCACGGCAGAAGCCGTAAAATGACACATTTGACAAATGTATACAATATAACTCCGCAATCAGTTTGACAAGAATTAGACAATGTATTATAATAAACAAGGAATGATTGCAAAAGAGGTGGTAGTTATGGAAAGCCGGGAAATCTCCAAAGCTGTGATTGCACGTCTTCCGAGATATTACCGATATCTCGGAGAATTAATGGAGTCCGGAGTGGATCGCATTTCCTCCAACGAATTAAGCAGGAGGATGAACGTCACTGCTTCCCAGATCCGTCAGGATTTAAATAATTTCGGCGGTTTCGGCCAGCAGGGATACGGATACAATATCAAGTATTTATACAGTGAGATCGCCAAGATTCTTGGCATCGACCGGCAGCATAATCTGATTATTATCGGATCCGGTAATCTCGGACAGGCACTTGCGAATTACGCGAATTTTGAAAAACGCGGATTTCTGATCAAAGGCATGTTTGATATTAATCCCCGGCTGATCGGCCTGGTAGTTCGCGGGATCGAGATCCGTGGCGTGGAAGATCTGGAGACCTTCATTAGGGAAAACGAGGTTCAGATGGCCGCGCTGACGATTCCCAAAAACAAGGCTCCGGAGATCGCGGATCGTCTGGTAAATGCCGGAATTAAGGGGATCTGGAATTTCGCTCATGTTGACCTGCAGGTGCCCGATGATGTAGTCGTGGAAAACGTTCACCTGTCCGAAAGCCTGATGCGGCTCTCTTACCGGGTCTGCAATATTCAGGAGGAAAAAGAAAAAAAGAAAAAGAAACGCAGCTGACAAGATCGGGAGAGGATTCTCATACAATCCTCTCCCGGTTTTTTTATTCCATAGGAAAGTACGTCCTATGGAACAAAAAGCCCTCCGGGCGGGATCGCACTGCGGCGGAGCGGAAATATGTCGCTAAAGCGACCCGCCGCAGGCGGAGAATCCTGCTTTGCAGGATTCTTTTTCATGCGCAGAGCCGGGTAAGGAATTTTGCGGCTACGCCGCACCCGGGTCTACGCTCCGCTTCGGTCGGCGCTAAACGGATGTCCACCGGACATCCAACGCCGCGCAGCGAGTAGGAGGCAAAAGCCGCCTCCTACTCGATCGCTACTCCATCCTCTTCCTTTATGCCGGTTTTGGCTCATTCTTTGCCGCGTTTCCGGTATAAAGCTGATAATACCTTCCTTCTTTTTCCAGAAGCTCTTCATGATTGCCGCGCTCGATGATCTGTCCCTGTTCCAGGACGATAATGCAGTCGGAGTTGCGGATCGTGGAGAGTCTGTGTGCGATCACGAACGTAGTTCTCCCCTTCATCAGTCCATCCATGCCCTTCTGCACCAGAGTCTCTGTACGTGTATCAATCGAACTGGTCGCTTCATCCAGAATCAGAACCGGCGGATCCGCTACTGCCGCACGCGCAATCGCGATCAGCTGCCGCTGTCCCTGTGACAGGTTCGCCCCGTCTCCTTTCAGCACCGTATCATATCCATGAGGCAGACGTGTGATAAATCCATCTGCGTTCGCCAGTTTGGCCGCTGCGATACATTCCCCATCCGTCGCATCCAGACGGCCGTACCGGATATTATCCATCACCGTTCCGGTGAAAAGATGGGTATCCTGAAGCACGATTCCCAGACTTCTGCGCAGATCCGCTTTCTTGATCTTATTAATATTGATCCCATCATAACGGATTTTTCCGTCCGCTATATCATAAAAACGGTTAATCAGATTGGTAATCGTCGTCTTACCTGCTCCGGTCGAACCGACAAAGGCAATCTTCTCCCCCGGCCGGCCGAAGAGCGTGACATCATGCAGCACAATCTTTTTTCCATCATAGCTGAAATCTACATGGTCAAACTGAATATTTCCGCGCACCAGCTCATAAGTCAGCGTACCGTCATGATGCGGATGTTTCCACGCCCAGATACCGGTCCGTTCCTTCACTTCCGTGATCTTCTGGTCTGCGTCTATTTTTGCGTTTACCAGCGTCACATAACCGTCGTCCACTTCCGGTTCCTCATCCAGAAGATCAAAAATGCGCTTCGCGCCGGCCAGAGCCATGACGACACTGTTTGCCTGCATGGAAATCTGGTTGATCGGCATATTAAAGCTCTTGCTTAACGCAAGGAAAGAAACCAGCGTCCCTACTGTGACGCCGCCGATTCCATTGACCGCCATCACCGCGCCGATCATCGCACAAAGCGCGTAGCTCAAATTACCGAGCTGCGCATTGGCCGGCATCATCATATTGGCATATTTATTCGCGGTATCCGCACTTTCCCGCAGCTTTTCGTTTAACACACGGAAATCATCGCGAACCTTGCTCTCATGAGTGAAAACCTTGACCACCTTTTGTCCGTTAATCATTTCCTCAATATATCCGTTCACCCGGCCCAGGTTCTGCTGCTGAGCTATAAAATGCCTCCCGGAAAGTCCGGCCAGATTTCTCGCATTTAACAGCATAATAAAAACCATAAACATGGTAAATGCCGTCAGCGGAATACTCAGCACGCACATGCTGACGAATACACTGACAATCGTGATCATACTGTTGACCAGCTGGGGAATCGACTGGCTGATCATCTGCCGCAGGGTATCAACGTCGTTGGTATAGATCGACATGATATCCCCATGCGGATGCGTGTCAAAATATCTGATCGGCAGACTTTCCATATGATGAAAAATCCGGTTTCTTAAGTTGCGCAGCGACCCCTGTGTAACCGTCGCCATAATCCGGAAATATCCCCAGACGCTGAAAATCCCGACCGCATAGATCCCGGCCAGCGTACAGAGTGCGCGAAACAGCGGACCATAATCAGCAGTCTCCTGTTTCAGCAGCGGCGTAATATAGCCGTCAATCAATATCCGCAGAAACATACTCGAAACAACCGTCGTCAGGGCTCCGACCGCGATCCCGATCAATACAAAGATACAGTGAATCCAGTAGTCATGCAAAATTTCTGAAAGGATTCTCTTTAAAAGTCTTCCCGGATGATCGACAGAAGCTTTTACGCCGATTGGCGCGCCGCCGCGAGGTCCGCGAACTTCCTTGACTCTCTCCTCTGCCATCACGCATCACCTCCCTGTCTGTCAAAATCGCCTCCGGCTTCCATCTGACCATAATAAACCTCCTGATAGATCTGGTTCGATGCCAGCAACTCTTCATGCGTACCGATCCCATTGATCTGCCCTTCGTCCAGCACAACAATCCGGTCCGCATCCTGTACAGACGCAATTCGCTGGGCGATAATCAGCTTGGTTGTCCCCGGGATCTCTTCCCGGAACGCCCTGCGGATCTTAGCGTCCGTCGCCGTATCCACCGCACTGGTCGAATCATCGAGGATCAGAATCTTCGGTTTCTTAAGCAGCGCTCTGGCAATACACAACCGCTGCTTCTGTCCGCCTGAGACATTGGAACCGCCCTGCTCGATATAGGTATTATAACCATCCGGGAAGCGGGAAATAAACTCATCTGCGCATGCCAGTTCACACGCATGCCTGCATTCCTCATCCGTCGCCTGCAGGTCGCCCCAGCGCAGATTGTCATAAATCGTGCCGGAGAAAAGGACATTTTTCTGCAGCACCATGGATACCTGATTGCGCAGGGCCGGCATATCGTACTCTCGTACGTCCAGTCCGCCGACCTTCAGAGTACCGGAAGATACATCATAAAGTCTGGGAATCAGCTGCACCAGGCTTGACTTTGAACTTCCGGTTCCGCCGATAATGCCGATCGTCTCCCCTGCTTTGATGTGCAGATTAATATCTTTCAGAACAGGTGCTCCCTTACCATAGAGATAGTGAAAGTTCACATGTTCAAAATCAATGCTCCCATCCGGAACCACCTTGACCGGTTCCTTCGCCCAGACCAGATCACTGTGTTCATTGATAACCTCGCTGATACGCCGTGCAGAAGCTGAACTCATCGTCATCATGACAAACACCATCGAGAGCATCATCAGGCCCATCAGGATGTTCATCACATAGCTGAAAAGACTTGTCAGCTCACCGGTGGTCAGATCACCGCTCACAATCATATGGGCGCCCATCCAGCTCAGTGCGAGATTGCACCCATAGACCGCCATAAACATGGCCGGGCTGTTAAAGCTCAGCCTTTCTTCCGCCTTGACAAACAGACCATACAAACGGTTGGATTCCGATGAATATTTATCATCCTCATAAGGCTCCCGCACAAAGCTCTTAACCACGCGGATTGCAGAGACATTTTCCTGTACTGACGCATTTAACGCATCATACTGATCAAACACGCGGTTAAAGACAGGAAGCGTCCCGGACATGATCAGGGCCAACACACAGAAAAGGAAGATAATCGCAACGAGGAAAATCATCGACATCCGGCGGCTGATTGTCAACGCGAGGAAAAACGCACAGATCATCGACACCGGCGCCCGCGCACACATACGGATCAACATCTGAAACGCATTCTGCAGATTCGTCACATCCGTCGTCAGTCTCGTCACGAGACCGGCCGTACTGTACTTGTCAATATTGGAAAACGAATAGGTCTGAATATTCGAAAACATCGCATCCCGCAGATTGCAGGCAAAACCCGAAGACGCCCGTGCGGAGAAACGACCGGCGACCACGCCGCAGGTCAGCGCACAGCCTGCAATAAAAACGATGATCAGACCATATTTGATAATCTGTCCCATATTCCCCGGCTCGATTCCCTTATCAATCACACTCGCCATAAAAAAAGGAATCAACGTCTCACAAATACCCTCCAGCACAGATAAAACCGGCGATACCAGCGCGTCTTTTTTATACTGTTTTAACTGTGCCCCAAGGGTTTTTAAAATCGTTAACATGGCAACCCTTTTACCTCCTTGCTGCTATTTCATATCGGTTCCAAACGTCCTGAGTATTTTCATGACACCGTCCTCATCATTGGAGTCCGCGATGTATTTTGCGGCCGCCTTCAGATCCGGATGTCCGTTTGCCATACAATAACTCTCGCCGCTGTTTAAAAGCAGCGTCATATCATTCAGATAATCCCCAAAGGCCATACACTCATCTTTGCTGATCCCATAGCTTTGCTGAATGGCCTTTAACGCCATACCTTTACTGGTTTCGCGGTTTGCTACATCGATCCAGTCTGCGCCGGAAAGCACTGCCTTTGCCCTCTTTCCCTCATCGGCAAACAGGGAAAATTTTCCTTCTGCGTCATGTCCCTTAAAATAAAGCGCGATTTTTACAATCCGATCCTGCTTTGCACAAGCCTCCAGATCATCGACAATCGCCCTTCTCTCATAATAAATATCAATCTCTCTCAGCACATCCGCCGGGACCTCGCGCACATAAGCCGATTTTGCTCCGCACAGTACCGGAACAACCTCCGGTCTTTGCTCTGCCAGTCTGAGACACTTCCTGATATCATCAAATGCCATCTCATCGCAGTAGATCATCTCATCGTGCGCAAAAACAAGTCCGCCGTTTTCCGCAATAAAAGTCAGATGATCGCGAATCTCATCAAAATCACGCAAAAGAGCGGCATACTGCCTGCCGCTCGCGATCACCGTCCGAATACCGGGATGTGCAAGCACCCAGGGAATAAAATCCTCCGGCTTTCTCTTATAGCTGTCCAGCAGCGTGCCGTCCATATCCAGTGCTACTAATCGTATTTTTGAATTTTCTGATTTCATCTCTCATCCTCGCTATGGATTTCCCGCAGATTCCGCCAGCCGATAGAGGATCAGACCTCCCCTGCGCTGATAACCGGTATCCCACAGTTCATCCATATCCAGCCATTCATACTCTCCGTACGTAACTGCCTTTACCATCAGCCTCCCGCCGGTCCTCTCATAACCATTCAGGAGAAACCAGTGCCACTCATACTCCTTGATCGCCGGCCTTACATGATTTAAGATCAGACACGGGACCGGCAGCCCCGCGTCAATCTGAACTGTCAGCGACTCCTTTGCCACAGCTACCGGTTGGCTCCCTTCCAGAGCCTCCATACGGACATCACATATCCCGCAGTCACTCAGGTAGCTGCCGAAACCCGTGATATAAAGATCCAACCGATCCACACCGCCCGCACGAGGTCTCAGATAAGGCTTCATTCTCTCAGCAAACCGGATATAATCTTCTTTTGTAATCTTACCCGCATCATACGGATAAAGTGCCGGATACCCCAGATTGCGGGCCAGACAGATACTGCTGTCACAGGCTGTGGCGGCCGCACAGCCGCCAATTTTCATCCAGTAATCGGTAAACCAGTCCTGACATCCTCCGTAGGAGGAGCCGATTTCAAAATATGGTAGTTCTTTTCGCATCATTCTCTCCCATGACAGGATTTTCTCTGTTATATCTCTGCCTGATCAGAGAGTTTCATATACCTCAACGATATGGCCCGCTGTAAATCCAAACTCACGGAACAGTCGATCAGACGGCGCGCTTGCACCAAAGCTTCTCATAATCACCTCAGCGCCGTCAAGACCGGTATATCTCGCCATACCGAAACCGGCGGACGCCTCGATCCCCACGCGTCTGCGGACGCTCTTCGGAAGAATCGATTCCCGGTACTCCTCGCTCTGCTCCTCAAAGACATCCATGCTGACCATACTTACTACCCGCACATCCTGCCCCTTCAAAGCCAGCATTTCAGCCGCTTCCATTGCCAGATGTGTCTCAGAACCGCTGGCGATCAGGATACCGTCCGGCTTCTCCCTGACAGAATCTCTCAGAATATACGCGCCTTTCAGCGTCTTCCTGCCGTCCCCGCCAACCTGCGGCACACTCTGTCTCGTCAAAATAATCGCCGTCGGAGTATCTTTCGATGTCAGCGCGCTGTACCAGGCTCCGATTGTCTCATTGGCGTCTGCCGGACGGAACACATGGAAATTCGGAATAGAGCGGAACATCGTAAGCTGTTCGATCGGTTCATGCGTCGGTCCGTCTTCCCCTACGCCGATTGAGTCATGAGAGAACACAAAAATAGTCGGAATCTTCATAATCGCGGACAGTCTGGCCATCGGCTTGGTATAATCACTGAAGATAAAAAAGGTCGCACAATACGGACGCAGACCGCCATGCAGCAGCATCCCGTTTGTCTCAGCCGTCATCGCCATCTCGCGGACACCGAAATGGATATTTCTCCCGGCATAGCTTCCCGGATAAAAATATGCCTCGTGATCCATAACCGTTTTATTGGACGGTCCCAGATCCGCCGATCCGCCGATCAGATTCGGCATCACGTCCTTGATCCGGTTAATCACCTTACCGGAAACATTTCTCGTCGCCACAGCCGCGGTATCTTCCCATTTCCAGAAATCCTCCGAATCCAGATAATCCATCGGCACATCACCAAAATACTGATCCCAAAGAGCTTTCTTCTGCGGGAATTTCTCACAGTATTCCGCAAACATCTGTTTCCAGTCATCTTCGGCGCTGACAAGACCCGCAGCCAGTTCTCTGCAGTGATCATAGACCTCCTGAGGAACATAAAAGTCCCGGTCTGACGGCCAGCCCAGAGTTTCCTTGAGTGCAGCGACATTTTCCGCGCCGAGCGGCTCTCCGTGTGAACTCGCCTTGCCCTGCTTCGCCGGACAGCCATAACCGATCTGTGTTCTTACCGTAATAAAGGAAGGTCTCTCTTTATCGGCCTTTGCCTCTTCAATCGCCCTGCCGATCGCCTCCATATCGGTTCCGTCCTCCACCAGAAGCGTCTGGAAACCAAACGCCTCCATGCGCTTTGCGACATCCTCGGTAAAGGTAGCGTCGGTATCTCCTTCGATCGAAATCTGATTGGAGTCATAAAATACGATGAGTTTTGACAGCTTCATCGTACCGGCAAAGGAAAGTGTCTCCGACGTCATTCCCTCCATCATGCAGCCATCTCCGCCGATCGTATAGGTATAATGATCCACAACCGGATATCCCTCTTCATTAAAAACAGCCGCCAGATGCTCTTCCGCCATCGCCATACCGACTGCCATACCGATACCGGCTCCCAGCGGACCGGTCGTTGCCTCTACACCGCTCGTCCAGCCATACTCCGGATGACCCGGCGTCCGGGAACCCCACTGACGAAAATTCCGGATATCCTCGATCGATAAATTTCCATATCCAAATAAGTGCAGTAACGAATACAAAAGCATCGATGCATGTCCCCCTGACAGGACAAATCGATCCCTGTCCGGCCAGTCCGGATCCGCCGGATTGTGTTTCATATGACGCGCCCAAAGTTCAAATGCCATCGGAGCCGCTCCCAGCGGCATCCCCGGATGGCCGGATTTTGCTTTCTGAATCGCGTCCGCTGAAAGTACACGGATTGCATTTACGGTTGTTTCATCGATCGGTCTGATCATCTTTTTATTCTCCTCTGGAATTTGTAATGGATTCAATCGAATGCGCTGCAGCGCATTCGCGCGCAGGGCGCGAGCAGCGTCAGCTGCAAATTTCCATATTCGCCCGTGTGCATATAGAAAACGCCTTCTGCCATCATGCAGAAAGCGTTTTTATCTGAGTAAAACGGTAAGCCGGGTTCTGTCGTGGATGGTCATCTGTCTAGTCCGGACGTCACCGTCCGGATCAAGCGACCTACCCGAAAGCAGACGGGCCGCCTTATGCTTTCTGTTTGGTCTTGCTTCGAATGGAGTTTACATGGCATCGCCTGTTACCAGACGATCGGTAGTCTCTTACACTGCCTTTCCACCCTTACCGGCAAATGCCGGCGGTAATTTTCTGTTGCACTGGTCCTGGAGTCGCCTCCGCCAGACGTTATCTGGCATCCTGCCCTGTGAAGCCCGGACTTTCCTCTCCCGCGGCCTTTCGGCACCTGCGGCAGCGACCATCTGTTTTACTCAGTTTTTTCATTTTAGCATCATTCAAATCGTCTGTCAATCTATCCTCAAACTTTAAAACAGCCGCCTCCGATAAATTCGCGCATCAGCGAATTACCAGGAATATTCTCACTGCTCACACCCAGAAAATAATCCAGAAACTTTAACAGGCGCTTCGCTTCCACATATTCATCACTGTCCGCCGGCACTGCGAAAAGCAGCGGATCCACATAGGGCTTCAGCACAGATAATTCATAAACCAGCGCTGAATTAAACATAATATCTGCATCCTCCTGATAAGGAAAGATATTTTCCTCCTCACCCCGTCTCACAGACGGCCACATACGGATTGTATTCTGTGCGGAGGATCCCCGTACTCTGGCATCGCGCACAATCCTGCGCAGCAGGCGTCCGTCCGTCGTCGAGATCCGGTTATGCTCATCGATGTTCAGCTGAGTCAGTGCACTGATATAAATCTTGAATTTTTTCTCCTTGGGGAGCGTATACGACAGCTCTTCATTCAGGCAGTGGATCCCTTCGATCACCAGAATATCTTCCGGCCCCAGTTTTAATGTATCTCCCTTATACTCCCGCAGGCCCGTAATAAAATTATAGGTTGGGAGTTCTACCGTCTCGCCCGCAATCAGCGCCTGCATATCGCGATTAAATAACTCCACATCAATCGCGCCCAGACATTCATAATTATAATTTCCGTCAGCATCCTTCGGAGTATTCTCCCGCTCAACAAAATAATTATCAACGCTGATCGGATGCGGGGTCAGGCCGACAGCCCGCAGCTGGATACTGAGCCTGTGAGAAAACGTAGTCTTACCCGATGACGACGGTCCTGCAATCATCACAAGTTTTTTCTCCGGTTCCGCTGCAATCCTCTCTGCAATATCGCCAAGCTTTTTTTCCATCAGCGCTTCCTGAATCAGAATGATCTCATTCATACGTCCGGATACGATCACATCATTCAGCTCGCCGACATTGGCAACATTCAGCTTCCTGCCCCAGTCTTCGGATTCCCGCAGCGTTGCAAAAAGCTTCGGCCGCACTGCCGGTTTTGCCACAATCTCCGGCGAATCCGACGAAGGGAGCAAAAGCAGCAGCCCATCCTGATATCGCTTCAGATCAAAATAGCGGATATAGCCGGTATTCTGCACCATATAGCCGTAGAAATAATTTTCAAAATTGCCGATGCTGTACAGATTCACTCTCGAACTGCGGCGGTAATGAAATACCCGTTCCTTCTCCAGCATCCCATGATTGTGAAAAATCTCCGCGGCTTCTGCCACACTCACGCTTCTCTTACGGATCGGAATCTCAAGTGAAGCATATTCCCTCATCTTATCCCGAACCGTATCAACCAGCTTTTCCGTCAGCGCAAAGTCACCGGACGCCTCGATGAAAAGCCCGTCCCCGTATGAAAAATCTACAGAAATCTTATGAATGTGTTCCGAACCAACGACCTCATAAAATGCCTTAAGCATCATGAAAAGAACGCTTCGCTGATAAGCCATCAGACCAGGACGGTCTTTCGCTGTCAGGAAGCGAACCTCAGTGCGATCCTGCACCTTCTTATGCAGTTCCTGTAATTTTCCGTTCACTCTCGCCAGGAGGATATCACAGGGAAATTCCGGCTGAAATTCCTCCGCAACTGTCTTCAATATGGTTCCCACCGGATATTCCCGGCTCTTTCCCATTACTGTAATTGATACCAAAAGCAACACCTTCCTTTTTCATGAATCCGGATTACCAGGTCTGTATCAGCGAACGCTCATCATCGATTCCGGATAACCCTGCCTACTGAATCAACTTCTCCGGGAATGCCGGCTCTGCGGTGATGACCTCCAGATTCGCACCGGGAATCTCCGATAAAAATCTCTGCATAAACGGGATAAATATCTGTTCAATCCCATAATGTCCCGCATCAATCACCGAGACCCCGTTCGCTGCCGCGTCAATCCCGTCATGATGCCCGATATCTCCGGTAATCAGCACCTCTGCCTGTTTGTCAATCGCAGCTTTTACCATACTCCCGCCGGAGCCGGGCGATATCGCAATTCTTTGCACCTGTTTTGTCACCTGACCGGTTCCAAAGACCGTCACAAAGGGAAGATGGAATTTTTCCTTCACGATCTTTGCCATGTCTTCCACGGATACCGGGTCTTTCCATACTCCTACTTTGCCGATCCCAACCGGCTTGCCGTCAACCTCATCCGTGATTTCCAGCGGTTCCTCCGCAATCATTCCCAGCTGCGCGGCCGCCAGATCTGCCATACAGCCCGGCGCGATATCAAAATTCGTATGCATCGCGAAATAACAGATATCATGCTGCAGCAGACGGACGATCCTTCTGCTGATAAAGTCCTCATCATTTACCCTTTTTAACGGACGGAAGATGAGCGGATGATGAGACACGATCAGATCCACATCCGCCTCGATCGCCTGCTCCACCACCTCGTCCGTCACATCAAGCGCTGTAAGCACCCTCTCAATCTGCTTATCGCTCCTTCCGGCCTGAAACCCCGGATTATCCCATTCACACGCCAGACCGGGCGGAGCCAGCCGGTTCAGAATATTGATTACATTCCTGCATACTATCATATACGGATCGAATCTCCTTTTGTTCTTTTTCCAGTTCTTTTTTTCGCAAAACCGCCGATTCTCCCATATCTTCTCCCAGATGCTCCAGAATCCCGGCAATCTGCTTTTCCCGTTTTACCAGATACTCTTCCAGAACCGGTGATCTTTGCTGAATCAGCAGTTTCCCATAGCGATAGTCCGCTTCCCTGTCATACTGCATAGCCCCGGGACGTACAAGCATCACGGTATAATACTTGCCGTCCTCCCTGAGCATCGTCTCCCGGCAGATACGAAGCCCCAGTTCCTCCAGGCCATGACGGAAAGCGCCGAGTTCTGACTGCGGCGACAAAACCCACCACCTGACCAAATCGCGGATATGACTGTCTTTCTTTAAAATCCGAAGCATCAGTTCCCCGCCCATGCCTGTGATCACGACACCGTCGGCCTCACCCGGCGACAATCTCTCCAGTCCGTCGCTCAATCTCACCTCAATCCGATCCGTAAGCCCGGCCTGACCGATATGTTCTCTGGCTCGCGTCAGCGGACCCTCACCGATATCCATAGCGATTGCCCGCGATGCCTTCCCGATTCGCACCAGCGAAATCGGGACAAATCCATGATCGGTACCAACGTCGGCAATCGTCTGTCCCTTCTGTCCGGCATAATCATCCGGCACCATATCGATAATGGCCTCCAATCGTTTACTCATCCAGATACCCCTTTAATTTCCGGCTCTTACTCGGATGACGCAGCCTCCGGAGCGCCTTGGCCTCGATCTGGCGAATTCTCTCTCTGGTAACATGAAACTGTTTTCCGACCTCCTCCAGAGTATGCGGACGTCCGTCTTCCAGACCGAATCTCAGTTTCAGCACCATCTTTTCCCGCTCCGACAGCCCGTCAAGCACTTCCTCCAGCTGTTCCCGAAGCAGCGAATAGGCTGCCTCATCCGCAGGCGCCGCCATATTTTCATCCTGGATAAAATCGCCCAGATGGCTGTCCTCCTCATCTCCCACCGGAGATTCCAGGGAAACCGGCTCCAGTGAGATCTGACGGAGCTCCTCGACACGTTCCACGGGAACTCCCATCTTCTCAGCGATTTCCTCTGTTGTAGGTTCCCGCCCCAGTTCCTGCACCAGCTGTCTCGAGGTACGGATCATCCGGTTGATCGTTTCTACCATGTGTACCGGTATGCGGATGGTCCGCGACTGATCCGCAATCGCGCGGGTAATCGCCTGCCGGATCCACCACGTCGCGTAGGTGCTGAATTTATAGCCTTTTCGATAGTCAAATTTTTCCACTGCCTTGATTAATCCCAGATTGCCCTCCTGGATCAGATCCAGCAGCTGCATTCCTCTGCCGCTGTAACGCTTCGCGATGCTGACCACCAGCCGCAGATTCGCTTCCGCAAGTCGTTCCTTTGCCTCCGTATCTCCCGCTTCCATCCGCTTAGCCAGCTCGATCTCTTCTTCAAAAGAAAGCAGCGGAATCTTTCCGATCTCTTTTAAGTACATCCGCACGGGATCATCGACTCCCGGCGTCTCCGGCACATCCATTTCCTGAGATTCTGTCTCCAACGGTAATTCCGCATCATCATCGATTTCTTCCAGCAAAAGCTCCTCTTCCAGATCCTGCATTTCCTTCTCACTCACACGAAGAACATCTACATGATTTTTCTCCAGAAAATCACAGATCTGTTCAAATTTTCCGACGTCTTTTGCTTCCTCGCCAAAATAATCCAGAATTTCCCGGCTCTCAAGCACGTTTTTCTTATTCCCGGCTTCTTTCAGAAGTCCGTTCAGTTTTTCCTCCCATGTTCTCAAATCTTCCGCCATAACACACCGCCTTTCAGAAGATTACGATCTTACCACTTAATCGGTGAAACGCATTTTCTGCAGTTTCTTTAATGCTGCCTGCTCGCGGATCATCTGCTGCATCTCTTCAATCGTTGACGCGTTTCTGCTCATCCTGTCTACACTGTTTTTCTTAACCCGGTAAACGGTCTCCGAAAATGCCTTGTCCTGCTCCTCCCGGCTCAGTCTTCCCTTCAGATCCGCATGAAACAAAGCGGCTGCTTCTTTATATTGTTCGTCATCATTAATAAAATGATTCAGGATTTCAGCCGGATTGACCGCGCCCTTTTCCCACTGCGCAAAGAGCATCTCCGCCACCTTATGATAAAGCTCTTCATCAAAATCATCCGGTCCGATAATCCCGCGAAGAGGCTCAAATAATTCCGGACGTTCGATCAGCCACGTCAGCAGCAGACGCTGCGACCTGCGGATCCCATCCTCCGGGTTTCTCTTCTTTTTTGCCGGAGTTCTCGGATCCCCGGCCGTCTCCGCCCGCACAGGCACGCGGCCTCCCGTCTGGCTGCCCAGCCAGTTCACCAGCCTTTTCAATTCCTCATAGGGGATCCCATGCTCTCTGGATACTGCCTGTATGTAATTATCCCGCTCAAGCGCCTCGGTAAACTCCAGCAGCTTTCCCGCCGCCGCATGATAAAAACGGGTTTTCTGCTCCGGATCTCCCAGATCATATTCCTTCTTGATGGTATCAATCTCAAAAAGAAAGCTGTTCTTTGCCCTGACGATCCTCTCACGAAAAGCATCTGCACCCAGATTTTTGATAAATTCATCCGGATCCTTATAGGGCTTCATATCCAGTACTCTGGCTGAAATGCCGGCTTCCTTCAGGATCGGGATCGCACGGAGAGCCGCCTTCACACCGGCGCCGTCACTGTCATAAGTCAGCACAACCTGTTCGGTGTAACGTTTTAATAACGCCGCCTGCTGCGCGGTAAATGCTGTCCCCAGGGAAGCCACCGCATTGACAAAGCCTGCCTGCTGCATCGCGATCACATCCATGTACCCCTCGCAGATCAGCATATATTTCTCCCGGCTTGATTTCGCATAATTCAGTCCGTAGAGATTGCGGCTTTTATCAAAAATCAGCGTCTCCGGCGAATTTAAGTATTTCGGTTTGGCGTCTCCCATCACACGGCCGCCAAAACCAATCACCCGGTTATTGGTATCCATGATCGGAAACATCACCCGGTTCCAGAATTTATCTCTTGTTCCGCTCTCTTCAATCGTTACCAGACCGCTGTCTTTTAACACATTGTCCGAATACCCTTTGGACTTCAGATAACGATAAAGCTCTCCGCCGTTTTTACCCGCATAACCGAGTCCGAATCTGCGGATTGTTTCATCGCTCAGAGCACGGTTCTTCAGATACTGATATCCTGGCTTTCCCTGCGGCGAGCGCAGCTGATAATAAAAATAATTCGCGGCAGCCTTGTTGATCCCAAGAAGCAGAGACCGCCGGTCTGCCCGTTCTTTCTCCTCTCTGGAGTATTCCATATCCGGCAGTTTCACTCCGCAGCGGTCAGCCAGCACCTTTAACGCTTCGGGAAATGTATAATTTTCATACTCCATCAGGAACGTAATGACATTTCCTCCTGCCCCGCAGCCAAAGCAATAATACATCTGCTTAGAACCAGATACGGAAAAAGAAGGAGACTTCTCATTATGAAAGGGGCACAATCCAAAATAATTGCCGCCTTTTTTCTGCAGTTTGACATATCCGGAAATAACGTCCACGATATCATTGCGTGAACGTACCTCTTCTACCACTTCATCCGGATAGCGCATCGCCTTCTCCCCCTTCCTTTTGTGCAGAGCTGCGTAAAGAATTTTTCCGGCTGACGCCGAACGCAGCCCACGCGGCGGACAGGAGACGACTCCTGCCCGATTGAGCCTCATATCTCCCAGGCTTTAGGTACAAACAGTTCTTTAAATTTATAGATCGCGTAGCTGTCACTCATCCCGGCAATATAATCACAGACAATCCGATACTCCGGTTCGCTGCGCTCCGCAATCAGCCTGCGGTATTCTTCCGGCATCTCATCCACATGCTCCCGGTAATAATCATAAAGGAACTCCACCATCCTCTGGGCTTTCTTTTCCTCTGCCTTCGGCACTTCATTGAGATAAACATTTTCAAAAAGCCATGACCGGAGCTCCTGCATGGTTTCCTGCATCCCGGGCGACATCCGGATCACCGGCTGATCCATACTGCATGAGATCATATCATGGATCATCGTATTCAGTCTCTCTCTGACGCTGTGTCCCAGCACATCCGTATACTTTACGGGAATATCCGTCTCTCTGAAAATCTTCGCACGGATCGCATCGTCAATATCATGATTAATATATGCGATTTTATCGGACAAACGGACAATTTCTCCCTCCAGGGTCATCGGATGTCCGCTCGTGCGATGATTGCGGATTCCATCCCGCACCTCTTTTGTCAGATTCAGCCCTCTGCCATCCTTTTCCAGGACCTCAACCACGCGGACACTTTGCTCCGCATGCACAAACCCCTCCGGACAGAGCTGATTCAGGATCGCCTCGCCCGAATGCCCAAACGGCGTATGCCCCAGATCATGCCCCAGCGCAATCGCTTCTGTCAGATCCTCATTCAGACACAGCGCCCGCGCAATCGTCCTTGCGATCTGTGACACTTCCAGGGTATGAGTCAGCCGGGTCCGGTAATGATCTCCCTCCGGCGCCAGAAATACCTGCGTCTTGTGCTTCATCCTGCGAAACGCCTTGCAATGCAGGATCCGATCCCGGTCTCTCTGATAATCCGGACGGATATCACATTTTTCTTCCGGGATATCTCTCCCAAGAGTATTCCTGCTCTGAGAAGCATAAGGGCTCAGGTATTTTTCCTCCCATTCTTCTCTCATCTCTCTGACATTCATGGAATAACCGCCTTTCTTCCACACTATTATAAACCATCTCGGATGGCATTGCCAGTAGTTTGTTGCATAGATAAAAGAAAGAGCTGCCGCAATACAATTGAAAAATCATGCTGCGGCAGTTCTTACCTTGTCTCGGAAAGCTTTAAGCTTTATACATTAAAATCATTTAAGCCTGATATAACGCGTTGAACCATAGCTTATTTTAAGGAAAAGGTCAATGTATTAAGGAAAAAAATCAGGTACGCCGATATGCTCATGAAGATCAGACCAACTATGCGGAATGACAGCGTACCGGACCCACCGGACTGCAGGAGAATGGCACCAGTCGAGCATGTTACAATGATCAATTGGTTTCTGAATGAGAACTTCCGGTCAGCATCTGATACAGCCATCTTCCGGAATCGGTGAGATCATTTTCGGTGAAGCCGCTGATTTTGCTGCAGTCTGACTGCAGGATGGCACAGGTTTCTGCTTTGTTGGAGAGATTCCAGGCGGCACAGCTGATCCCATAACGATCCAACAAATCCATCCACTGATTTGCCTGATCTTCATCGATGACACCGCCTCCGCTGGCATCGCAGATTCCATATTCCGATACAAAAACAGGAAGACCTGCATCTACTGCAGAAACAAGTGTACTCCGCAGGGAATCGGTGTGGGTAGCGGCATAAAAATGCAGGGTATACATGAGATTGTCATAGCCGGCGATTGGATCTGCAGCCGCCTGATCAACATATTGCGACCAGTTTGGTGTTCCGATCAGAATCACGGCATCGTCATCACGAGAACGGATCACGGGGATAATTTCCTCTGCATAGGCTTTTTTTCTAATACCCGAGCAGCTGCTGTATTATGGCTAATGCATCATCCCCTGTCAGGATGATCGAAGTATCGCCGCTGCCCCAGCTTTCTCCGTCTCCATACATGGCAATTCCCGCCATGCCATCGGCATATCCTTCCTGTCCGTCCATGGTCAGAATGCACCATTGATGCTGGTATTGGTTTTCATGTGCGTGCTGCCATGTATAACCCATATAGTCCAGAATTCTTCCCGTTGCCCTTGCTGTCCCAGCGCAGGTATAAACACCGCTGACAAATACACCGTAAGGAGACCGGTATTGTTTCGCTTCGTCACTCCCATAGGTTCCCTTTTGAGTATAGGACAGTACTGCCTGGGATGCCGCCCGAACCTTCTCCAGGTCGGTATCATAATCCGGATTCGACAAAATGGATTCCGCAATTCCCTTCGCTATGGCGTCCGCTTCCGCTGCCTGCTCTGCCGTCAGATATTTGTAATAGCTATGGGTAGCTGCCGCGTTCTGTAAAAATTCGTCTGTCACGGTAATGGCACTTCCGGAGTCGCCTTCCGTTGTTTCCTCCGTATTTTCGGAGCTTTCTGCTGTGCTCCCGGTATCCCCTTCATAGGCAAGGCGTCCTTCTGCCTTTCCGAAATTCAGATAATGATCATATAAAGCAGATTCATCCGTGCCGATGGCTGCGGTTACATCCGGGTTTGCCGCGGCGTAATACTCCGCGTCAAATGTCTGCCCATCCGGCATGACAGCAGGTGCCGCATACACGCATATGGAAGATGCCGCCAATAGCGCTGATACTATCATTATCCTGATACCTGTTCGCATTTGCTTTTTCATCTCTCATATTCTCCCTTCTTTATTCTCATGCGCGGGTACTGACCCGCACTCTGCATTTTCTCTTTTGAGTATACAACAGTTTTCCGTTTTCTGCATCCGAAATCGAAAAGATTTGACATTCATTTTGCCCTATGCTACAACAAAGTTTGTAATCAGACATCCCGATTTATAAAAAGGGGACTTTAACCATGAAACAGAAAATTTTATGCCTTGCAGCTGCCTGTGTTATGTTGGTTACGGCATGCACGAACGCGACAAGCAGCATCTCGTCTGTTTCCAGTGCAGCCACAGAGCAGGCATCCGGAGCAGCCGATGCAACAACTGAAGCAGAAACACAAAGCTGCCAGACAGAAGCTGCTCCATCATCGGATGTTATTTACCTGAAAGAGACCGCAACCCATTATGATAAGGATGGCAACCTGATCAAAACAACCACTTACTCTTATAATGAGCACAATGATATATCCGAATATGTTACTGCATTCCCGGACGATGATGCGGTCCGTTATTATTATGAGTATGACTACCGCGAAGATGGGACAATTTCTTCCTGCCGCTGGTATAATTCCAAAGACCAGATCCGGAGTGAAACGTTTTATGCGGAAGATGGAGAGACGATTGATCATATTGTGCGGAATACATACAGCAGCCAGCACGAAGATGACAGTGATGAAAATGCAGAAGACTGGCTTAGAGCACAGACTATTTTAAACGCTGATGAGGTTCCGGTATCTAAAACAACATTCCTTGAAGATGGCAGTGTGCGACGGAAAGAGGAACACGAGTATAATGAATACGGGGATATTATTCATGTTGTCAATACCCGCTATGAAGAAGGCGAATCATTAATCTTCAGCGATCATACATATGAGTATGAATATAATACAGACGGTACATTCGCTAAAACATCCGCTGTTTTGAAATTGAATAACGCACCGGATAGTGTTCTTACAGATGAGTACACTTATCAAGATGGATATCTTTATAAGGAATACAGCAGCGGTACGACCCTATATGATGAATACAGCAACGGTGCCATTGAGGATTATTCCTGGTGGGAGGAGACTGTTTATAACGAAGAGGGTTTCCCTGTGAGCTGGAGTTCGGATAATATGGAAGAGGACGAACAGGAATACTACGAAGGAGAAGATTTGTCGGGGCTGGTCACTTATCATTCTGACGGTACTGTAGATATCCTGCCAGAAGATGGATTCATTGCAACCTGTGATGAATACGATATTGTTTTTGTAAGAATTGGCTCGGATCAGGACATCGCCGGAGAGCCAGAAGAAGAACTGGACGAAAATGGCAATGTAGCTGCCCGGACTTATTACTGCCATAGCGGCGAGGTTAATAAACGGGTGGAATACACATATATCGTAGCTGAAAATTAATTCTTGTCTTATGTTTTTCCCATTGTTGCAACCAGCAGGCTCAAGGCAAGATCTGCGGCCCTTCATTGATGAACTGTCTCTTTACCGCTTCCAGAATCCGGCGCGGTAATCGTCAGTTGTAAAGGTCTCATTGATAAACCGCGCGTTCTCCGCCGATCAGCTTTGGACGTGTCCGGGCACAGACAACCCTCGCTTCTCCGATGAACTTCTGAGCAATCCGAACCGGCACCGCTACATCTCTCAGGTGCATTCCGATCAGCGTATCCCCGATATCAATTCCTGCATGAGCGCGGATATGTTCTACTGCCGTTGGCTCCTGAAAAGAATTCCAGGCCGCCGTCGCAAACGAACCGCCCGCCTTTGGTTTGGGAACAACACAGACCTCCTCCAAACCGTAAGCTTTTGCAGTCTTCCTCTCTACAATCAGTGCCCGGTTCAGGTGCTCGCAGCATTGTGCGGCCAGACAGACCCCTTTTTCCTCCGCCGCCTGGCTGATTCCTTCCCATACAGCCTGTCCCAGTTCCGGACTGGAATATCTGCCAATCTTCTCTCCTCCGACCTCGCTCGTGGAGCAACCGATCACCAGAATATCACCTTCATCCAGATCTGCCTCGTTAAGAAGCTGACGGGCTGCTGCATAAGATTCTTTTCTCACAGTCTCAAGTTCATTTTCTGATATTTTCTGTTCCGACATGCCAGAAATCTTTTCTGCCATACGTTTTACTCTCCTTCGTCTCTATCTTAAATATTTTTCAGCAACCGACTCCTGATCCATTCCACATCATCTTTGCTGCACTTACAGAAATGGATCAAATAATTTTCTGCATCCGTATATTTTTCGCGGAAATACCGCATTGTCTGTTCCATATCCTCGGGTTTCGACTGGAACATGGAATCCTGGACGGGAACGCCAAGTGCGGTTAACTGTTCTTTCTGCTTCGCAAATACAGACTCCATGTAGGTTTCCGTAATACTGTAATCCGCAATGATAGATTCTTCTGGTACACCTGCCAGATCCAGGAGGAGCATGGAGATGATCCCTGTTCGGTCTTTCCCACCTGTGCAATGATAAAGAACAACTCTTTCTTTGACTTCGGCTAACAGGTGGATGACAGTGCCGATTTGTTCTGATGAATGGTCCAAAAGTGTCTGATACAGCGCATACATGGAATCCGGGCCATTTCCCTGGAATCCTTCCGAATTCATCTGATCCAACAAGCCGACATGATAGCCGGGAATGAACCCTATTCGATCCGGCATCATTTCTCTTTCCCGGTCGCTTCGCAGGTCGATGATCCGGCAGACTCCATAGTCCGTCAGTTCCTGGATATCGCTATTGGTCAGGTTCTGTAACCCGTCCGCGCGCAGGAAAACTCTGCTTGCAGTCATGGAGCCATCCTTTGCAGGATATCCGCCTAAATCGCGTACATTTTTTGCTCCGTCTAACGGGAGCGGTTGTGAAACTCTGATATTATCATTCATCCGCTTCTCATTCTCCTATCTCGTATGAATCCCATGCACATACGCCAGGAAACAGCCCATATCCCCGACCCGTTTCCGGTTCATTTTATCATCCTCTTCATAGCCCAACTGATCACGCCATGACGCTTCTTTTCCCTGCATTTTTAAATACCGCGCAAGCTGGTTAAACTTAACGATCAGGGAATTGTGCGTGAGAGTCCTCGTCTGATCCAGATCGCCCCGCTCCGTTTTGCTCAGGATCGACCATTTCGCGCGGATCTGGATATACTGGATGGATGTTTCAATCAGATCCTTATATAAATCCAATGCATCCTCATCCGTCCCGATCTCCTCCGCCATCTTTTTCTGGATGTCCCTTGCTTCCTCGAAAGAAAGGATTTTGTCCTTTTTGAGATAATCTTCATACTGATAAACTGCTGCCATTTTATTTTCTCCTCTGAAATAGATTATATTTACTTGATCAAATTTAAAATATTGCTGCCTTGATATCCTTCAGCGGCATAGCCGCTTCCGGATCTTCTTTTGCTGCTCTCTCCTTCCCCCGCCGCTATCGCGGCGTTTTCTCACTTTTCTTATCGTCCTGCCCTGGGCAGGACGGAGGGAATAGGAAAAGAGGAAGAAATGAACAGCGAGATAGTTTCTGTATTATCTGGAATTAGTATATCATGGAACGATTAGATTGTCTTAAGAATTTTGCATTTCTTTACTTATGGCTGCAAATATTGTATGATAAAGACAGACGCCGTAAGGGCAAGTTTTTAATTTTTATATCGTACACCGTAAGGGCAGGTAATGAATGAAAAGTCTAATCCCCAGCTTTGCTGGGGAGAATAGTGTAAGTGGAAACGGTGAGGATAACAAAATAAAGCCTCCTATGATATGATGAGAATGGTGTCGCAAGCCAAACTCAAAATCATAGGAGGCGGTCCAGATGGACAATAGAAGTTTATCACATAGTGTGTCCATTCTTTGGACCTCCTGTGCTTAATATTTGTGGTTTGCAGACCTACATTTACTCCTGTTTTTGACAGTTCTTAGGCAAAAACAGGATTTTATTACAAGGACAGATCGTCTCTACCCCGAATATTATTTTCTGGAAAAGCCGGCCGGGCAATACCTCACTGTCTATCTGAAAGGGGATTATTATGACGCAGATGATGCCCTGCTCTCATTCGTAGCCTATGCCGACGAGCATCATCTGCGAACCGGTGAATTTATCTACAAAGAAGCCATCTGGGACGAACTGACCGTGATGGAAAAAGAAGATTATATAACAAAGATTTCATTGAAATGGGAGCCATGATACCCGTAAAAGATTCTCGCCTTCTTCAAAAGATCATGGCTTTCATCTCGACTTCTCATTACATATACGAAATATCATAACAGATCCACAGACGCCCAGAACCAGTTCCGCGGCAAATTGCGAATATGCCAGTCCATAGAGCGGGAACAGACGATCCAGGATAAAGAGCGCAGGCACCTGTAAAACGATTTTGCGCAGTATTGCAAATACCAATGCCGATCTGCCGCGGCCTAAAGCCTGGAATACACCGACAGCCAGGAAGTCCATGCACAAAAACGGGATGGAGAGACTAAAACCACGCAGGAAACGACTGCCGTAGGCAATGATCCCTTCGTTGTCCATAAACAGCGCTATCAGACCGCCGGATAAAACACAAAATACAACTGTAGCCAAAATCAACACCGGGAGGATAAGCCTTATGGTAAAGAAAATGCAGTCCTTCATCCGTTTGCGGTTTCCGGAAGTATAATTGTAACTGATCAGCGGCATGACTCCCTGAGAAAAGCCGAGACAAACCTGTACCGGCACCATATTGATTTTCTGCGCGATGCCCATGGCTGCTACCGCATTCGCTCCATAACCCGCAGTGAAATTGTTGAGGATCGTCATGCTTGTTACGTTCAACAGATTTTGTATTGCCGCAGGAACTCCTACGCCGCAGACATTAAGTACAAGCGATTTTTCAAATGAGAGCATCTTCGGATTCAGACAGACAAAGGTACTTTTCCGCTTTGCGTACAACAGCACGAAGAAGTAGATGCAGGCTACGCAGTTGGACAAAAATGTCGCCAGACCGGCGCCGGCAGCGCCCATGCCGAGGAACTGCGGCAGGATGAAAAAAGGATCCAGGATTATGTTCAGGATGCAGCCCGTCATTGTTCCAATGCTGGCATGGAGGGACGCGCCTTCCGCGCGGACAAGGTAGGCCATTACCACATTCAGGATAGCCGGTGCCGCACCGCAGAAAACAGTCCACGTCATGTATTCCAGTGTGGCCTGGCCGGGTGATATCATCCACCCCCAGCAGATTTAAAAGCGGATTTTGAGCAGTCATACACACCAGCGAATAGAGTACACCGCTAAACAGCGCGCAGTAAAAACCGAACGCCGAGGCATGATACACAACATCGTATTTTTTTGCCCCCATCGCGCGGCTCATCAGACTGGAGGAGCCGACGCCGAAGAGGTTATTGACCGCGATGAAGGCCAGCAGCACGGGCGCGGCAAGAGTAACCGCAGCATTTTGAATGGGGTCGTTGAGCATTCCCACAAAGTAAGTGTCCGTCAGATTGTACAGCACCATCACAAGAGAACTCATGACCATGGGAAGTGACAGCTGCATAACCGCGTTTGGTATAGGCGTATTTTCAAAGACATCCAGTCTCTTTGTTGTTTCCATTTATTTTCGAACCTCCTCTATCTGAAAAACAAGTGGGAAACCAGGAAAAAATGACACTGATCAAGAACGCCATAAAAAGTCCATAAACTGCGGCACCTGCTTTGCCCAGTCTGCTTCACAGTGACCGCCGTCCTCCTGCATCGTAAGCATTGTGGTTATCTTCTTTTCACGCAGAGCGGCATCGATGGCCCGGTTGCTCCGGGCAACACTGGTGTGAAGGCTGTCTGTCCCCTGTTCGGATTGCCAACGGGCTTCCCGTTCTCCCCAACTGAGATATATGCGCGTATCCGGGTTGACCGCGGCATCTCCGATATCACTCATAAGCTGTTTCTGAAATGGCATTGCCGCGCTGGACAGACAGGCCGCCTTTGAAAATGTCTGATTATAGCGGACAACTCCATACAGACTCATCAGCCCGCCCATGCTGCTGCCTCCGATCCCTGTCGCTTCCCGAAAGGAATAGGTCCGATAGGTCCGGTCAATCTCCGGCTTCAGTGTATTTACCATCCAATCCAGGGTTTCTGCTCCTGTGCCATGGAAAGTTCCGAGAAACCCGCCGTGGCAGTCATACGGGCAATATTCGCTCAGCCGCTCCTGGCCTCTGTGGCTGCACTCGATTCCCACACAGATCATCAGCTTCGGCCAGCGCAAAAAGAAATCCTTCAGTCCCCAGCATGTGCCGTAAGTGGCATCACTGTCCAGGTACAGATTATGTCCATCAAACATGTACATAACCGGATAACGGTCATTGCTTTGATTGTATTCATCCGGAAGCCAGATATGAAGCCGGCGGATGTCATCCGACGGCGCGAAGTAAGCATCTTGTATCTGTATCATAAAATAATTCTCCTCACCATGCTACGCTCTTCACCCGGAACGGTCTCATATAATCCCCGTTCTCATCCAGAAAAGCTTTCTCTTTTTTCACGATAACAATGCGACTCCGTTGCTTGTCCCAATCCGATCTACTCCCGCCTCTATCAGTTCTTCCGCAAACTCTCGAGTCCGGATTCCGCCGCTGGCCTTCACTTTCAGACTGCACGACTGTTTCATTAACCTCACATCCTCAACCGTAGCTCCGCCGGTTGAAAATCCGGTTGACGTCTTAACGAAATCTGCTCCCGCTTTTTCCGCAATCTGACAGACCGTCTTCTTTTCTTCGTCTGTCAGAAGACAGGTCTCAAGGATTACCTTGACAACAACCGGCTTTACATGATCCACGACTTCCCGGATTTCTTCCTCCACGACATTCCAATTCCGGTCCTTTACGGCTCCGATGTTGACAACCATGTCGATCTCATTGGCGCCGTTTTTTATGGCATCCACTGCTTCGAACACTTTGACTTCCTTTGTCTGCGCTCCCAAAGGAAATCCTATAGCGCATCCCGTCTTCACGTCACTTCCCTTCAAAGCCTCTGCCACGGTCTTTACCCGGTAACTGTTGATGCAGACAGAAGCAAATCCGTGATCCCTCGCTTCCCGGCAACATTCTAAAACAGCCTCCTCTGTCGCATCCGGTTTTAATATTGTGTGGTCGATCATCTTTGCAATACTCATTGGCTGTAGTTCTCCTTATCTTTATTTAATTTATGCCTTGTAGATTATTCGATCATGAACTTCGTTCCTGATCGTCATTCGCCGTTCGTCAAGAACATGCAAGCATGTTCTTTCCTCACTTTCGCTCATTATATCATGAATCGGACTATTCTGTCCTGCGGAATCTATCTTAATTTTCCTCGTGGACATTCGCAAAGAACGCCGGGATCTCCTCAATACCACTGGCGCATACCCGTTTGCATCCAGATACCTGTGGTAAATTGTACAATATCAATTGTAATTTGTCATATAAAAAATGTTTCCTTCAGGCTATTGACATACATTTTTTCAGACTTTAAAATGAGTAGCGAAGGAGTGCTACATATGGAAGATAATGTCAGAGTGGTAGATCGGGTGTTTGACATTTTAGAAGTCCTGGCCGCATCAAGCGAACCCATCGGATTGTCCGATATCGTCAGAGAAACAGGCATCAGTAAAAGCACTGTACATCGGCTTCTTGCTTCGATGTGTGCCCGTCAGTACGTAGAAAAAAGTGCCAATGGTTTATATTCCATTGGCTATAAATTGATTGAGACTGTCAGCCATCATATTAACCAGCTGGAGCTGATTACAGAAGCGAGGCCGTTTTTAAACTCTATGATGCGGGATCTTGATTTGACCGCCCATCTCGGAATTCTGGATGGCTCTGATGTTGTCTATGTGGAAAAGATGGATATTTATCCGAACACCCGCCTGTATACTCAGGTTGGTTACCGCTCACCAGCCTTCTGCTCTTCGATCGGAAAATGTCTGATGTCCTGCCTCTCGGGCGACGAATTGGAAGATGCTCTCCGCCTTTGTGATTTTAAAAAATACACGAAAAATACCATCACGGATATACGGGAATTTAAAAGACACCTGAAGGTAATCCGCAGGCAGGGGTGGGCTATGGATAATGAGGAGTATCAGATTGGTCATCGCTGTATCGGCGCTCCGGTTTTCGATTACCGTTGGTCTCCGGTCGCTGCCATCAGTGCCAGCGGATCGATCTCCCAGCTTTCGGATGATCGATTGGAAATGGTAATCCGGGAGGTCAAGGATGCTGCCCGTAACCTGTCCCGGAAAATGGGTTACACCGAGTAACGAAGTCGAGCCGCCGGATGGCGGCTCGTTTTACTAAACTCTAAATGATATTTTTTAATACAACGGACTTTGTATGAGTCATCTCATCAAACGTGGATAAAACTCCCTCAGTTCCGATTCCAGACTGTTTGTAACCTCCAAACGGCATCTCAAAACTCCTGAAGAAGCTTGCACCGTTAATGATGGTTCCTCCGCATTCCAGAGCCGCGCATACCTTCATGGCTGTTTTCATGTTCTCCGTGAATACACAGCCACACAGGCCAAATTTAGAACTGTTGGCGATCTCGATTGCTTCTTCAACCGTATCAAAAGCAATAATCGGAACGACCGGTCCAAAAATCTCCATATCAATCGCAACATCTGCCGTCTTCGGCACATCGGCTATTACGGTAGGAGCGATAAACGCTCCGTTGCGGGTACCGCCAAGGATAATTTTTCCTCCCTGCTCCACGGTATGCCGGATCTGCTCTTCCACCTTAATCGCTGCTTTTTCACTGATCAGGCAGCCGATCTGGCTTGTCTCATCAGAAGGCATTCCCTGCTTTAACTGGCTGATACGTGCGACGGCCTTTTTGGTAAATTCCTCCACCCTGTTTTTCTGAATCAGGAATCTCTTGGATGCGCAACATACCTGTCCGGTATTATACATCCGTCCCCAGATCAGTTCTTCTACCGCCAGATCCACATCCGCGTCTTCCAGCACGATAAATGCGTCATTTCCTCCGAGTTCCAACGCAACATGGGTCAGGTTCTTTGCCGCTGTAATTGCGGTCTCAATTCCTACCTCCGTGGAACCGGTCAGCGTAATCAGATGTACATCCTTATTTGCGCAAAGCCAGGAACCCACCGTCGAACCGCGTCCGGTGATCACTTCAATTGCCCCGGGTGTTACTCCGGCCTCTCCCAGAAGAGCCGTCAATTTACAAAGCGTCAGCGGATTATCCGTAGACGGTTTTACGATCGCCGCATTTCCTGCCAGAAGCGCCGGCGCCACCTTCTGATCAAACAAATCGCATGGGAAGTTAAACGGGATGACACAGGCAACAACGCCTAACGGCTCTCTCCTTGTAATCAGGATATGTTTATCTTGTCCTGCTTCCATTCCTGCCGGAATTGTCTCGCCATAGAGATGTTTCGCCCTCTCAGAAAAAGCCTTAAATGCGATCGGAATATTTGCAATTTCTGCCCTGGCTTCCGTAATCGGCTTTCCGGTTTCTGCGGAAAGAGTCTGAGCCAGATCTTCCTTATTTTCTTCAACCAGATTCAGAAATTGATACAGGATTTCCACTTTCTGATATACAGGTACATCTGCCCAGATCTTCTGTGCCTCCAGCGCTTTTGCAACTGCCAGATCGACGTCCTCCTTTGTCGCTGACGGGACTGTATCGACTACTTCATTTGTCGCCGGGTTAATAACTTCAATAACTTCGCCGCTCGATGCATCAACCGACGCGCCGCCGATAAACATTTTCATAAGATCAGATCTCCTTTCCGAATCATTTCTTGACCAACTATGCTTCAAATCCCGTGAAAGAAAGCATCAGACCACCACAGGTATTCCGGTCGTCTGCCTCAACGCCATACTCTCCGAAAGTAAATTCTACGATGAACGGGACATCTCCTGCCTCTTTCTTAATCTGTTCAGCCACTTCGTCAATACGGCTGTCAATACCGGCTCTCCTGCCGCCGCAGTGAACCAGATGATATGCGCCTGCAGGCACACCCAGCTTTTCTTTCAGGCTGGCCAGTGTTTCCCCGGTCGAATTCACCAGTTCATCTACAGAAGCCTCCATACGAACAACCGCAGTTCCAACAGCAAGATCATTTCCTATATTCATCGTTAAATCATCGTTGCCGTTCATCGGATGACGGATAGCCGTAAGATCTCCCAGGCGATCCTTAACACCCAACGGGGAGGTAATGGAAGCTGCGAGAAGATTTCCGCCTTTGAGATCATCCACACTCATCCCTCTCCAGTCTGCATATTTCTGCAGCGCCGGAGCTCCGTCAATCTCTGCCAAAACCCGCTTATCATTTACTTTCGTTATGACACCCATATCCGAAGTTTCGTTATATGCTCCCGTGAATTTGTTCGCCATCTTTTTGCCTGTATAGAAGAAGGCAACGACAACTCCATCCGCGAAAACACCCTTGTCTGTATACAGCTTCCAGTTTCCTTCAATCGTATTATCTGCCGCGGTGCCTCCGAAGAAAGGTACACGCCCGATCACCTTTGTAATTCCCTTAACATAGGACTCCTCTTCTCCTGATGGCGCTGCCATATAATAATAATCCGGAGGAACATCTTTTCCTGCTTTTTCCATCGCTGCCTTTGCGGCTTTCTCACCTGCCATAATCGGACAGCATGTTTTCTCGACCGCAGCAACACCAATGATCATATCCGGGTCAGATACCGCCATAATCCCGACAAAACCATCTTCGCTGCTGATAAATCCTTCCGGCGTAATGATTCCGGTATAGGATGTATTTCCTATTAACGGAATACCAGGCATTTCATCGGCAATCCCGGCAATCATTGCATCCAGATCATAGTCGCAGCTTGCATACACATAGGCAAGATTAATGGAAGAAAGACCTTCTTTTGCTTTTTTCGCGGCCTCTGCACCCGCCAGCTTTGGATTACTATTTGTGCTGGAACCAACATTAGCTTTCATGATATAGTACCTCCTCGTATTATAAAGTAGTAGTGTTTAGAGTCCCTCTCCAAGGACTTGTGCTATA
>JAJBUA010000021.1 GCA_020860565.1 Clostridiales bacterium
AAAAAGAATGCTCGATCAGATATTTTTCAACCTTTTGCAGTTGCTCCGTCAGATCAGTTCCATCCGCCATGAAGACCCTTTCTTCTGGCAATGGCTCAAAGATATTGAGATGCGCTTCTTCGGCCACCGCGTTTTTGTAGTAATTATTGTCCATAATCACTTCGGGGAATGGCTGTATCATACAGGTATTATAAGTATCAAGGATCGCGCTCACCGGCACGCCATGATAGATCAGCCCTTGGTATGCTGAATAGTCTGCTGTCTTATAAGGGCCGCTTTCCTTGTAAATCCGAACCACATCTTTCAGTAATTTCTTTTCTTTTTCCGAAAGGGGCTTTGCGCTTTTCGTCATCTTTACATTATCCATCACATCCTCAATGGTGGACATACCGGAGAGCGTGATCATAACATTGGGCAGATCCCCCAGGAAGCGCAGTGCCCATGACGCAATGGAAGCATCCGGAGCCATCTCCTTCATCCGTTTTTCCGCTTCTTCCGGCGCTTTCGCCAGCGCGCCTCCCTTGACCGGTTCCATGGCGATCACCTGCTTTCCGTGTTTTACAATCACGTCATAGCAGGCTCCTGCCTGTACCAGTGGACTGTCCCAGTCATAGTAATTAAGACCGATCTGGACAAATTCGATTTCCGGATGCTCCGTAAGAATCCGGTCGAGAAGCTTTGCGGAGCTGTGGAAGGAGATACCGAGATGCCTGATTTTCCCGTCCCTTTTCCACTGATTTGCATGTTCAAAGAGACGGCACCTTTGAATAACCCCGCCTTTCCCGTCAATGCCGTCATAGTAGACCGTCTGAAAGTTGTGCAGAAGATAATAATCGAAATAGTCCACGCCGCATTTACTCAGTTGCTCCGCAAATACAGGCTCAATCTGTTCCTCTGTCTGTAAATCAAAGGTAGGAAACTTCGTTGCAAGTCGGAACGCTTCCCGTGGATATCGTTTGACGATGGCCTCCCGGCAGGCAATTTCACTCTTTCCCTCGTGATAGACAAAGCTGGTATCAAAATAATTAAAACCGCTTGCAAGATACAGATCCACCATTTCATTCAATTTTGCGTAATCAAAGTCTGTAGCTATTCCGTTTTTGACCGGAAGCCGCATCATTCCGAAACCAAGCTCATGTAATGACATTTTCAAACCTCGCTTTCCTGTTATAATAGCATCGTCTGTATTCTAAAATGCTCTCATCATCATTTCAGATTTCTCCCTAATGTTTCTGCTTCCTGCAGCTTTTTTCCGGTGGCACCACCAGCTACCGTAATAATTCCCATATCCTGTAGTCCAAGGTAATCCAGGAAATCACCCTCGTAGGAAAAGGCAGCACCCTTGTACATATCTGCGTCGCCGGAGCATAAGATCATCGCGATCTTTTTCAGCTTTGCCGGTCTGACCGGATACGCCGCTGAGTAGAAACGGTCTATCGTGCATTTCAGTTGTCCCGAAATACCATGGTAGTAAATAGGCGATGCAATCACCAGCATCTCCGCTTCTTTCAGGAGATCATAAATCTCCTGCATATCATCTTTCTGGACGCACACTCCACGGTCCTTTGTGTGGCAGTATTCGCAGGCGAGACAGCCGTGGATGTTTTTCTTACAGACATCTACCACATCTATATGGTGGCCGCTTTGCCCTGCACCATTTGCAAAGGCGTCGATCATCTGTTTTGTATTGCCCCTGGGACGGGGGCTTCCGTTAAGAACCAGAATATTCATCCTGTTTTCCACCGCCTTTAATACCAGTCATGCTTTTCATTCCGATCCAGAGCGTTGATCTGCTCCATTTCCTCATCCGTCAGTTCAAAGCCGAACAGATCAAGATTCTCCCGGATATGCTCCGGGTCGCTGGATCCTGGAATCACCACGACCCCTTTCTGCAAATTCCACCGCAGAATCACCTGGGCAGAAGAGACGCCGTGGGTCTCCGCGATAGCAGTGATGGTCTCGTCCCCAAGCAGCTCTGCCGTGTGTCCGCGTCCACCCAGGGGATACCAGCCCTGCACCACAATGCCAAGGGACTGGATATAAGGAATCACATCATTTTCCTGATAATAAGGATGGATTTCATTCTGCACCAACGCCGGGGTAATGTTCACTTGCGGCAGGAATTCTTCCAGTTCCTCCACATACCAGTTGGACAGACCGATCGAGTGGACCTTGCCGTCGGCGACAGCCTGCTCCAGCGCCAGATACGCCTCCACATCGCCGTCGCCCGGATGATGCAGGAGAATCATGTCGATGTAGTCCAGCCCCATCTTTTCCAGGGCTTCGTCAATGGCTTCCGCCGCATGGTCGAACTGATTGGGATAAAGCTTGGTAATCACAAATATTTCTTCCCGCGGCACATCCGAATCCCGGACAGCCTGCCCGACTGCCGCCTCATTGCCATACATATATGCGGTATCGATCAGTCTGCCGCCCGCTTCCAGCAGCGCCGCAATAGAAACGGCGCACTCCTCATCGCTCAGGCTGTAAGTTCCAAGTCCCATGATCGGCATTTCATAGCCGCTGTTCAGCAGTACAGTTCTCGTTTCAAAGTTGAATTCACCCACGGTTTGTACCTCACTTTCTGGTAATTCCAGGCTTTCTATCCATTCAACTACGTCGCTTTCCGCTGCATCCCCGGAGAAGCGCCGCCCTTCCATCCAGGTAACGGTATCAGCGCAGAGATCATGCAGATTCTCAGCGCTGGAGCCAATGCCGCTGCTGTGGGAGGTACAGAAGGGAATGATCGTCACATCGGAGAAATCATAGCTCTCCAGAAAGGTGCTGATAATCCGTGGTGCCTGCCCGTGCCAGATGGGATAGCCGAGGAAGATCACATCGTACTGCCCGATGTTCTCCACACTGCCGGAGATTGCAGGACGGGCGGAATCATCCGCCTGCTCCTGATCGGCGCGCCCTCCGGTGTAATACGCCAGATCCTCCTCGGTATACGGATCCTCCGCTACGATTTCATAACTGTCCGCACCGGTCTCGTCAATAATCCACTGAGCGATCTGCTCCGTCGTGCCGGTACAGGAGAAATACGCGACCAGTATCTTGCCACCGGAAGAGACGCTATCGGATTCTTCCCTGCTGCTCTCTTCTTCCACGGTGCCAGTTTCTTCCGTTTCGCTCTCTGCTTCTGATTGACTTTCCGCGCCTGAAATAGCGCCGCTTTCAGAATCCGATGATGACACTACGTTCCCGGAGCCACACGCTGCCAAACCGGCAATCACACAGACCAGCAAAAATAATGAAATGCTTCGCTTCATGCTATCCTCCTCTACCTGACTTTTATTTGCTCATTGCCTTTTTTTATTCAACTCGTTTACAAGATAGTCCAGACAATCCAGCTTCTTCTGCTCCGCATGAATACGGTTCAGTAAATCCCTGCGGCTGTTTTGCAACAGAAACAACAGCTCTCTGTCCCGTCCTTTCTTCTTAAGCAGGACACAGCGGGAAATCATTTCCTCCTCCAGGCCAATGTCCCTGAGATTTTCATAAAAGCACTGCGCCTCATTGTTCGCCTCCGGCATGACCGCTCACCTCCCTCGATGTCTGTATTTTATATGGAGGTATGGAGAATGGCAAATATTTAGTTTCTATTTCTGGTTATTCTTGAAAGGAATATCTATTTGCGATATAATGTCAACAGACACGAAACGGAGGGAACACCATGGAACTGAGAGTTTTACGCTATTTTATAGAAGTCGCCAGAGAGGGCAGCATCACAGGCGCGGCCAGGACGCTGCACATTTCCCAGCCGACCCTGTCCAAACAGCTCAAGGAGCTGGAGGCCGAGCTCGGCTGCAAGCTTTTCGTGCGGGGCAATTACAATGTGCATCTGACAGAAGAGGGAATTTTACTCCGCAAGCGTGCGGAAGATATTCTGGACATGACAGACAAGACCATCGGAGAATTTCAGTCTCTGAATGATGTGACGGGCGGCGACGTGCGAATCGGCTGCGCGGAATCCTGGCTGATCCACCACCTGGCTGGTGTCATCAAAGATTTTCGTGGGCAGTATCCGGGGCTGCGCTTCCACATTACCAGCGGAGACACCCGCGTGGTAGTAAATGACCTGGAGCAGGGACTCTCCGATTTCGCGGTCATCGTGGAACCGCCCGACCTTTCGAAATATAATTACCTTTCCCTGCCGGGCGGTGACACCTGGGGGCTTTTAATGCGGGCAGACAATCCTCTGGCGCAGAAAACAGAGATCTATCTGGAAGATATACGAGACCTTCCTCTCATCATTTCACCGCAGTCGATCCGTACAGACCTGCCCCGATGGTGCGGCGAGGCGGTCGATCAGCTGCATATCATCGGAACCATCAACCTTTTCTATAATGGTTCCGTATTTGTGAAGGAAGGGCTGGGATGCCTGCTGGTCTTTGACCGCCTGGCGGATGTCAGCCCTGAAAACGGCCTGTGCTTTCGTCCGCTTTCTCCCAGGCTTGAGACGAAGATGTATATCATCTGGAAGAAGTATCAGGTCTTCACGCCGATCGCGGAACGGCTGGTGGAGCTTTTGAAGGAACGATTCTCGTCCTGATTATGATAGCGTATCGTAAATTCTGGGAAAACCTCCATTAGCAGCCTTTGCTTCTCTTTTTTCTTGGTTTACCGCAAGAAAACAAAATGATTTCAGTTATGTTATCACAATCCAATACCCGCCGCCTCCGCCAGCCCCTCCCTGTCCAGGATACAGACCTTCCGGTAGCCGCAGCGCAGCAGGCCGTCGCGTTCAAATTCCTTCAGAACCTGGCTGACCGTCGGCCTCGCCAGACCCAGGCACATGGCAATTTCTTCATGGGAATAGGGCAGGCACTGCTCCTCAATCTCCTTGTCCGGATTATCCGCCCCGGTCTCCGTCAGAAGGAAAGACGCGATCCGCTGATAACGATCCAGAAAGCGAAAAGAGTGAAGCGAGTACGACAGATGATTCATCGTTTCCGAACAGTGCTGTAGCAGCTTGAGCAGAATATCCGGATTCTGACACAGGCAGGGAATCAGCTGTTCTATCGTGCAGCAGAGCAGCAGCACGTCCGTGACCGCCGTGACCGTGGTGGGCCGTGGACTTTTGCTCAGGAAAGAGGATTCGCCGAAGAGCCTCCCCTTCTCCACGATCTCGAGCGTCAGCTCCTCCCCCTCCCGGGTGCTGAGCATCACGCGCACTCTTCCGTCCCGGATAATGCACAGCGTGTTGGCCACATCTCCTTCCAGATAAATACTTTCCTCCCGCGCATAACGACGAAGATAACCTGCCTGCGAGAGCCGCTCCATTTCCTCGTCTGAAAATTTAATCTCCATCCCGCCACCTCAAAATGTCATCTATCTTACATTCAGGATAACACAAGCCGGAATATAATACCAGTACAACGCAAAGGAGAGATTCACATGAAAATCATTGCTTATGAAGTCCGGGATGATGAAAGGGAACATTTTGACCGTTATGCCGGAGAATTTGGCGCAGAGCTGGTCCTCACGGATCAGATTCCGACGATGGAGAACGCTTCCATGGCGACCGGCTGCGCGGGCGTAACCATGCTTGGACAGGGAAACATCGACGCGGCTCTTCTGGATGAATACAAAAGACTCGGCGTCCGCTGTCTCACGACCCGCACGATCGGCTATGACCATATCGATACGGCGCATGCCAAAGCGATCGGCCTGCCTGTCTGCAACGCCTTTTATGAGCCGAACGGCGTGGCGGAATACGCGGTTATGCTGATGCTTCTGTGCATACGGCATTATAAGGCCGCCCTCTGGCGTGCACAGGTCAACGATTATTCTCTTCCGGGACTTTATGGACGCGAAATGCGAAATCTGACAGTCGGGATTCTGGGGACAGGCCGGATCGGGACGCAGCTGGCAAAAATTCTCTCCGGCTTCGGGTGCCGGATTCTGGGCTATGACCAGTACCAGGGCGAGGCGTCCCGCTGGCTCAGCTATATAGATCTGGACACGCTTTACCGGGAAAGCAACATCATCTCCGTGCACCTGAACCTGAACGATCAGACTTACCATATGATCGACCGTGACGCGATCGCAAAAATGAAAGACGGCGTGATCCTGATCAACTGCGCGCGCGGCGCACTGATGGACACCGAAGCGCTGATTGCGGGAATCGAGCAGGAAAAAATCGGCGGTCTGGGCCTCGACTGTTTCGAACGCGAGGAAGGCATCTATCACCTGAACCGCCGCGATGAAATCATCAGCAACCGCTCCATGGCATATCTGCGGCAGTTCCCGAACGTCGTCATGACCCAGCACATGGCTTTCTACACGGATGCGGCGGTCTCCAATATGGTCCGCTGCGGAATCGAAGGAATCTGCTCCGTACTTCAAAGCGGCACTTACAGGACGCTGCTGTAAAGCCTTTTCTCACACAAACAGGCAAAAACCCCTGCTCTTTCCGAACAGGGGTGCCGTTTTCTACTCTTCCTCTTTTTTCTTCGGTCTGCACATCTGATGCCCTGTCCACAGGCACATCACACAGCCAATCAGCATTACCATCGCCCAGAATCTGTGCTGTTTTAGCATCTCTCACGCCCTCCGTCTCATTTAATCCATGCAATGCCCGTGTCGGCACTCCCGCCCTTCTCCATGGTGGTGTCCGCCGCAGTCTCCTCCGTGATGTCCGCCCTCATGATGGCTGCACTGTACATCCGGGATGTAGGCCAGGTTTCCGGCAAGCAGCGCCTCCACAGCGGCGTCCGCGTCTCCGGTTACACCGCCGTACAGCTTAATTCCCGCCTCCGCGAGCGCGTTCTGCGCGCCGCCACCAATTCCGCCGCAGATCAGGACCTCCGCCTGCAGGGTACTCAGAACCGCTGCCAGCGCTCCGTGGCCCTGCCCATTTGTGCTGACCACCTCGGAGGAGACGATCTTTCCATCCTCCACGTCGTAAATCTTAAACTGCTCCGTGTGGCCGAAGTGCTGAAAAATCTGTCCGTTTTCATAAGTAACAGCAATTTTCATGATGTTCGCTCCTTCCTATCATGTCAAGCCCTAAATCATTGATTTTAGCGACTTTTTGATTGTCT
>JAJBUA010000045.1 GCA_020860565.1 Clostridiales bacterium
AACTGCAAATCGGAGGTCATTACATATTGTCTAAGTGCAAACGGTCCTCGGAGGATATTCTTTCCTCGCAGAGACGGACCTTTCGCATATCGAGATGTTATACAGCTGTCATGCCCAGAATTGCATAAATGACCGCACCAACAACCCCGCTGCCTAAAATTGTCTGCACGGGGCCGAGTTTTTTCGTGCGCAGCAGCCAGAGAAATACCAGCGAAAGCGGCAGAGCGATGAGGTTAGTATTTTCGAGGCTGACCTGATCCAGACCGCCCCAGTAAGCGTTGGCGGCGAGCTTGACCGCCGCAGCGAAGACCATGGCGGCGACTGCAGGGCGCAGTCCCTTTAAGACTCCCTGAACGCCGTTTAGCGAACGGCAGCGATAATAGATCGTGGCCATGATGCTGACGATTACCAGAGCAGGCAGTACATAGGACAGCGTTGCGATAACCGTACCGGGGATACCGGCGGTCCGCGTCCCCACGAAAGAAGCAATATTGATGCCGAGCGGGCCCGGTGTCATCTCCGCGATGGAGATAATGTCGGTATATTCGGTGTTGGTGAGCCAGTGCTGCTGGGAAACCACGCGGCTGCGGATCAGTTCCATTGAGGCGTATCCGCCGCCGAAGCTGAACATTCCGAGCAGGAAAAATGTGCGGAATAAGTCAAAATAAATCATTTGCCGGAGTGCTCCTTTCTGTCATTTTCCTGATTATCTGTCGGGCTGTCGATGCCGGTATTTGCTGCAGAGGAACGGTACCTGACCCAGGTGGAAATGCCGCCGATGACGCCGCAGACAATGAGGATCAGGATGATGTCGATATCGAGTACGACCGCCGCGAAGCAGGCGCCGATCAGCATGATCCAGGAAGGGATTTCTCCGTCCTGAACGACATTTCTGGTCATCGTGATCGTGACATTGATCATCACCGCGGCCACTCCGGCCTGCATCCCTTTGAGAATCAGTGCGATCACCAGGTTGCTGCGGAACTGCATATAAAAAGCGGAGATGATTGTGAGAATGATCATCGGTGGCGTTACCGTGCCAAGGACAGTCAGGAGGCCGCCCAGGATGCCGGCGATCCGGTATCCGATGATAATCGAAGTGTTAACCGCCATGACGCCCGGACAGGACTGGGCGATGGCGATCATATCCATGACCTCATCCTGATCGATCCAGTGAAGTTCCTCGACGAATTTTTTCTGCAGCATGGAGATGATAACCATGCCGCCTCCGAAGGTGCAGGCACTGATGACAAAGCAGGTTTGAAAGAGCGTCCAGAGTTTCCGGACGTCTGGTTTTTCTGTTTTCATTGAAAGTGGATCCCTTTTCATCTGAGAATAAATTTTAACAGGCCTTGATTATTCTAACGCGGAGAAGAAGAAAAATCAACCTTGCTTGACATTTCCTGTTAATTTTACTATGCTAGGATCATGTTAAAAAAAGGAGAATTCTTATTATGGCAAAGAAAGTAATTTCCACAACAACGGCTCCGGCGGCGATCGGGCCGTATTCTCAGGCAATTCAGGCTGGTGACACGGTATATGTATCGGGACAGATCCCGATTGACCCGGCGACGGGCGAGTTTGCCGGATCGACGATCGAGGAGCAGACAGAGCAGTCGCTGAAGAATATCGAGCAGATCCTCCAGGCGGCAGGTATGACGATGGAGAATGTGGTAAAGACGACGGTACTTCTGGCGGATATCGCGGATTTTGGCGCGATGAACGGGGTTTATGCGAAGTTCTTCACAGAGAACTGTCCGGCGCGCGCGGCGTTTCAGGTAGCTGCGATCCCGAAGGGAGCACTGGTTGAGATTGAGGCAGTGGCGGTGAAATAAAGAAAGCGGCAGAGGGATTTTGCCATTTCAATTGATTTAGAAGGCTCGCATGGAGGAGGCGCCGGAGACGTCTCCTCAGTTTTACGCAGAGAACACGACAGGAATATAACGATAAATGTCAAAATATCATACAGGAGGATCCTACCATGGACTACCGCATCGAACACGATTCAATGGGTGACATTCAGGTCCCTGCGGACCGTTACTGGGGAGCACAGACCCAGAGAAGCTATCAGAATTTTAAAATCGGTATCGAAAAGATCCCGATGGAGATCATTTACGCCTTTGCCGTTCTGAAAAAGGCAGCCGCGATTGCCAATAACCGTCTCGGTAAACTGGATGACCGCCGTATGCAGCTGATCTCTCAGGTCTGTGATGAGATCCTGGCGGGGAAACTGGACGGACATTTCCCGCTTGCTGTCTGGCAGACCGGCAGCGGTACCCAGTCCAATATGAATGTCAATGAAGTGATCGCTAACCGCGGGAATGAAATCGCGGGCGAAAAGCTGCTGCACCCCAACGATCATTCCAATATGTCACAGAGCTCCAATGATACCTTCCCCACGGCCATGCATATTGCGGCAGCTGCGGCAATCGAGGACAATCTGCTCCCGGCCATAGATTTGCTGATCGGTACTTTCGAGCGCCTGATGAAGGAAAATGAGGGGATCATCAAAACCGGCCGTACTCATCTGCAGGACGCCACTCCGATCACCTTCTCTCAGGAGATCAGCGGCTGGAAAAGCATGCTGGAGAAATCCCGCAAAATGCTGCTGCTGAGTCTTCCGGGTCTGCGCGAGCTGGCTCTCGGCGGTACCGCTGTTGGCACGGGATTAAATGCTCCCCAGGGCTTTGATGTCGAAGTGGCTCAGGCAGTTTCGGAGCTGACCGGCAAAGAATTTGTTACAGCCGCCAATAAGTTCCATTCCCTGACCAGCAAGGATGAACTGGTCTTCGCGCACGGAGCACTGAAGGGTCTGGCTGCCGATATGATGAAGATGGCCAATGATATTCGCTGGCTTTCGAGCGGTCCCCGCTGCGGCCTGGGTGAAATCTTTATTCCGGAAAATGAGCCAGGCAGTTCGATTATGCCCGGCAAGGTCAATCCGACTCAGTGTGAGTCTGTGACGATGGTTGCCGTGCAGGTGATTGCCAATGACGTCGCTGTTGGCATGGCCGCATCTCAGGGAAATTTTGAGCTGAATGTGTTTATGCCTGTATGTATTTACAACTTTCTGCAGTCGGTGCGCCTGCTTTCCGACTCGTTGGTATCCTTTAACAACAACTGCGTGACCGGTATCCGCGCTAACAAAGAGAAAATGGATGAGAATCTTCATCGTTCCCTGATGCTCGTCACCTGTCTCAATCCCTACATCGGCTATGAAAATGCCGCCAAAACAGCGAAAAAGGCCTATCGTGAAAACATTTCACTTAAGGAATCCTGCGTTGAACTGGGATTTCTGACACCGGAGCGTTTTGACGAAGTGTTTCAACCGGAAAAAATGGTATGATCTGTGTCAGAAAAATGATACAATGAGCGAAAGTGAGGAAAGAACATGCTTGCATGTTCTTGACGAACGGCGAATGCCGATCATGAACGAAGTTCATGATATAATGACAAAAACCAATTTTTATTATTAATTAAGGAGAATTTTACTATGGATATCAATGCAGAATCTCTCGCTATGCATTATGAACTGGGCGGAAAAATCGAAGTAGTTTCCCGCAAAAAAATTGAAACCAGAGAAGATCTTTCGCTTGCTTATACTCCCGGCGTAGCAGAACCCTGCCGCGTCATTGCGAAGGATTACGAACAGTCGTTTAAACTGACACGCCGTTCGAATCTGGTTGCGGTCATCACAGACGGGACAGCGGTTCTGGGGCTTGGGGATATCGGCCCGGCCGCCGGCATGCCGGTCATGGAGGGGAAATGTGCTCTTTTCAAGGAATTTGCGGATGTCGATGCCTTTCCGCTGTGCATTGATTCGAAAGACACCGATACCATTGTCCAGACCATCTACCTGATTTCCAAGAGCTTTGGCGGCATTAATCTGGAAGACATCGCTGCTCCCCGGTGTTTTGAGATCGAGAGACGCCTGAAAGAGATCTGCGATATCCCGGTTTTCCATGATGATCAGCACGGAACCGCAATTGTGGTGGCGGCCGCGATGATCAACGCCATAAAAGTTACCGGCAAGGAAATGGGTAAACTGAAGATTGTGATCAACGGAGCGGGAGCTGCCGGTATCGCGATTGGCAAACATTTGATTAACATGGGCTTTGGCAATATTGTGATGTGTGATATTAACGGTATCATCTGCGAGGGTGATTCCGGATTAAACTCTGGACAGGAAGAGATTTCCCATATCAGCAATTTGCATAAGGAACACGGCACACTGGCAGATGCGCTGAAGGGCGCTGACGCTTTTGTCGGGGTATCCCGCCCCAATCTGGTTACCCGTGAGATGGTTGCTTCTATGAATAATGGCATCGTATTTGCCATGGCCAACCCGACTCCGGAGATCATGCCGGACGAAGCTTTGGCCGGAGGCGCGGCTGTTGTGGGAACCGGACGTTCCGACTTCCCGAACCAGATCAACAATGTGCTGGTATTCCCGGGCATCTTTAAGGGTGCGCTCTCTGTCCGTGCAAAAGAGATTACCGAGTCGATGAAGCAGCGTGCTTCCTATGCGATCGCCAGCATGATCCCTGATGAGGAATTAAACCGGGAAAATATCATTGCCTCACCGCTCAATAAGGCAGTTGCGGATGTGGTAGCAAAAGCGGTCGCGGATGTGGCTGTTGAGGAGGGAATCGCGAGAATCTGATCAGTCACAGGATGCCGGAGGATCTGCCGGCAGCAGGTTCGGTATCTGGTAAAAATTTGAGAAAAAATATCATCGGAGCAGGCTTCTTTTACCTGAATGGATGTGACAGGAAAGGGAGCCTGCTCTATTATTGTGCGTCTTTTCAGAATTAACTGAACAATATAGAAAATTTATTCACAGGAAAAAACTGTCCTTGACATCCAAGGTCAACTCTGCTAGACTCTGACTATACAGACATGATCGTGAATAGCGTGTCAGATGGGGAACTTTTATGATAGCTGCGGATGGGGCCGTGGCTTTCGGGTGCGTGTATTGGATGGGGGCTAATTTGAAAAAAACTTTCTTTACGGCTGGACTTTTTGCTGCAGCCATCTTTTTGTCGTCATGCGTCAGAACCGCAGAACCGGAACAGCCGGAGAGGATCCGGCTGGAATACTGGCATTATGATTCTCCGGCCGGCGGGGATCAGCTCAATCATCTTGTGCGACAGTTTAATGACTCCCAGGATCAAATTGAAATTGTTTCCAGATACATACCGAGTGTGGAATTTAAAAAGAAGCTCCTTCTGGCAATTGCAGATGGTACGCAGCCGGATCTTGCTCTGATTGAGAGACAGGCGGTGCCTCATTTTGAGAAACTGGATGTGCTCAGCGATATCGGTTCTTATGTGGAAGAGGATGCATATCTGGATCTTGTGCTGGATGAGTGTACCAACAGCCGCGGGCAGATGGTCGCGCTTCCATTGGGATTTTGTACCTGTAATCTCTTTTATAATGTGGAACTTCTGGAGCAGGCAGGTGTGGATCCGCCGACAAGTCAGGCAGAGCTTTTGTCAGCGGCCAACCAGGTGAAAGATCATGAGGTGTATGGGTTTGGCTTCCCGGGAGCAGAGGATATCGAGTGCCTTTTTGTATTGACGCCATTCATCTGGGCTGAGGGCGGTGATGTGCGGGAACCGGATTCCGAAAACTGTGAGAGGGCGCTGGAACTGCTGCGGGAACTTTCTGAGAGCGGAGCGATGGATCGCAGTGTGGTTACCAGTTCCATACAGGACATCATTCGCCAGTTTGCGTCAGGCAGGCTTGCGATGATGCTGGCACCGTCCGGCAGGGAAGAGCAGATCCTCGCGCAAAATCCGGACGCGTCTTTCGGCGTGGTTCCGGTACCGACAGGGGATACGCTGATTACGACTTTCAGCGGTGAGGCGATCGCAGTGTTGAACGATGAACATATGGAAGCCGCCGGAGAATTTATCCGCTTTATGGCGGAACCGGAGCATATGACCGGATATCTGGACTCGATGGGATATCTGGCGCCGCAAAAAGAACTGCTGGAGTGGCAGCTTGAGGAATATCCCAAATATCAGGTCTATTACGATTATTTGCTGGAATCGGACGCCAGGCCGTTTGAGATCTCCTGGCCGGACGAATCCGTCAGGATGGCGGACAGAATCCGGGCGGTGATTATAGGGGAAGATGATGGGGAGACTGAGGCGGCCGAGTAACTGCACGATGCCGGGGCAGGAGGAAACTGATGCATAAAAACAGAACGCTGAGAAGAAGTCTGATCATGTTTGGCGTGCGTTTCCTGATCCTTCCGCTGGTGATATTTTCACTTTTTATGCAGGCGCGGATCTGGCAGATGATCTGGGAGAGCATGCAGGAAAACATGGATCAGGAACTGCAGACGGCCAGTCTGGTCATGGATATGACGCTGGACACCTATACAACCGTTCTATATGATTTCTGCAGCGATGATGAACTGGTTGAACTGGTCGAACAGATCAATGAGGACGTGTCAGTGTCTGAGACAGACCGCAATCATCTGCGCAGAAGGCTGGATCATCTGGGCAACCAGCTGGATGGGATCGAAGGAGTGACTCTTCTGACAGCCGGCCAGAGACTCTTTTTTTATGACAGAGGAATTGCCTCATTCACAGTTTCGACGTGGGCAGATCAGATAAAGATCCCGGAGATTGAGGGGGGTTTCGCCTATCAGAACGGGGGAACGATTCACCCGACGGACGGAGGCAGGGAGAAACATCTGCTTCAGATTGCCCGCAGGATCGTCGATTATCGGGATATCAACCGTGTGATCGGCATCGTGGTGCTGAGTATTGATCAGGAGGTTTTCTGGAATGTGATTCCGCAGATGGAAGATTCCAGAATCTATATCTGTGACGGAGAGCAGGTAATCGCGGTTCTTCCGCAATTATCCGTAAAATACCTTGTATTGGACACCAGAATATAGTAT
>JAJBUA010000007.1 GCA_020860565.1 Clostridiales bacterium
GTTAAGTGCCGACGTGAAAAATGTCCTCTGCGGATATGTTTCCCTCTCAGGGACTGGTTTATTGGCTTACGAAATTTCAGGATAAAAGGAATTTAGAATTAAAAAATAAAGGAAATCATAAAAATGGAAAAGAATATGCTTGAAGGGATGCAGAAGGCGGAGGTGCTTGTGGAGGCGCTGCCTTATATCCAGAGGTTTAACCGCAAGATTGTGGTTGTGAAGTATGGCGGGAGCGCGATGGTGGATGAGACGCTTAAAAAACAGGTGATTCAGGATGTCGTGCTTTTAAAGCTGGTAGGATTTAAGCCGATTATTGTCCACGGAGGCGGCAAGGAAATCAGTCGTTGGGTGGGGAAGGTCGGTATGGAGCCGAGGTTTGTGAACGGACTGCGTGTGACCGATGAGGCGACGATGGAGATTGCCGAGATGGTACTTAATAAGGTGAATAAGAGCCTGGTGCAGCTGGTTAATGAGTTGGGCGTCAAGGCGGTCGGTATCAGCGGCAAGGACGGCATGATGCTGAAATGTGAGAAGAAGTATTCCGGCGGGGAGGACATCGGGTTTGTCGGCAATATTGTGGAGGTTAATCCTAAGGTCATCTATGATCTGCTGGAAAAGGATTTCCTGCCGATTATCTGTCCGATCGGTTTTGACGAGAATTTCTTAAGCTACAATATCAATGCGGATGATGCGGCCTGCGCGATTGCGCGCGCGGTCAACGCGGAGAAGCTGGCGTTTCTGACAGATGTGGAGGGTGTTTACCGTGATTTTGAGGACAAGGATTCTCTGATCTCGGAGATGTCGATTACAGAAGCTCAAACATTTGTCGATGGAGGCGGTCTGGGCGGCGGTATGCTGCCAAAGCTGCAGAACTGTATCGACGCGATCAACAACGGCGTATCCCGGGTTCACATTCTGGATGGCCGGATCCCGCATAGCCTGCTGCTGGAGATCTTTACCAATAAAGGTATCGGGACGGCGATTCTGAAGGATGGAGCAGAGCGGTTTTACTGTGCGGCAGAAACGAATTCATGAAAAGCAAGGAAGGTACAGAGATATGGAAAAACAAAAAGCGATTGCAGAGGCCGAGAAGGTCTTATATAAGGTGTATAATCGCTTCCCGGTGGTATTTGATTCCGGAAAGGGCGTGAAGCTGTATGATACGGACGGTGTGGAATATCTGGATTTTTGCGCGGGAATCGCCGTTATGGGACTGGGATATGATTATCCGGGATTTAACGACGCGGTTAAGGCTCAGATTGATAAAGTATATCATCTGTCAAATTATTTTTATAATGAACCGTCCATCGAGGCCGGAGAGAAGCTGCTGAAGGCGTCCGGGATGGATAAGGTATTCTTTACCAACAGTGGCACGGAGGCCATTGAGGGCGCACTGAAGATCGCGAAGCGTTATGCATATAATAAGGGGATGGGGACAGATTACGAGATGATCGCCATGAAACATTCTTTCCATGGCAGAAGTCTGGGAGCGCTGTCCGTGACGGGAAATGATCATTATCAGATCCCATTTGCACCATTGATTCCGAATATCAAATTCGCAGATTTTAATGATCTGGACAGCGTAAAGGCATTGTGGAATGATAAAACGTGCGCGGTGATCATGGAGACGATCCAGGGTGAGGGTGGTATCTACCCGGCAACTGAAGAGTTTATCAAAGGAGTGCGGGCACTTTGTGACCGGAGTGACGCTTTGCTGATCCTGGATGAGATTCAGTGCGGGATGGGACGAAGCGGTTCCATGTTTGCGTGGCAGGGGTACGGCGTGAAGCCGGATGTCATGACAACGGCCAAGGCGCTGGGCAACGGCGTCCCGATCGGAGCTTTTCTCGCGGCCGGAAAGGCAGCGATGGCAATGGAACCGGGCGATCACGGCACAACCTACGGCGGTAATCCTCTGGTATGCGCAGCCGCGAGCAAGGTACTGGATATCTTTGAGCAGGATCATATCGTGGATCATGTGAATGAGATCGGAGCTTATCTCTGGAAAAAGCTGGATGAACTGAAGGAAAAATATGACTGCATTGCAGATCATCGCGGCAAGGGTCTGATTCAGGGTCTGGAATTTACGGTTCCGGTTGGCCCGATTGTCAGCAGCGCATTATTGGAGCAAAAGCTGGTTCTGATCAGTGCCGGCTCCAATATTATTCGTTTTGTCCCCCCGCTGGTAATCGGCGAAGCAGATGTGGATGAGATGGTGAAACGGCTGGAGGCAGCGATTACGGAGACAGTGAAATAAATATAAACGGATGGTAGTTGATAATATCCAAAACAGAAAACCGCAGGAACCTGAATGTGAAAAGTTCCTGCGGTTTGTTAACTTTATGCCAGTTCTTTCTTTGCCAGTTCCATCAGCTCGTCACTTAAAATCGAAGTGCAGTTCGGGCAGCGTGCGGCGTCGAGATCCACCGTGCTCTTGCAGAAGGGGCAGATCTTTTCATGCGGATCCTCTGCCGGTGCCGGTTCCGGCTCTCTGCGAAGCTTATTTAAGGTGCGGACGATCATGAAGATCACGAAAGCCATGATAATGAAATTAATAATGGCTGTGATAAACTGACCATAAGCGATCGCCGCTGTCTCTGCCTGAGCAGCTTCCAGTGTCGCGTACGACTGGCCATTTAAGGCGACAAACATATTTGTAAAATCAACTTTTCCGGTGAAGACACTGATGACAGGGGTCACAATGTCGGAGACCAGAGATGTTACGAGACTGTTGAACGCGCCGCCGATGATGATACCGACTGCCATGTCCACCATGTTGCCCTTGATGGCAAATTCTTTAAATTCTTTTAAAAGTCCCATAGGAAAACTCCCCTTTCCAGAATCCTTTTTGCGGTACTACGAATAACGCATACAGAAACGCATACAGAATATTCCCTGTTGTTTGCTGCAAGGGCGCGTCATGCGGAATGCCGTTACTTTCCACAGCAAGTATAAATGAATTGACATGAAAATGTCAACAGGTTATAATGAAAAAACGGGAAAGACAGGGATAAAGTAAGAGATTTTGCAGGTATTCAGAGAGGAAGACTGGGGAATAGAAAATGAACGAAGGAAGAAATGCTTCGATTTTAAAGACAGTATTGGGAGGATTGTTTCTGGCTCTTTGTATGGTGCTGCCGATGATCGGAGGTAATATCCAGCAGATCCTGAATAAGATTTCACCGATGCATTTTCCGGTTATGCTTTGCGGTTTTGTATGCGGCTGGCAGTATGGCCTGATCGTGGGCTTTATTGCGCCGATTCTGCGCGGCGTGATTTTTGGCATGCCGCCGCTGGTGCCGACCGGGGTTGCGATGGCGTTTGAACTGGCAGTTTATGGGGCGGTAACAGGTATCCTGAATGCGCTGCTGCCAAAGAAAAACCAGTGTATTTATATTACGCTGGTGGCTGCAATGATTCTGGGACGGATCGTCTGGGGGCTGGTGAGCGTACCGCTTTACGGGATGACAGGCAAGAGTTTTACCGTTATGATTTTTATTATGAATGGCTTTATCAATGCGATCCCGGCGATTTTTTTACAGCTTCTAATCATTCCGGTGATCGTCATGGCGCTTCGGAAAGCGAAACTGATCCGTTAGCCCGATAGAAAGGGGAAGCCGAATGGTTCGGACAGGAACAGAGTACGAGCTGGTGTTTGCGTTGATCGACAGGTGTCTGGAAGAGAAGACAGAAGGCCAGATCCTCGTGGCGATCGATGGAATGAGCGCCAGCGGCAAGACGACATTGGGAGAAATTCTCAAGAGCCGTTATAACTGCGGACTTTTTCATATGGATGATTTTTATCTGCGTCCGGAGCAGCGTCGGCCGGAGAGATACCGGGAACCGGGAGGAAATGTGGACCGTGAGCGTTTTCGGGATGAGATCCTTGTACATCTTGCAGATCCGCAGGGTCTGGAATATCATACGTTTGACTGCGCGAAGATGGCGTTCGGCGATAGGATTCATGAAGATTATCACCGCCTGAATATCATTGAGGGCGCTTATAGCCAGCATCCGTATTTCGGGGATATCTACAATTTGCGATTTTATTACGGAATTGATCCCGAAGAACAGAAAAGGCGGATTCTCGCGAGAAACGGAGCGGAAAAGCTGGCGATATTCTTAGAACGGTGGATTCCGATGGAAAATCAATATCTGGATGCTTTCGGAATCGCTGGACAGAGTATCCGGATAGGAGAATGAGAATAAGAGAAACAGGATAAGAAAACTGAAATAAGAAAATTAGAATTAAAAAAATAAAGAACTGGTGTAGGTAAAGGAGAAAACATGGCAATCGAACAAAATCAGATCGGCGAGTGGATTGACAGACTCGCGTCGAAAGCACCTGTGCCGGGCGGCGGCGGAGCCTCTGCAGTCAGCGGCGCGCTGGCGGCGGCATTGGGACAGATGGTGGCAAACCTGACGGTGGGCAAGAAGCGATATGCTGATGTGGAAGAAGATATGGTCGCTGACATTGCTGAACTGAGCCGCCTGCAGGCAGAGATGCTTGCGTTCGTTGAGCGGGATGCGGAGGTATTTGCGCCGCTCGCGCAGGCTTACGGGATGCCGAAGGAGACGCCGGAGCAAATTGAGGTCAGAGAACGTGTGATGGAAGAACGGCTGCTGGATGCCAGCCTGGTTCCGCTGGCAATTATGGAGAAGGCGATTGAGATTCTGGAGATTGTTGATGAACTTGAAATCAAGGGAAGCCGGATGGCAGTGTCAGACGCGGGCGTAGCCGCGCAGCTTGCGAGAGCGGCGGTCGGCGGCGCGGTGATGAACGTCTATATCAATACAAAATCGATGAAAAACCGTGAGAAGGCGGAAGAACTGAATGAAAAAGCCGCCAGGCTTACGAGAAAAGGTTTTGATCAGGCGGACGCAATTTACGAGAGGGTGCAGAAAAAATGCAGGAAATGATACCATTAAAGGGCGCGGCCGTATCTGCGAAGCTGAAACAGGAGGTACAGGATGGCCTGACTCGCCTGCACGGAGGTCATACACCGAAGCTTGCGATTGTAAGAGTCGGGGAGAAGCCGGATGATATGGCGTACGAGCGCGGTGCGATCAAAAAAATGCAGAATTTTGGTCTGGACGCAGTGACTTACTCGTTTCCGGAGATGATCAGTGATGAGGATTTTAAACAGGAGTTTCGCCGGATCAATGAAAACCCGGAGATTACCGGCATCCTGCTCTTGCTGCCGTTGCCGGGACAGATTTGTCAGAAAGAAATCGAGAGGATGATTGATCCCGCGAAGGATATGGATGGGATTTCGCCCATGAATCAGGCAAAGGTTTTTGCAGGTGATCCTTTCGGCTATGCTCCCTGTACGGCAGAAGCCGTAATCGAGGTGTTAAAAGGGTACGAGATTCCGATCGAAGGGAAGCGTGTGACGATTGTCGGACGGAGTATGGTAGTCGGTAAGCCGCTTTCCATGCTGCTGTTAAAAGAAAATGCGACCGTTACCATCTGCCACACAAGGACCAGAGATCTGCCGTCCGAGTGCCGGCACGCTGAGATTCTGGTGGCGGCAGCAGGCCGTGCGAAGATGCTCGGTGCAGAAGCAGTCGGAAAGGGTGCGGTTGTGATCGACGTCGGCATCAATGTTGATGCTGACGGGAAACTGTGCGGAGATGTCGACTACGAGGCAATCAAAGATGCGGCGGCAATGGCGACGCCTGTGCCGGGCGGCGTAGGTGCCGTGACGACAGCGGTGCTGGCAAAGCATCTGGTGCGGGCGGCGCTGGAAAAGGAATCCTCGGAAAGAGGGTAGAAATAGCACGAAAATAATGGTATACTGGATACTGTGTTATACAGTCAGGCGCAGAAAAAACTCAGTATGGGGAGGGATTTGCCATGGGGAGAGTGATCTGTATCAGCCGTGAGCTGGGAAGCGGCGGCAGAGAGATTGGTTTTCATTTATCTCAGAAACTGAATATACCAGTGTATGATAAAGAAATCATATCGATGGCGGCAGAGCATGGGAATATCGCGGAGGAATTTGTCTCCGCTCATGATGAGGTGATTGCGGGAAGAGACAGGCAGGAGACTTATCACTATGTAAACCCGTTTTCACCGATTTATCAGATCCCCATGTCGGATCAGCTCTTTTATCTGCAGTCTCAGGTGATTCACAGACTGGAGCAGAAGGGACCCTGCATTATCATCGGCCGCTGTTCGGATATGGTTGCTTCGGATGCCTTTAAGGTGTTTATCTGTTCGAGTATGAAGAAGCGGCTGGAGCGTTTAAGCCGGCTGGAACCGGATGTCCCGGTGCGCCAGCTGGAGGCAAATGCCAGGGCGATTGACCGCAAGAGGAGAGAATATTACTCTTACTACAGCGGCAATGAATGGGGCAATCCCAGAAATTACGATCTCTGCTTAAACAGTGGCAAGCTCGGCGTGGAGCGCTGTGTGGATATCATCGCGTCGAACTGGCAGGAGGAAAAGAAAAAATGATCCGCGGCTGTATCTTTGACCTGGATGGAACGCTGTTAAATACGCTTGGCGCTCTGACGTATACAACCAATCTTGTAATGGAGCATTTTGGCCTGCGCCGGATTGACGAGGCGCATATCCGCCGGTTTGTAGGTGACGGGTATAAACTCCTGATGGAGCGGTCACTGAAATATGCCGGTGACGAGACATTGGTGCATTACGAGGAGAGCCTGACAGTTTATACGGAGTATTTCGCAAAATATTGTATGTATCAGGTAAGGCCCTATGAGGGTATCCCGGAGCTGCTGGAGTCGATGAAAGAGCGGGGAATGCGGATCGCAGTTCTCTCAAATAAGCCTCATGCGAGGACGCTGGAAAATATTGAGTCGATTTTTGGCAGAGGTTATTTCGATCTGGTCTATGGGGAGCAGCCGGGTGTTCCGAAGAAGCCGGATCCGGCCGGAGTGAACCTGATTTTAAAAGAATGGAAGATCGGGCCGGACGAATGCCTGTATCTGGGAGATACCAATACGGATATGCAGACCGGGCTCGGGGCGGGTCTGATCACGGCAGGCGCGGCATGGGGATTCCGCGGGAGAGAGGAACTGGAGTCGTTTCATCCCTGGTTTGTTGCGGACAAGCCGACGGAAATTCTTGACAAAATTGTGCAGAGTGATTATATTTGAAAGAGCGAAAGGTAAAGGATCCTGTTGATCGGGGTCCTTTTTGTTTTGCAGGATTCTTTTGCTTGTAATATTTAAAATTTCCGTTATAATGAACATATGCGGGTTTTAAATATGCATAAAAAATATTATTTATTCAAAATTATCAGGGAGGACAAATTTATGAAGAGAAGATTACTGGCTTTGGGAGTGACTGCGTGCATGGCGATGTCGCTGGCTGCGTGCGGAGGAAGCAGTTCCTCTGAGACAACGGCTGCGGCGGCAGCGGAGACGACCGCGGCGGCAGCGGATGCTGCGGGAGAGACAGCCGGGGAGACGGCAGAGACTGAAGGAGAGGCTGAGTTTACGACAGTGAATGCAGGCAAGCTTACGGTGGCGACCAGCCCGGACTTTGCCCCGTATGAATTTTATTCGATCAGTGCTGACGGAACGCCGGAACTGGCAGGTTTTGATATCTGGCTGGCTCAGTATATCGCGGAGGATCTGGGACTGGAACTTGAGATGGTCACAGTAGACTTTGACGGCGTGCTGAGTGAACTGCAGACAAAGTCGGTTGATCTGGGTATGGCAGGATTGTCGCCGGATCCGAAACGTGAGGCAATTATGGACTTTACGGACATCTACTATAAGGGAGGCCAGTCGCTGGTAACGGTAAAGGGTAAAGAGGATCTGTATAAGTCCTTTGAGGACGTGAACCAGCCGAGTGTGACGGTAGGCGCACAGACGGGTTCGATCCAGCTGGATCTGGCAAATAAAAACACGCCGGATGCGGATATCATTTCGCTGCCGAAGGTAACCGATATTATTTCGGAGCTTCTGGGCAATAAGATGGACGTAGCGTTTATCGAGAGTGATGTCGCGATCAGTTATCAGAGAAACTATCCGGATCTGGTGATCATTATGGATGTGCCTTATGAGACAGAGGGCTCTGCGATCGGCGTGAGCAAGGGCAATGAGGGTCTTCTGGCAGCGGTAAATGGATCGATTGCGAAAGCGCTCGAGGACGGTTCCATGGAGCAGTTTGTTGCGGATGCGAATGAACTGGCTTCCGGAGAGAAATACGAGGGTCTGCTGGACGCGAATGGAGCGATTCAGCAGTAACATAAAGGAGAATGCTTTGGGAAAGGAGCTTTCATGGATAGCTTTATACAGTTAGAAAATTTCGCAAAAGTAGCGCCTTATGCGTCGCTGTTCGTGCAGGGTGTGATTGTCACGGTGCTGATGTCAATTCTGACCGTGGTGATCGGATTCTGCCTGGCTCTGGTGCTGGCTCTGATGAGACTGTCTGATGTCTGCCCGCTGCGCTTCCTCGGCCGTAATAAGGACGGGAGCCTGAGGGAGGAGGGAGCCGCGGCAGTAATCAGCAGATTTAATCCGCTGGATTTTATCGCGACCGCGTACGTGGAGATACTTCGTTCGACACCGGCGATCGTACAGATTTTCATTATTTATTATGGCGTGTTCAGTATGATTGAACTTCCGCATTTTACATTTTTAGGATTTATCAAGTTTGAGCGCTTCTTCCCAGGTGTGGTGGCGCTGGGCTTTAATTCGGCGGCCTATCTCTGCGAGATTATCCGTTCCGGTATCCAGTCCATAGACGGAGGGCAGACGGAAGCGGCGCGTTCTCTGGGACTTTCTCAGGTGCAGAATCTGCGCTATATCATTCTGCCGCAGGCGTTAAAAAATATCCTTCCGGCGATCGCGAATGAATTTGTCGTTATCATCAAGGAGTCTTCGATTACATACACGATCGGTGTACAGGATATTATGTCGGCGGTCAATGCAGTCAAGGGCGCGACATTCGTCATTATCGAGCCTCTGTTTGTAGCTACGGCGATTTACTTCTGTCTGTGCTTCCCGACTTCGAAGCTGATCGCCTATTTTGAAAGGAGGATGAGCCGTGGAGACAGGAGGTAGCCTGATTCAGGTAAAGGATTTAAAGAAACACTATAAAGGCGGTACAATTAAAGCTCTGGACGGCGTCAGCGTGGATATTAACCAGGGTGACGTGATGGTAGTGATCGGACCTTCCGGATCCGGCAAATCCACATTTCTGCGCAGCCTGAATCTTCTGGAGGAGCCGACCGGCGGATCGATCATATTTAACGGCGTCGATATCACAAAGAAGAAATATAAGGATAAAAACGGCAAAACCATAAAGCTGAATATCGATGAACTTCGTCAGAACATGGGAATGGTATTCCAGCATTTTAACCTATTCCCGCATATGACGCTTCTGGACAACATGACTCTTGCACCGTGCAAGGTGAAGGGCATGAAAAAGTCTGAAGCGGAAGAGATGGCGATGGCGCTGCTGGAGCGAGTAGGTCTGGGAGACCGGGCAGGTGCCTATCCGATCCAGCTCTCCGGTGGACAGAAGCAGCGTGTAGCGATCGTCCGTGCCCTGTGTATGAAGCCGCAGGTGATGCTCTTTGATGAGCCGACATCCGCACTGGATCCGGAGATGGTTGGCGAGGTTCTGGACGTTATGAAAGAACTGGCGAGAGACGGCATGACGATGGTCTGCGTCACCCACGAGATGGGATTTGCCCGCGAGGTGGGCAATCGCGTGCTCTTCATGGCGGATGGGAAACTGATTGAGCAGGGAACCCCGGATGAGATATTTAATCATCCGCAGAGCGAGCGTTTGAAGGATTTCTTTGCGAAAGTATTATAAGCAGTAATAAGGGAGTGATGGGACTTACAATGGCTTTTTTGCAAGTCCCATCATTATTAATATTGCCGATAAAGCAGTCCCTGAGAGAAATGAATATCTTTCGAGGACGGACGTTAGGCCAATATCAATATTTATAAAAATTTAATTCCCCCAGGACTTTAAAAATCCAAATCCCTTTAGTATACTAAGAAAACAAGACCAGTAAAGGAGATAAAAAATGGGCATAGTAAATAATGACGATGATGATTCCAATAAAAAAAGACAGAAAAGCTGGCTGTTTTATTATTTTATTATTCTGATTGTCACGATGCTGCTGAACGCGCTGCTGTTCCCGTCGGTGACACAGCGCTCGATTCATGAGGTTTCCTATGATGTATTTCTGGAGATGGTGGATAACGGACAGGTAGAAGAAGTTGCGATGGACAGCGATCAGATCACCTTCCGCGCGGAAGATGAGGAGGGAAATGACGGGATCTACCGAACCGGCGTCTGGCCGGATGAAAGCCTCAAGGATGAACTGAAGGAAGCCGGAGTAACCTTTGCGAAGGAAATCCCGACACAGGCGTCGCCGATCCTGACCTTTATTACCAGTTGGGTACTGCCGATCCTGATATTCGTAGTGATCGGCCGTCTGATGAGCAGGAGTCTGGCCAAACATATGGGCGGCGGACTGGGAAATGCGATGACCTTCGGCAAAGCAAACGCAAAGATTTACGCAGAGGACGAGACCGGCAAGACCTTTGCCGACGTCGCGGGACAGGAGGAAGCGAAGGAGGCGCTGCGTGAGATCGTAGATTTCCTGCATAATCCGCAGAAATATACGGATATCGGGGCTACGCTCCCCAAGGGTGCGCTGCTGGTAGGCCCTCCCGGCACCGGCAAGACGCTGCTGGCGCGTGCGGTGGCCGGCGAGGCGCATGTGCCGTTCTTCTCGATCTCCGGTTCGGAATTTGTCGAGATGTTTGTCGGTATGGGCGCGGCTAAGGTACGCGATCTCTTTAAGCAGGCAACGGAAAAGGCTCCCTGTATTGTATTTATCGATGAGATCGATACGATCGGCAAAAAGAGAGATAACGGTGGCTTCAGCGGCAATGATGAACGGGAACAGACGCTGAACCAGCTGCTGACTGAGATGGACGGTTTTGACGGGCGCAAGGGCGTCGTGATTCTGGCAGCGACTAACCGACCGGAGTCGCTGGACCGCGCACTGCTGAGGCCGGGGCGTTTTGACCGGCGGATACCGGTGGAACTGCCGGATTTGAACGGTCGTATCGCTATTCTGAAAGTGCATGGAAAAGATGTGAAGCTGTCTGACAGTGTGAATTTCCATGAGATTGCCCGTGCGACTTCAGGAGCAAGCGGAGCGGATCTGGCGAATATTATTAATGAAGGAGCGCTGCGCGCGGTGCGAAATGGACGGAGTACTGTCAGTCAGGAGGATCTGGAGGAAAGTGTTGAAGTTGTTATTGCCGGATACCAGCGGAAAAACGCCGGCATTTCCGAACGCGAGAAACGGATCGTGGCGTTCCATGAGGTTGGCCATGCACTGGTGACGGCCTGTCAGTCGCACAGCGCTCCGGTACACAAGATCACGATTATTCCGCGTACTTCCGGCGCGCTGGGGTATACGATGCAGATCGAGGAAGGCGAGAAATTCCTTATGAGTAAAGAAGAAGCGCTGGCGAAGATTGCGACCTACTGTGGCGGACGTGCGGCTGAGGAATTTATCTTCGGCTCGATTACGACGGGAGCGTCCAATGACATCGAGCAGGCGACGAAGCTTGCGCGCGCGATGATCACCCGTTATGGTATGAGCGATCAGTTCGGTATGGTGGCGCTGGAGACAGTCAACAACCAGTATCTGGGTGGAGATACTTCGATGGTGTGCTCCCCGGAGACGGCAAAGATTGTAGATGATGAGGTAGTAAAGATTGTAAGGGAGCAGTATGAGAAGGCCTTACAGATCCTCAAAGATAATGCGGGAAAACTGAATGAGATCGCGGCGTATCTGCTTGAGCGCGAGACGATTACAGGTGAGGAGTTTATGGATATCCTGAATGCCTGATGGGGAAAGCCGGAATAATCCATGTTTCACAGAGATTGAAAAAGATAACGAACAAGTGTTTGCAATTTGGAGACGTGTGTGCTAGAATAGCTTTGCATATGGAAATGGTCCGAAGCAGCGTATAGCCGCCGCTTCGCGGTATGCAGGATGGACAGGATAAAAAGTTCCGGAAAGGTCAGTTATGATATGGCAAAGCAATATATCAGGATACGGGGTGCGAATGAACACAATTTAAAACATATTGATCTGGATATTCCAAGAGATCAGCTGGTGGTACTGACAGGACTGAGTGGTTCGGGTAAGTCTTCGCTGGCATTTGATACGATTTACGCAGAGGGACAGAGACGCTATATGGAGTCTCTGTCTTCTTATGCCCGGCAGTTCCTGGGACAGATGGAGAAGCCGGATGTCGAGAGCATCGAAGGACTGTCGCCGGCGATTTCCATCGATCAGAAGTCGACGAACCGCAATCCGCGTTCTACGGTAGGGACAGTTACGGAGATTTATGACTACATGAGACTTCTGTACGCGCGCATCGGTATCCCGCACTGCCCGAAGTGCGGGCGGGCGATCCAGAAGCAGACCATTGATCAGATGGTGGATCAGATCATGGCGATGCCGGAGCGTACCAGGATCCAGCTGCTTGCGCCGGTGGTGCGCGGACGCAAGGGCGAGCATGTCAAGCTGCTGAATCAGGCGAGGAAGTCCGGCTATGTGCGTGTGCGGGTAGACGGTAATTTATATGAACTGTCTGAAGAAATCAAACTGGAAAAGAATAATAAACATAATATCGAGATCGTTGTGGATCGTCTGGCAGTCAAGCCGGGGATCGAGAAGCGTCTGGCGGATTCGATCGAGACAGTCATGGGACTTTCGGATGGTCTGATGATCGTGGATGTGATCGGCGGGGAACCGGTTAATTTCAGTACAAGCTTTGCCTGCCCGGACTGCGGCATCAGTATCGAAGAGGTGGAACCGAGAAGTTTTTCCTTTAATAATCCGTTCGGTGCCTGCCCGGCCTGTCTGGGTCTGGGCTATAAGATGGAGTTTGATGAGGATCTGATGATTCCGGACAAATCGCTCAGTATTAATCAGGGGGCGATCACGGTACTTGGCTGGCAGTCCTGCACCGATCCCTCGAGCTTTACCTACGCGACATTAAAGGCATTGATGGAGGAGTATCATTTTGACCTGGATACGCCATTTGAAGATTATCCAAAGGAAATCCATGATGTGCTGATCTATGGTACGAATGGCAAAGTGCTGAAGGTGCATTACACCGGGCAGAGGGGAACCGGCGTCTATGATGTGCCGTTTGAAGGGCTGATTAAGAATGTAGAGCGGCGTTATAAAGAGACTTATTCTGAGATAAGCAAAGCGGAGTATGAGACCTTTATGCGGATTACGCCGTGTACGGCCTGCCGCGGTCAGAGACTGAAACCGGGCTCGCTGGCGGTAACCGTTGGCAATAAAAATATCTATGAGGCGACGACGCTTTCTCTTACGGCATTCCGCAGATTCCTTGACGAACTGCAGCTTACGCCGATGCAGGCTCAGATTGGAGGACAGATCTTAAAGGAGATCCGGGCGCGTCTGGACTTCCTGATTAATGTCGGACTGGATTATCTGTCGCTGGCGCGTGCAACCGGGACACTATCCGGCGGGGAGGCGCAGCGTATCCGTCTGGCGACGCAGATCGGTTCCGGTCTGGTGGGAGTCGCGTATATTCTGGATGAGCCAAGCATCGGCCTGCATCAGAGGGATAATGACAAACTGCTGGGGACGCTGATGCATTTGCGGGATCTGGGTAATTCTGTGATTGTCGTGGAGCATGACGAGGACACGATGCGGGCAGCGGATTATATCGTAGATATCGGGCCGGGGGCGGGTGAGCATGGCGGTGAAGTGATCGCGTGCGGAACCGCGAAGGACATCATGAAGTGCAAACGGTCCATCACCGGTGCTTATCTCAGCGGTCGGATGAAGATCCCGGTACCCGTGAAGCGCCGGATGCCGACCGGCTGGCTGACTGTTCACGGCGCGGCGGAGAATAATCTGAAAGGGATCGATGTTTCCTTCCCGCTTGGGGTTATGACCTGTGTGACGGGAGTATCCGGTTCGGGCAAGAGCTCACTGGTCAATGAGATTTTATATAAAGTGCTGGCGAGAAAGCTCAACCGCGCCCGCACGATTCCCGGGAAATACGATTCGATTGAGGGAATCGAACGTCTGGATAAGGTGATTAATATTGATCAGTCGCCGATCGGGCGTACGCCCCGTTCGAATCCTGCAACTTATACCGGCGTCTTTGACCGGATCCGTGATCTTTTCGCTTCGACCTCGGAGGCGAAGGCAAAGGGGTATAGTAAGGGCCGGTTCAGTTTTAACGTAAAGGGCGGGCGCTGCGAGGCCTGTGCCGGCGACGGAATTGTCAAGATTGAGATGCATTTCCTGCCGGACGTCTATGTACCGTGCGAGGTTTGCGGCGGGAAACGTTACAATCGGGAAACACTGGATGTACATTATAAAGGAAAGAATATTTATGATGTCTTAAATATGACCGTCGAAGAGGCACTGCGGTTTTTTGAAAATGTTCCGTCCATTGCGGGCAAGATCGCTACGCTGAATGACGTCGGGCTTTCCTATGTGCGTCTGGGTCAGCCGTCGACCGAGCTGTCCGGCGGGGAAGCACAGCGGATCAAGCTGGCGACAGAACTCAGCCGCAGAGGAACGGGAAAGACGGTTTATATTCTGGACGAGCCGACGACAGGCCTGCATTTCGCAGACGTTCATAAACTGGTCAATATTCTGCGGCGCCTTTCTGACAGCGGGAATACGGTGATTGTGATCGAACATAATCTTGACGTAATCAAGACAGCGGATTATATTATCGATATGGGCCCCGAAGGCGGGGACAACGGCGGAACCGTAATTGCAAAGGGCACACCGGAGGCGGTGGCGGAAAATCCATCGTCCTATACCGGTATGTTCCTGAGACGGTATCTGGGCAGGGAAGAGACCAACTGACAGGAGTATAACAATATGATTATCACAAAGACACCGTTTCGCATGTCCTTTTTCGGCGGCGGCACGGATATGGAGAGCTTTTTCCGGGAGTACGGGGGTGCGGTATTGTCGTCGACTTTTGACAAATACTGCTATGTAAATGTCCGGCATCTTCCGCGCTTCTTTGATTATTCGACCGAGCTGTCGTATTCGAAGACGGAACGCGTGACTTCCGTAGATGATATCGAACATCCGGCGATCCGCAACGCAATGAAAATGCTGGATATGCACGAGATCCGTCTGACTTACGAGGCTGATCTGCCGGCGCGTTCCGGCCTGGGAACGAGCAGCTCTTTTGCGGTGGGAATGTTAAACGCGTTTTACGCCCTGAAGGGAAAGTATGAGGACAAGCGCAGGCTGGCTGAAGATGCGATCTATCTGGAACGGACGCTCTGTCAGGAGGCAGGAGGATGGCAGGATCAGATCGCTGCGTCCTACGGTGGTTTTAACCGGATTGATTTTAACGCAGATGGTTTTGATGTGCATCCGGTGATCGTTTCGCCGGAGCGCAAGGCACAGTTAAATGATAATCTGATGATGTTCTTTACCGGACGTTCCCGTTTTTCTTCGGACGTCCAGAAGGCAAACGCCGCGGATAAGCGGGATAAAACAGGGCAGCTCAAAGAAATGTACGCACTGGTGGATGAAGCGGAAAAGGTTCTGACAGAGCGGAATTCAGATCTGGATGATTTTGGACGGCTGCTGGATCATACCTGGAGATTAAAGAGGCAGACCGGTTCGGCAGTGACGACAGACGGGATTGACCGCCTGTATGAAAAAGGAATCGCCGCGGGCGCCCTCGGCGGTAAGCTTCTGGGCGCCGGCGGCGGAGGGTTCCTCGTATTTTACGCGCTTCCTGACTGTCAGAGGGCAGTCCGCCGCGCGATGGGGGATCTGATGTATGTACCCTTCCGTTTTGAAAACGGCGGGACGCGGGTGATCCATTACACACCGGAAACCTACATCCCCCAACAGGAAGAAGAAAACTGAAGACAGGTCAGAACCGGCAGATTAATAGCAACCAAACCCGCAGGAACCACAGCACCCGCAATAGCTGCAAAGCAGAGCCCATAAATCAGAACAGGAACTAAAACACATATGATAAACCTCCTTTTTATTATTTGTGTTAGCTAAGCACATTTTTATTGTAGCGGGGCTGTCATAAATATACAATAGGAGATCACTGGCAAAAGAAATGAGAGTGACAGGTTCACGTATGTGGGACAGGATTATGAGTTTGCAGGAATTTCAGAGAAAAATTCGGCAGGATTTCTGGAAAGATTTCTCGAAAAAACAGTTGACACGCACAAATCAGGGTAATATAATATAAAACTGTGACGTTAATAAAAATGCGAAGCCAAAGCCCCGGAATTCAGCATTTTTAATCATACACAGAAGTATTTGTAATTTGACAGGAGGTTAACCAATGAAGAGTTTTATGGCTAGTCCGGCGACGATTGAGAGAAAATGGTATGTAGTTGATGCCACCGGATGTACGTTAGGACGTTTGGCTTCGGAAGTGGCTAAAGTGCTGAGAGGAAAGAATAAACCGATTTTCACCCCGCATATGGACTGCGGCGATTATGTGATTGTCGTGAATGCGGATAAAGTGAAGGTGACCGGTAAGAAGCTGGATCAGAAGCTTTATTACAAGCATACAGAATATGTAGGAAGCCTGAAGACTACTACCCTGCGCGAGATGTTCGAGAAGCATCCGGAGAACGTAGTTAAGCTGGCAGTAAAGGGAATGCTTCCCAAGGGACCTTTAGGAAGACAGATGTACAGCAAGCTGCATGTATATGCAGGTCCGGAGCATGAGCATGCTGCTCAGAAGCCGGAAGTGTTGGAACTCAATGTTTGATAAAGGTGCGGAAAGGAGGAAGCAATCATGAGTAATAAATATTATGGTACTGGAAGAAGAAAAAAATCCGTTGCAAGAGTGTATTTGGTGCCCGGCACCGGTAAGATTACGATCAATAAGAGAGACATTGATGAGTATCTTGGTTATGAGACTCTGAAGGTTATCGTCCGTCAGCCGCTCGTAGCAACTGAGAATACCGATAAGTTTGATGTTCTGGTAAATGTGCATGGCGGCGGTTATTCCGGACAGGCCGGAGCAATCCGTCATGGTATTGCACGCGCACTGCTTCAGGCAGATGCCGATTATCGTCCGATCCTGAAAAAAGCAGGTTATCTGACGAGAGATCCGCGTATGAAAGAGAGAAAGAAATACGGCCTCAAAGCGGCTCGTCGCGCTCCGCAGTTTTCGAAGAGATAAGGATTACTGCGAATACAAAAGCATATGGAAAGCCCTGGACGCTTGCGTACAAGGGCTTTTCTTTATGCTTTTGTATTCATTGGAATGCAAGAAACGACCGAGATGGAGCGAAGCGTTGCTGTCTGCCAGTGGCAGGCGTTTAGCAACGACCGAAGCGGAGCGGAGACATCGAGGTGTTACTTGCATTCGCAGGAATCCTTATCGGCGTTAATCGACCGAAAAAGAAATGGCTTAAATGCCCGGGAATCCTTGAAAATGGAGGGTACTGAAAAAGTCTGGTTCTTTGTGAAAAGAATCGGGCTTTTTCTAAATGGAAAGAGTTATAATAAAAGAAAAGATAATGGAGATTTCAGAATGCTGAGAGATCATTCACAAATGACACTGTCGTTATCGCCCTATCAGGGGATTTATGATGTCATTATTCCGGCAAACCACCTTCTGCGCAGGATCAAGGAGAACATAGATTTTAGTTTTGTAAATCCAATGTAGATTTTAGTTTTGTAAATCCAATGCTGCGTAAACAGTATTGTGAAGGGTTTGGGCGTCCGGCAAAAGAACCGGAAATGATGTTCAAACTGCTGTTTTTGAAAAAGTTGTACGACCTGTCCGATGAAGCCCTGATCAGCAGTGCTCAGACAGATATGGCCTATAAGTTTTTTCTGGATCTGGAACCATTATTGTGGATTCTACTCATACAAATGCATCTGTGCGGGCGAAATCTCCCACACAGATCTTGTCTGCTGTGTGTGTAAATGCCGCAGGGAGGAACAGGAAGCATACGACCGGAAAATGGCGGAGATGGAACGCCGCAATTATATCCGCAGCCTGAAAGCCAGCGGACTTCAGGAACACGCACTGTATGACTGGAAGTTTGAGAACGCGGCTGACAGTGCCAGCATCCAAATGGCGAAGCGCTATGTAGAGAACTGGAAGGAGGCTAGGGAAAATAATCTCGGGCTTCTGCTCTGGGGAGACGTCGGCACGGGAAAGTCCTTTACAGCTGCCTGTATCGCCAATGCCCTCTTAGAAGCCGGCGTCCCGGTGCTGATGACAAACTTTTCCAAAATATTGAATCAGATGGGCGGGATGTAATCGGACGAACGTTACAAGTACATTTCCTCCTTCTCGGCGTTTGACCTGCTGATCATCGACGATCTGGGGATTGAACGGAATACGGAGTATCTCCGCTTAATATCAGCCCGGAGGAGCTGACCGAGCGCTTTGTGCGCGGGGACGTATCCCGGACGACTGAGGGAAGCGGCCTGGGTCTTTTGATAGCCAGGGATCTCACGACTCTCCAGGGCGGTAAATTCCAGATTACTATAGACGGAGATCTCTTTAAAGCGGAGGTAACGTTCCCGATTAAAAATTAGTTGGCGCGTTGTATATAAAGAGGCCGGTCAATGTATTTGCCCGCATTGCCGCATCGTAATCATCCATGTCGAGAAAACAAAAAGGGTCAGAGTGTCTGTAAAGAGATACCCTGACTCTTTTTTATCTTATGTCATTAGAGGTTTAGAACTTTTACCTCCGATGTCTTCTGTGTTACCTCGCTGAGTTAAACGCGCCGAATCCTGGGAATACGGCGGCTTCGCCAAGCTCCTCTTCTATGCGCAGGAGCTGATTGTATTTTGCGACTCTCTCGCTGCGGCTCGGAGCGCCGGTTTTTATCTGGCATGTGTTAAGTGCCACTGCCAGATCAGCGATAGTGGTATCCTCAGTTTCGCCTGAGCGATGAGAGGTGACGGCAGTGTAGCCGGCCTTATGAGCCATCTTGATGGCTTCAAGCGTCTCGGAGATAGTTCCTATCTGATTGAACTTGATAAGGATGGAATTTGCGCAACCGGACTTGATTCCCTTCTCCAGGCGCTCGGTGTTTGCGATAAACAGGTCGTCGCCTACGAGTTGTATCTTCCCGCCGAGTTCCTCGGTCATATACTTCCAGCCTTCCCAGTCCTCCTCGTCAAGGCCGTCCTCGATAGAGTAGATAGGATATTTATCGCAGAGCTCCTTCCAGTGAGCGCCAAGCTCTTTTGAAGTAAATTTCTTTCCGCACTTGGGAAGGACGTACTCGCCCTTAACTCCCCTCTTCCACTCGCTGGACGCAGCGTCCATAGCCGGGACAAAGTCCTTGCCGGGCTCATATCCCGCTTTCTTTATCGCCGCCATGATACACTGGATCGCTGCCTCATCGCTGCCCAGATCAGGGGCTAAGCCGTCCTCGTCTCCAACGGAGGTAGCCAGTCCGCGCGCCTTTAACAGAGAGGCCAGAGCATGGAACACTTCGGTACACCAGCGAAGACCTTCCTTAAAGCTCTTTGCACCGGCGGGCATAATCATAAACTCCCGTGCGTCAATTGTGTTAGCCGCGTGAGTGCCGCTGTTTAATATATTCATCATGGGAAGCGGCAGACGGTTCGCATTAGCTCCTCCAATGAAGCGGTAAAGCGGAATCTGAAGGCTTTCGGCAGCTGTACGCGCGCTGGCAATAGATACCGCCAGGATGGCGTTGGCTCCGAGATTTGATTTGTCCTTTGTCCCGTCGAGGCGTAGCATAGCGCCGTCGACTGCATATACGTCGGACGGATCCATACCTTTCAGAGTATCGCAGATGACAGTATTGATATTATTTACAGCCTTCTGGAAGCCCTTCCCTCCGAAACGGCTCTTATCGTTGTCGCGCAGCTCCAGCGCCTCGAACTCGCCTGTAGACGCGCCGCTGGGAGCGGCTCCTCTTCCGACAGTTCAGTCGGTAAGGTATACCTCTGCCTCAACCGTGGGATTTCCTCTTGAGTCGATAATTTCTCTTCCAATTACTTTTTCAATGCTTCATTATTTCATTCCTTTCCGCAACTAAATACAGATGGTGATTTGGTGTTCTGAGCGGAGTCTCCGCCCAATATTGATAAATTTACCCCATTCTTTGTCAAATGTAAATCTAATTTCCAGAAGAGCAGCCAATAATACTTATATCTGTTATACATAGGGGATTGCTTTACAGCCATGGTCGAATTGTGTGTCAAGAAATGTATTTTACGCGAATTTTCTAAAAATTTTACCGAATCAAGGTTGCAAGGTACGTTTAAAAAGATATATAATTTCCGAGAAAAAGCTGATGAGAAGAGATTTCTTGTTGAATTTTATGAGGAGGTTATTTTGTATATGCAAAAGAAGAGAATATTGAGTATTCTGCTTTCAGTCTGTCTGGCAATCGGTTGCGCTGGCTGTAGTCAGCAGGGAAGTACTGCTGCATCAAATGAAACAGCTTTTGCCACCGCCGACGAAGGAGCGGTAGAGATCGCTTTCTGGCATAGTTTTAGTTCAGGCTCTAATCTGGAGGCTATTGAGAAGATCATCTCTGATTTTAATGAGGTGTATGAGGGACAATATAAGGTAGTGGGAACTTATCAGGGAGGTTATGCCGACATCCTGTCCAAATTGAGCGTTGGCTTTGCCGCAGGAGAATGTCCGGTGGTATCTTTCATAGATTCTGTGGATACGCCTCAGCTGATCGTCAACGACATGGTATTGAATTTGAGCGAATATGCCGCCGAAAAAGATCCGGAGTTTGACTTTGGACAGTATATTCCAGGTCTGATGAACTATGGCACAGGTGCTGACGGCAACTATTATGCCTTACCCTGCGGTCGTTCCACGCCGCTAATGTATGTTAACCTGGACATTGTAAAGGAAGCAACTGGTACGCAGGAGATTCCCAAGACGCGTGCGGAGCTGGTAACTCTGCTGGAAGCTGTTCGTGACAATACAGACGCTACTCCTTTCATGTGTGATATGGTATGCTGGTATTTTGCAAACTTTCTTACCAGCGCGGGAGGTCATTTCCTAAGCGCTGATGGAGAAAGCGACTATTTTGCAGTGGACGATGCTGCGCTGAACGCGTTTTCGTTCTGGGAAAATCTGGCGGACGAGGGTCTTTATAAAGCTGCAGGCGTAGATGGATTGAGCGCCTGGGAGCAGTTTGTCAATGGTGATGTCGCCGTTTTATATCAGTCTACGGGAACCATGACCAATATTTATAATAACGCACAGTTTGAGGTGGCAGTGGATTATTTGGTGGCTGATAAATGCTATAGCGTTGCTACCGGCGGAAATAATCTGATACTTATGAATACTGCCAGCGAAGAAGAACTAGCCGGCGGTTGGGAATTTATAAAGTATGCTACAAGTTTGGAGGTCAATGCCTACATAAATGAGAAAACCGGATATATGCTCAATAATATTAACTCTGGTTCTCTGGAATCTGTGCAAAAGCTGTGGGAGGAAAAACCTCAGTATAAGGTAGCCTACGATCAATTGGAGTATGTGGACGACCAGTATGTGTCTCCTTATTTCGCCTCTTTAAATCAGGAAATCGTAGCTTTGTTGACTCAGATGCTACAGGATGGCAGTTTGTCCGCGGAAGAAGCTACTGAGCAGCTGCTTCTTATTTGTGAAGAACTGTTACCAGGCGGAAATGCCGAAACATATCCCTAAATCTTAAAGTACGTTAATCTGCGTTCCTTTGACAGTGCGCTTGCACGCTGTCGTTTGGATTTATTTAAGAAGAGAGATTAAATATGGCAAAAATCGAATTAGTAAAGGTAACAAAGCGCTTTGGAAATACCACGGTTCTGGAGAATTTAGATCTTACTATTGAGGACGGTGAATTTACAGTTCTGATCGGCGCATCCGGCTGTGGTAAAACAACGCTCCTGCGAATGATCGCGGGTATTGGTCCTCAGACTTCCGGTCAGATTTTGATGGATGGCGTGGATATCTCCGACCTGCCTCCGGGAAAAAGGGATCTTGCTATGGTATTTCAGAACTATGCCATATATCCCACGATGTCTGTGCGTGAGAATATCGAATATGGGCTGAAAAATAAAAAGGTTCCAACCGCGGAGCGTAATAGATTAATTGAGGAGATCAGCGAGATTCTAGGCATTGCGGACTACTTAAAGCGCAGGCCTTCCCAGCTGTCCGGAGGTCAACGTCAACGAGTGGCTTTGGCCAGAGCCATGGTTAAGAAGCCTAAGGTATTCCTGATGGACGAGCCTTTATCTAATCTTGACGCCAAACTGCGTGCGCATATGCGCGTGGAGTTGATTGAACTGCATAAGAAGCTTAACACTACTTTTGTGTATGTTACACATGATCAGGTAGAAGCTATGTCTATGGCTGACAGGATTATACTTATGGATAAGGGAGTTATTCAGCAGGAGGATAGCCCGAGTGTGATTTACAATAACCCCTGCAACCGTTTTACAGCTCAATTTATCGGATCTCCGCAAATGAATATCCTGAAAGTGCCGGATACAGAGTTCTTTTTCGGCTTCAGACCCGAGAAGATCGAATTGTCCAATGAAAAGAGCGATAAATTTGTGCAGAAGAAAGCACGGATCGTGACCAAGGAGATGCTTGGAAGCGAAACACTGTATCAGCTGTATTTTGATAATATTTCTGTTATGGCAAAGAGTTTGTCTGAAAGGTTCAGCGACGAAATCTATTTCTCGCTGAACAGGGAGGATATTTTACTCTTTGACAAAGCGGGGGCTCGCATCTACAATAAGGATAATCGTTTTGCGGATACCCTGGAAAAAGTGAGAGGGTTTTAGCTTATGATAGAGAAATTTTGGCAAAAATGCCTCCCCTATATTTTTGTGGCGCCTGCGATGGTTTTCATGGCGGTGTTCACGTTGTACCCATTGGGAAATATGATTTATCTGTCAATGACTGATTGGGTACTGATGTCAAAAACTAAGAATTTTGTGGGTCTTGATAATTTTATTTATATTGCACAGCGTGCCGATTTCTTAAATGCGTTGGGCAACACGTTCTTTTATACTTTTTGGACGGTATTGACGCTTATGGTGGCCGCTTTGGTGTTTGCCGTTCTGCTATACAAAAACACAAGGTTGAACAATCTGGTTCGTACAGCTATGTTTACGCCACATGTCATTGCATTGTTGTCAGTGTCCATGATTTGGTCCTGGCTAATGAATGAGGACAGTGGTTTGCTGAATATGCTGCTGAGCGCCGTAGGGCTTCCTACTTCCCGTTGGCTGAACTCCAGCGATACCGCTATGGCCTCTCTGGTGTTAGTGTCATGGTGGAAATCGGTTGGTTATTACACTCTGATTATTTTTGCGGCTCTACAAGGAATACCAGCGGAAATATATGAAGCAGCGGAACTTGATAACGCTGGCGCGCTGAATCGCTTCTTAAGGATCACTTTGCCCATGATTTCTCCACAGGTGTTTTTGTGTCTGATCACTATGACTATAGGTTCTTTTAAGGTCTTTGAGACTATACGCGTTATGACGGCTGGTGGACCTGGTAAATCCACTCAGGTTCTTGTGTACTATATCTATAATACTGCATTCGGTATGCAATTTAAAATAGGAGTAGCTAGCGCCGCGGGTGTGGTTCTGCTGGTAATTGTAGGTCTTCTGACTATGCTCTATTTTTTGGTACTTTCCAAGAGGGTTCACTATCAGTGAATATAGATAGGGCAGTTTGCCATAGAATGTAAATGAGGATTGATATGGGAAAACAGATAAGGAGCGCAGTATCTGTGCAGCAAAAAGCGGCATCTAAATGCTGGCATACAATAGGCGCGCTGGCAAAGATTGCTATTATTGTGATTTTTATATTCCCCTTTGTATGGATGCTTTCTACGTCCTTGAAAACTTATAAGGAATCTATAGCTTATCCTCCGAGTCTGCTGATGGCGCAGCCACAGTGGGAGAATTTTAAAACTGTATGGAACAGTGGCAATTATCTTATGTATTTTCGCAATACTATTGTTGTGACATTGTCCATTTTGGCGATACAGACATTTGTCTCGGTGCCTTGCGCCTATGCGCTGGCTCGATATGAATTTCGGGGCTCTGGTCTGTGCTTCGCAATTGTATTGATCTCGTTCATGGTCCCTACTCAGCTGACATTTATTTCGGTTTATATAATGTTCGCCGATCTTGAGATGCTAAACACACTGTGGCCGCAGATTTTACCCTTTGGTGCCAATGCTTTTGGTATCTTTATGCTGCGCCAGGCTTTTAAGCAGATTCCTGGGGAAATTGTGGAGGCCGCACGTCTTGACGGAGGATCCGAAGTGTCTATCATGCTTAAAATAATGCTGCCCATGGTCAAGCCATCTCTGGTGGCTACGACTATGTTCAGCTTTATAAGTCATTGGAACGACTATTTTTGGCCGTTTGTCATAACAAATAGTGATGCTATCCGACCGCTGACTGTGGCTATCGCTCAATTGCGTGATTCTGAAAATGGAAATCAATGGCAGCTAGTCATGGCTGGTAATGTGATTCTGGTATTACCGATTTTGCTGGTATACATATTTCTTCACAAGCGTATTATCAGTGGATTTGTGTATAATGGTATTAAATGATTTCCGCATAAGCGGACATGCTAGTTTTGTAAGCACTTAAGTGTGAAAAAATGGGGTGTCGTTGGGGAAGCAATAGTTACGTGGCGGGTTACAGTTACGCTAAGCTTTTGGATGGAGTTTTATGACAGATACAAATTCTGCACAAAAAGGAGATGTAAATATGGCAAAATATACGATCGTGATTTCAGAAGATGCGTTGTTATATGACGACTGGGCTGTCCTGCGGCAGCTACCGGCCTTTTGTTCTATATGGGATAAGGCTGCGATGGTAAAGCGTATGCGTTCAATATATCCCACCATTACCTATCCCTGCCATACCACTATGCGAACCGGTTGTTTTCCTGATCGTCATGGAGTGATAAATAATGAACAGACCATTCTGGGAGAGGTATCTTCACTTTGGGAGCATTTTAACCATATCGTGAAAGTGCCAGATATATTTGGTTATGCAAAAAATGTGGGCATGACTACCGCCGCTGTTTTCTGGCCTGTGACAGGCAGGCACCCTAATATTGATTATCTTATAAACGAATACTGGCCCCAGCATCCGGGGGAGGATGAGGCAGAATGCCATCTGGACTCGGGTACCAGCGAGGAGGTCATGGAGATTGTTCGCGCCAATATGCACCTTTACAAGGGGCATCAGCGAAAACATCCTTGGGTGGATAAGTTCATCAACGCCTGCGCCTGCGATATTATCAGAAGGTTCCAACCCAATTTGCTGATGATGCATCCCGCTAATGTGGATGGCTATCGTCATGAGGCGGGAGTAAATTCTATGAAGGCTATTCACGGGCTGCATGAGTGAGATATGTGGCTGAGCGATATATTACAGGCGCTTGACCTTACCGGAATCCGTGAAGAGACTAATGTATTTGTCGTCAGTGACCACGGCCAGATGGATGTGCAGGGCAGCATACATCCTAACGTACTGTTGCGACGGGCAGGATTGATCAAGACGGATGCAGCGGGAAATATTGTGGATTATACGGCTATGGTTAAATCCGCCGGTGCGTCGTGCCAGGTCTATCTGAAAGATCCTGATGACAGAAACGCCTGGGAGGAGACACGCGCTGTGCTGCAGAAGGCCTGCGACGAGGGAGTATACGGTATTGAACGTGTTTTCATCAGAGAGGAGGTGGAGGAGCTGGAGCATTTGTCTGGTGGCTTCTCCTTTGTACTTGAGACCAATGGAGTCTACTCTTTTGGCAATGACTGGAGAGAGCCTGTGGTGCGAACCTTTGACACTACGGATTACAAGCTGGGTCACGCCACGCATGGCTATCTGCCGGATAAGGGACCTCAGCCCACTCTTCTGGCTTTTGGGCCGGACATAAAACCAGGCGTGGTGGTGGAACGTGGCTGTATCGCAGATATCGCGCCTACGGTGTCTCGTTCATTTGGCGTGGAGATGCCGGATGTGGATGGCAGAGTGATTTCCGAAATCTTAAAATAGATATGAACTATAATTTACATGCTTGAGCTTTCTCAGCTGGCGTTTCCGGTGTACATATCCTGAATTTTGCAAATGGGATTCAAAAGCAGAAAATTTGCCTGATATATCAGTGTTTTGATTATGAAAAACCATCGCAACAAGGTAGTATGGAGAATGTGCTTCATAAAAACCAAAGTCTCCCGATTCATCTATAAAAACACTTAGGGAAACGCTGAAATAATAACACTTTCAGCTTAACTAGCCATCCAAGCGGATGGATTTTAACGATATCTCTATTGATTTACGCGATTATACTGCTTCTGTACGCCTTTGATTGAGTATATTTTCTCAAATTGGGCGCACTTATGCCATACAAAATTCATCGCTTCGCCCGGCTCTTATACACATGAGTAAATTGGTGCTGGCAAACAGGATATGGAACTGATTCATTTTTTTGGCTATGCCTCGATACGCAACCTTACTATATCCGAACTGTTTCTTGACAATTAAAAATGGATGCTCTACTTTACAGCGTGTTGATGACTTTCGGTTTTCTATTTGTTTATTCCAGTTAATTCCCTGATAGGAATCCGGTGTTTTGTTACTACTTGGCCTTTTGTTGGTGCGGAAGTCCACCTGCGATAAATGCTCATCACTTCGGATCTCTTCCCGTTTCTCCGCGCCACTATAACCGGAATCGCCATAAACAACCTCGTCATCTTCACGGATCAGGTTTGCAGTTTCCTCTATGTCATGCACGTTTGCGGCAGTCCCAGTGATTGTGTGAACATAGCCACTCCCTGCGTCGACACCGGAATGGACTTTCATCCCATGATACCACTGGTTTCCTTTTTTGGTCTGGTGCATTTCGGGATCGCGTTTCCCCTCCTTATTCTTGGTAGAGCTTGGGGCAGCAATGATTGTGGCATCCACGATTGTACCGCCTCGCATGATCAAGCCTGCTTTTTCCAGTCTGACAGCAACATCGTCAAAAATCTGTTCGCCGATCTTATATTTTTCAAGAAGATGGCGAAAATGAAGTAAAGTGGTGGCGTCCGGAACCTGTTCAGTAAAGAAGTCAAGGTGCATAAAGTTCCGCATTGCATAGCTGTCATAAATAGAATCCTCGATGGCAGCATCAGAAAGATTGAACCAGTTCTGCATCAGATACATACGGAGCATGGTTTCTATATCTTTCGGGGGTCTGCCCCGTTTGCCAGACGGATAATACGGACGTATCATACTTACCCAATGTTCCCATGGGATCATTTTATCCATGGAATCAAGGAATTCCTCTCGCCTGGTTTTCTTGCGGCGGTTGGAATGTTACATATCGCTAAAAGTTTGTTGCTTCATGCTCAAATACCATCCTTTGTATATATCATACTTTTATTATACTATAGATGGTGGTTATTGGGTGGCTGAAATGCTGATTTAACCAGTGTTTCCTTAGATTAGTCAATACAGAATAAAAATGGCGGGGAAATTTCCCGCCGCTCGGTGGATCAGGGTCTTATGACCAGCCCAATTAGTGGTCACCAGTAATTTATTGTACTCTTATTCTAATTTAAATATACCAAGCTGTCAACAAAAGAGGAATACGATATGTGGAGATATAATGCTCCTGATAGCACTGAAAAAATAATTACTAACGGATGAATCTGAAAGTATATTGAAATGAGAGCGTCTTGGGTAAACGCACGATAGCGCGTACCGATGCTAACTTAGCCGCCCAAGAGGGCGGCAGTACCATATCAATCAGTTTTTGATTTCTTTTTTAGCGTTTCCTGAGGTTTCCGGCATTCGGCCGGTAGTTCTTTGGACCACGGCAGTAACTTCTCACAAAAGGAGAATGTCGGGTCTGTATCATCCATATGCTCCGGTATCTCCGTCAGGAGATATTTGAAATATTCATATGGTTTCAGGTTGTTTGCTTTTGCAGTCTCCGCAATGCTGTAAGCGATGGCACTGGCCTGTGCGCCGCTTACTGTGTCGATCAGAACCCAGTTCTTGCGGCCAATTACAAAATTCCGGATGCTGGATTCACTGGCTTATCCGAACATTCGCATAAGCCAGTTTATCCGAACAATATACTTATCCGCATCTTTTCGAAAAATCGCCCACCTGCCAGGCTTTTTTCCAAAAAAGATGCGGATAATCTTTTCACCGTACCCCACACAGACGTGCCAGTTCCTCATCGTTTGTCCAAAGTGGTGTTTCAGCAGCCTTAGCGTCTGGACGATCACTCTTTTCCATCTCCCGCCGCAGCATCTCAACCGAAGGGCTTGCATAGGATTTACGGGTTGTCTGTGTACTGGAATGCGTCAATGCATAATGGCAGGCGTTCGGGGACAGTGAATCATAAGGGGCCCTAACCTTCACGAAAACAAAACGACAGGCGGTTTCCGGCCGGCCGTTTTTGAGGTAGAGATAGATGGCGTTCCCGACATCCGTTGGCATGGGCAGTTCAATTTCGTGTCTGGTTTTCTGCTGCATGACACGTATCGTCTGCCGCTTCCAGTTGATATCCTGGAGCGTCAGCTTCACGATGTCACTGCTGCGGAGTCCTATTTTCAGCCCGAGTAGAAGGATCGCATGGCTGCGGAGCTCTGTAGGCGTGGATGCCTGTTTGCCAGCCTGTTCTATTTCTGCTTTTTCATCTTCTGAAAGGGTGATGACGACATTCTCTTTCGGTGCAATCGTGCAGGCAAGGGAAAAAGATATTCCATAGGGAATTAAAGCCCGCCGTTCGAGGAAATGGAGGAAACTCCGAATTCGTACGTTATAGGCATTCTTTCCCTCGATGGTCATATGCTGATCGGTTTGGTTGAACTCTTTTATAAATTCCACGGTTATGCCGTCAAAAGAATTGATATGGTGCTCGACCAAGAAGAGACAAAATCTTGTTGCCGAAGACCTGTACATGGAAAGGGTAGAACTTTCCCAGCCTTCTTTTGTTTTTAAAGCCAGGAAATCTTCCAGCGTTTTTCGACACCAGTCAGGGAGCGAATTACATCGGAATGGCCGATTTCGAAAAATAACCTGCGGAATTACATCTCCTTCTTTCGTGTATAACTCGAAAAGATTCAGGATCCGCCGCTTCTGTTTCCATCCGGTGCCTTTGCTGACAAGTATCTCTGGTTCCAGACATACAGAGGCAATCTCACGGTGATAACCCAGCCCGTGCATCTCTAAGAACAATAGAAGATGATTGAGTGTCGATTTTGCCACTTGGCAGGGGGTGCCACTGTAACCGAGAGAGTGAAAACGTTCCAGAAACCCCGGAATAAGCTCTGCGTACTCTTCTGAGGGAAAGGTCTGGCTCTCATTTCTCAGAGATTCAATTCTGCAGATCTGTTCCGGCGAAAGATCCTGCATAAGCAGAACGTTCCCATGCATCCTGAAATAAGGATACCAGCCAAGCCCATGGTTGCACATCCCTCTGGATGCCATGAAGAGGAGAATGTCTCCAATCGCATAAGTGTACCGGGCATCAGAATTGCGGGATTTATGGGCGTCCTCTTTTATGTATGATTCCAATACCTGAAACGTAATCTCCGACGGCTTTGTGATGCCGGAGGACTGGATGCTGTATAAGAATCTTGCAATGCAGTTCCTTACCTGTGTCAACGAGCGCTCTTTTTGATCAAGAGTCAAAAGATAATTATCCAACAGGCTCTTCCATGGCTCACACAGGCGGGCATAATGGGGAACTACGACAGGAAAAGCATTGATCGGTTGAATGTCTCCATAGTGATAGAAGTCATCCAACCTTAGCAACGCAGACAGGTAACCTTTGGGATGCGGACCAGTGTCCCGGAACCATTGTATCGCTGCCTCAGCGGTATAACAGTGCCCGCTTTCCATAAGAAATCTGCGAAACATTTCCAGGCAGCGAATTGTGCAGTAATAAAGCGTAGTGCCAGCGTCACGCTGTACCAGATAGTCAACGATATTCCTGCTGTTTCTGTCATAGGCTGACAGCCATTCATGCGTAAGATAGAGTTCCGCATTCTCCTCACGCTCATAAAACAGATCACGTTTTGGTCTTGCCATAATCGGCGCACCTCCTTAAAATTTGATGTGCTGATTATAGCGCAGAGGGAAAGATTATCCGCATCTTTTTTCGAAAAAGGCCCGACAGGTGGGTATTTTTTCAAAAAGATGCGGATAAGTATATTGTTCGGATAAACTGGCATTATTGTCCATGGGAACTTCTCCATTTTCCAGAAAGACGCGGAGATATTTCTCCTGGTTTCTGGAATACTGGAGGGCTTTCCACAGGATCCCGCCTTCAAGCACACCGGCCGTTTCCTGTTTTACCCATGCAAAATAAGCATCAACCAGTGGCTTGACGCAGCGTTTGCGGAGTTCCAGTCTTTCCGCAGCCGGGAGATCCTTTAAGTGCTTTTCCTCCCGGTAAATGGCCTGTATCTGGCGCAGGGCCAGGTGGGCAGTGCATTTGTTTCGGATCTTTTTGGGAACCGTTTGTTCGGCATCATAAAATTTCCGCCTTGCATGTGCCCAGCATCCGGCGATTTTCAGATCCTCCTTCTGTTCTTCGATGCTATGGTACACCTGGTAACCGTCCGTTACACAGACACCCTGGAAATCTTTGAGAAATTCCAATGGGTGATCGGTTTTCCGGGTTTTCTGGTAATCGTACAGGACAATCGCCCCATCATCATACAGGGATCCCGTCCGGTACACCCACATCCAGCTCTCTGCTCCGGCGTTCCTCCCATCTTTCGTAACGTCTACATGAGTCTCATCTGCCTGGATTACCGGGAAAGTATAAAGCTTTTTACGCAGGTAATCATAAAAAACCGACAGATAACGCTCCGAGCACTGGATGACCCAGTTTGCCATGTTCTGCCTTGTAACCGGGATTCCGTACCGCTCGAATTCCTTTTCCAGCCGGTACAGGGGAACCGCATTGACATACTTCCCGTTGATAATCGCTGCCAGAAGCGATGGAGTGACGAGGCTGTTTCTGAGCAGGTATGCCGGATGCTTTGCTTTCTCCATGCGGCTTTCATCTTTCGCCGCATAGACCGCGACATGATGTTCTTCCACTTCCACTTTGGACGGGATAAATTCGAGCCGGCGGTAAACCTCGTCCGGGAGCCGTTTCCAGCCGTCACTGCCAAAAAGATTTTCCAGTTCCTCCCTCGGGATATCATGGTCTATCCGTCTGGCAGGGAGCTGGCTGAGCGCCTGCTCTTTCTGGCCTTTTACTTTTACCGGCGGCTTGCGCGTCTTCCTGTCCTCATCCGTTTCCGTATCGGAACCGTCGGCATCCCTGACAGCTTCCGCTTCATTAAAAAAAACGATTGTGCCGTCAACTTCCGCAAAACGGATCTGGCCTTCCACCGCAATCTTCTCGGAAGAGCGGCCAAACCGCGCCCGGTTGGATGTTACCATCTGTTCCAGGATCAGCTGCATTTTTCGGTCAAGCTCTTTCAGCTGGTTCTGCTGGCTGAGAAACAGTTCAATCACGGCATCACTGCCAAGTTCTTCCAGCTGCTGTTTTGTGTAGTTTTTGTAGATTTCCATCCTGGCCATGACTGCCTCCCGCTTTGCTATAAGGAAAGTATACCACAAAAGAAGGCCATTTGACAGATAGGGAAAAACCTGTCGGCGGATCCAACCGTCAAAATGACGGATGTCCAGTGGTCTGGCAGGAGCCTTGTGCGACGCCTGTCTGAAGAACCATTTTTTTGGCGAATGAGGGAATAAAAACAGGCAGATCTCCGTTTTTCTGCGGTTCCTGCCGGATTCTATTCCCGGAACGGGAGCCGATTCCGAAGGGGAAAAACCACCGGAAATTTCTCCGATTTGCACAAAAGGGTTATATCACATGCTTCGGACGGACCGGTTTTACAGACCTTTTAGGGGAAACTGTGAGCCCCTCCATCAGCCAGCGGAACTGCTGTGCAGACAACTGCATGACTTCTTCCTGATTACGCGGCCACTGGAACCGGTTCCCTGACAGCCGCTTGTAAAGCAGGAGAAAACCGTCCCCTTCCCAAACGAGTCCTTTGATGCGGTCACAGCGTCTGCCACAAAAGAGATACAAAGTATCTGGTACAAACACATTTCCATCCGTGAATTCCGAAACGATCGCGGATAAACGGTCAATGCCGGATCGGAGATCTGTGTAGCCACACGCGATATATACATTTTTAAAGCATGTAGCGTCATTCAACATGGATGGCTGCCCCAAGTACCATGGTCAAAAGATCGGATGGCGTATCTTCTCTAGCCATAATGGATATTTTCCCAACAGACACGGTAAGCTCCGGAGCCTTTTGGTTTTGTCCGGCAGGACTTTCCAGAAGGGCTGCCGGAACGGCAACGACCGCTTGCGGCATGTTGGTTCCAGATGCCAGGGGCAATTTGTCTGCCGGTATGTTATCAAGACAGGCCTTTCTCACCTGGCGGAGTCTGTAATAATAAGTGGTTTTTGTGATGCCATGCTGGCGGCACCATTCATTGACACTCATTCCATCCAGACGTTGATGGCATTCTCTGATCTGACCTGCCCACTCCTGAAGCAGGCATTGACGTGCAACTAAACTTGTTGTGGATTTCATAGGCAGTACCTCTTTCTTGTGGTACAAAAAGTTTAAACGAAACTTTTTGTACTCGTTAATCTGGTTTTGCCCATTATTATCTCACAACCACTGGAACTAGCGTAGGTACGCGCTATCGTGCGTTTACCGTCTTGGAGCAGGATAGCTGGTACCAAGCGTTCTTTTTTTACTCTGGTTTGAGCGAAAGCTGTCTGGTCTTTCTGACCGATCCGCAGAAAACTGCTCTCTGAGTCAATTTCAAGCGATTTTTTTGAACTTGTTGTTGATTACCGCTGATGAAATGAGTAAACTATAAGCATGATATTCAGACAGGAAAAATATGTTGTCAGAATATCATGCCCCGTTTGAGCATATAAATACACATTCAGAGCAGGTCTTGAAATGCAAGGGACTTCTTTGATTGTGATTGGAAGGCAGGTGATATGATGTTGACATGGGATGACCTTTTAGAAAAAATTTATATGGGTGAAAAAGTAGATATGGAATGCAAACTGGCCGAAAAAGCAATTCCACAGTCAGTTTATGAAACTTATTGCTCGTTTGCAAATTCAAAAGGTGGCGACATCGTGCTCGGCGTAGAAGAAGACAAGAGCAAATCCGATCCGAAAGAACGCTTTATTCTTCGTGGGGTTCCTGATCCGGAAAAACTTCGTGAGGATTTTTGGAATACGATTAATAGTCAGAAGGTAAACGCGAATATTCTGGTTGATGATGATGTGTATACCGTTGATAACGGTGATCTCGCATTGCTTGTGATACATGTGCCCAGAGCGGATTATACGATGCGGCCTGTTTATAAGGGAGAAAATCCTTTCAAGGGAACTTATAAAAGGAATCATGAGGGCGACTATCACGCAAAAGAATATGAAGTCAGGGCAATGATACGTGATCAGAGTTCGGAAGGAAATGACAGTACCATTCTCGAAGGATTTACGATGAATGACATTGATGTGGATTCACTGAGAAGGTATCGTGTTATGTTTAACACAAGTCATCCGGATCACGTATGGAGAGAGCTGCCGGATCAGGAATTTCTAGAGATGCTTGGTGGGTATCGAAGAGACCGAAGGGATAAGCTGGAAGGGCTTACAGTTGCAGGACTTATGATGTTTGGGACAGGGCTTGCAATCCGCGATGAATTCGATAATATTTTCATGGACTATCGCGATGAAACCGGTGCAAACGCAACACAACGCTGGACAGACCGGGTTACTTATGATGGTACCTGGGAAAATAACCTGTTCAACTTTTTCATGAAAGTTGCGCCCAAACTGACGGAGAATCTGAAAAGACCGTTTGTCCTGGAGAACATGCAGCGGATAGATGACACACCGGTACACGAGGCAATCCGCGAAGCATTCGTGAATCTGATTATTCATTCGGACTATCGGATGGATTCCGGTGTGCTTAAAATTATAAAAACAGCAAATGGATTCACTTTTACAAATCCGGGAAGCCTGAAGCTACCGAAGGAGCAGATTTACAGTGGCGGGAACTCGAAAGCGAGAAATCCGCATATGCAGACGATGCTTCGAATGATTGGCTTTGGAGACAATGCCGGCTCTGGTTTTCCAAAAATACTGAATGTATGGGCTGATAATGGATGGCAGCGTCCAGAACTTGATGAGGATATTGTTATGAATCAAGTTACTCTGACCCTGTTGTTATCAGCAACACAATCAGAAGAAAAATTGGATGAATCGAAAGACTCATCAGCGGAATCAGCGGAAAAATCAGCGGAATCAGCGGAAAAATCAGCGGAATCA
>JAJBUA010000029.1 GCA_020860565.1 Clostridiales bacterium
GTTTCCACTTACACTATTCTCCCCAGCAAAGCTGGGGGATTAGACTTTTCATTTATTTCACCGGTGTCGTCACATTACCCTCATCGTCAAACTTCATGTCTGCCGGTTCATCCAGCGCCTCTACTTCCGGATACTTTCCGGCTTTTACATCCTCGTAATACGCCTCGGATAACATAATCTCTCCGATATGCAGGCTGTTCGCGATTCTTACCATGCGGACATTCTCCAGATCGATCCCGTTGCAGGTCCGGATACAGAACTGAATCGCCTCTTTATCTGTAGCAAACACACAGGGAATCTGCGCTGATTTAATGACCGTGCTGGTAATACAGTTCGGATACATCTTCTCCGGTTCCATCTCGTCAAAGATCTTCTTTGTGATCGCGCTCGCAAGTCCCGTCCCCAGCGCATTTCCGTGAGACTCCTCGCTCAGATTCAGGAACGCCGTCCGCTGTACCTCGATGCCGCCATGCGCAAAATCGGTGGAAAATGTCCCCGTGATATTCGGGTCTACGCCGGTTCCGCTGAAATTTTTGCCGATCGTATCCACCACCAGCACATCGCACTTGCCTACAATCAGGCTCGGCATTTTACTGAACGCCAGCTTCAGGAGCTCCGGCTCCCGCTTCATGATATTTTCCGCCAGGATTCCCTCAATCTTAAAAGTCTCATCATAGGCATTTTCAATGCAGGGAATCGCGAACAGAATCGGTGCCTTCTCCAGCACCACCTTCGCCATCGTCGGGATATTTTCCTGAATCACGCCCATGCCGTCCGTATGTACCAGCGACGCGCCCTTCTGCTTGCCCAGACCGACCGTCATCATCTTGCACGGACCGCTCTCATAGGGACCGCGGAACGCATTATGCGGCTTTAAGCGGCAGGAAATGATAATTCCGTCCGCATGATACGCGTTCTTATCCATATAAACCATCCGGCCGCGTTCCGACAGTCCCAGTTCTACCGTCTCCATCGACGACAGAATCGGGCACCCCATCGTCTCTTCCGTAATATGGTACCCCGCCAGGATCTCCAGCTGTCCCTCCGCGGTCGCGCCGCCGTGGCTGCCCATGGCCGGTACGATAAAGGGGCTCGCCCCTCTGGATTTTACGAAATCCACGACTGCTTTTGTGATGATATCCACATTGCGGATTCCCCGGCTTCCCGCCGTGATCGCAATCCGCATCCCCGGTTTCACGCGGGAAGCAAACGCTTCCTGATTCAGTTCCCGGAATACTGCTTCCGGAATCTCTTCCGGACTGATATGCTCCTTCGCAAAGGTCTGTCTGGCATGAAACATTTTCGGAATCTCAATTCCGCCAAGCAGTTCAGAAACTCTTCCGCCATTTACTACCTTCACAGCAAATCCTCCTCTCCTTATTTTTCAGCTGCTTATTTTGTCGCCCGAAATTCATCTGGGGGGGATTTGTTTCCGTACCATTCCACAAATCTTCCCAAAAAATTCTCTATAAGTAATTATAATATTATTCATAACAATAAGTAAACTTAAAATAACTTTTTTTATCGTTAGTATTTTTAACGAAACAATTCTTTCTATTGTCTTTCAGGATTCCCCACGTTATAATAAAGGGAAGGCAAAGGGAACGGAGGTACGGGATGAATCTAAAGGAAGTAAAATATATTGTCAAAATCGCAGAAGCCGGCAATGTATCGCGGGCGGCCGAGCAGCTCTTTATCACGCCATCCGCCCTGACCCAGCAGCTCCTCCGGCTGGAGGATGAACTGGGCACTCCGCTCTTTATCCGCTCCCGCAATGGCTGGAAACCCACCAAAGCCGGAGAAATCTACCTTGAGACTGCCCGTGAGATGCTCCGTATGAAATCCGAGACCTATCACCGTCTTCAGGATATCGCAAAAACCTGGAAGGGAACCCTCTCGGTCGGACTCCCGCCTGACCGCGGAGCTGCGCTTTTTACCAGCGTCTATCCGGCTTTTTCTCAGGAATATCCGGATATCCGCATCCAGACGCATGAGGTCACGGTACGTCGACAGCAGCAGATGATCGCGCGCGGAGAACTGGATATCGGGTTTCTCACCCTGATGGAGCATCAGAAAACCAACGATGAATATCTCTACATCAAACGAGAAGAGGCTCTGATCGCAATTCCTTCGGAACACCCTGCCTGTCGGGATGCGGTTCCCAGTGCGTCCAGTCCCTTTCCGGAGCTGGATATCGCAAAACTTCAGTATGAGCCCTTTGCACTGATACACAAAGAATCCACATTTCGTGAACTGGCGGACAATGTCTTTCGTCAGGCCGGATTTGAGCCCACGCTTGTCTTTGAAGCTACGCTCCTAAATACGATTCTCTCGGTGGCCGCCGCAGGACTTTGCTGCGGACTGGTTCCCAGCTTCCATGCGGTGAACGCTCCCCGGAGTCTGTCATTTTTCTCTCTGCCGGAACATCCGTCCTGGTACCTTACGGCAAGCTACCGCAGGAAAACCCGCCTCAGCAAGCCCGCCCGCCGCTTTATCGAGCTTGCGACCCAGCAATGGAGAAACGAATTACCGTAAATGAAACAGGATCAATGATAAACACAAAACGGCCAAAGCTGATTCCATCTCAAAGCTTCGGCCGTTTCTTTTCTTCTATTTTTATCTCACCAGCGCCGGTTTTTTCGAATCAAACTTCCAGTTGGGTATCAGGTACTGCATCGCCATCGCATCATCACGGTCATGTGTCGGAAGCTGATTGTAGAGCTTATTCGCCTCCATCACACGATCCATATTGATTGTCACGCCCATCCCCGGTTTTTTCGGCACCTGCAGGTAACCATTGACAATCTGCGGGGTATCCTCCAGCAGATTCTGACCGTCCTGCCAGATCCAGTGGGTATCCAGCGCGGTCGGTTTGCCCGGAGCCGCCGCCGCCACATGGGCAAATGCCGTCAGTGTGATATCAAAGTGGTTATTGGAATGGCTGCCCCAGGTCAGACCCCAGTCGTTGAGGATCTGAGCCATCCGCACGCTGCCGCCGAATCCCCAGAAATGCGGATCGGCAAGCACGATATCCACCGACTTAAGCGCTGCCGCATGATAGAACTGTCTCCAGTCCGTGGCGATCATATTGGTCGCTACCGGCAGATTGACGGCGTTTTTAAACTCAGCCATGATCTCGCGGCTGGAGAATCCCGACTCCGGTCCGCACGGATCCTCGATATAAGTAAGGATGCCTTCCATCGGCTTGCAGACCTCTATCGCTTCCGCCAGACTCCAGGCGCCGTTCGGATCGATATTGATGCGGCCGTTCGGGAACGCCTTCTTCAGCGCACGGATTGCTTCCATTTCCTCTGAGCCCTTCAGCACACCTCCCTTGAGCTTATAGTTGCGGAAACCGTATTTTTCATGAAGGATCTGCGCCTGCTCCACGATACGCTCCGGGGTAAGCATCTCTTTGCGGCGCAGACGAAACCACGGATCGCTGCTGTCGGACTCATCCAGATAATCGAGTTCCGGAGCTTTGTCTTTATCACTCACATAGAACAGATAACCCAGTGTCTCCACCTCGTCTCTCTGTTTGCCGTCGCCCAGGAGCTCGCACATCGGCAGATCCAGATACTGTCCCAGCAGGTCGAGCAGGGCACACTCAATCGCCCACTCGGCCTTGACGACAAATTTGAGCTTGCTGATATCCAGGCTCTGGATGCCCTCGCCGTCGTCTTCCTTCGCTCGTTTGGACGCTTTATGGATGCGATCCAGAATCGCGCGGTATTTGCCGATCGGCTGTCCTACGACCAGCGGGATACAGCTTCTTAACGCCTCGCAGGTATAATCGCCGCCGTGGATCTCGCCGATGCCCGTGCTGCCCGTCTCATCCTTTAAAATGACCAGATTTCTGGTAAAACACGGTGCATGCGCCCCGCTGAGCGTCATCAGCATACTGTCATAACCAGCGACCGGGATGACCTGCATCTCGGTGACAATCGGTGTTCCTCTGTCCATAGCATTCCCTCCTGATTCATTTTTATTTTCTGAAAGTTCTTCGAATTCCTGCCCCTTTATCATCAATGATGGAACAGCCGGATCCCGGTGAAGGCCATCGTCATGCCATATTTATTGCAGACAGCGATCACGTTGTCGTCTCTTACCGATCCGCCCGGCTCCGCGATGTATTTGACACCGCTCTTATGTGCGCGCTCAATATTATCGCCAAACGGGAAAAACGCGTCCGAGCCAAGAGCCACATCCGTCATCTGATCCAGCCATGCCCGCTTCTCTTCTCTGGTAAATACCGGAGGTTTCACGGCAAAGGTCTTCTGCCACTCGCCTTCCGCCAGCACATCCATATATTCCTCGCCCATGTAAACGTCGATGGCGTTGTCGCGGTCGGCACGTTTAATGCCTTCCTTAAACTGCAGGCCGAGCACCTGCGGCGACTGACGCAGGAACCAGTTGTCCGCCTTCTGGCCCGCAAGGCGTGTGCAGTGTACGCGGGACTGCTGGCCGGCGCCGATGCCGATTGCCTGGCCATCCTTGACGTAGCAGACGGAATTGGACTGCGTGTATTTCAGAACGATCAGGGAGATCATCAGATCGATCTGCGCCTGTTCCGGCAGGTCTTTCTTCTCCGTCACGATATTGGACAGGAGCTCCCGGTTGATATCCAGATTATTTCTTCCCTGCTCAAAGGTCACGCCGAAAACCTGCTTGCGCTCGATCGGTTCCGGCTCATAGTTTTCGTCAATCTGGATCACACAATAATTGCCGTTTTTCTTGGATCTGAGGATCTCCAGTGCCTCCGGCTCATAACCCGGGGCGATCACGCCGTCCGATACCTCTCTCTTGATCAGCTTTGCCGTCGCGACATCGCACGGATCCGACAGGGAAATAAAATCGCCGAACGACGACATGCGGTCCGCTCCTCTCGCCCGCGCATAAGCACTCGCCAGCGGGCTCAGCTCACCCATATCATCCACCCAGTAAATCTTTGCCAGTGTTTCCGATAACGGCAGTCCTACCGCCGCCCCTGCCGGGGAAACATGCTTAAAGGAGGTCGCAGCCGGAAGACCGGTTGCCTTCTTTAATTCACGTACCAGCTGCCAGCCATTCAGCGCATCCAGAAGGTTGATATAACCCGGACGGCCGCAAAGCGCCTGGATCGGCAGGTCTTTGCCGTCTGCCATAAAGATCCGTGACGGTTTCTGGTTCGGGTTGCATCCGTACTTTAACTGCATTTCATTCATGATTGTTACCATTCCTTTCCTGAGTCTTTTTATCTGTGATCGATCTTACGATCTGGTTTTCATGTTTGCAAACCTCTTTTTCAATCTTCTGTTTTATTGATCGATCTCCTCTGTGGTCCCGTTTTTATTGACAATCCGGGTCTCATAAGCTCCGGACGCAATATCAATATAACGCACGAAAAGCGATACCTTATTATCCGCGTTCAGGTTCTCCCAGACAAGATCCGTAAAGGTATCGATGTCATCGAGGATATCAACCAGCTTTGGTTCTCCCTCAAAGCTCGGCAGCGGATCGCCGTCATGCATGTAGGTATGGATAAAATGTCCCTCACCGGCCAGCGGACTTTCAAAAGAAAACGTATACCGGCTGCACGAGGACGGATCCCCGTGACTGCTCTTTAAGATCGACAGCTGATACATATAACTTCCATTGGCGATGTGCATAATCCCGGAAATCCGCGGCGTATAATTCGGCGCGTCCGGCTCAAACTCACGGCTGCGCAGAGACTGCTCAAAGGTCATATGCCAGCGGAGTCCCTCATAGATGGTATCGGTCTGGTCGCCGTTCGTCACAATGGTATCGTTCTCAAATACACGCACCGGCGCATAGATAATCAGGCTCGGATCCTTTAACTTTGCCGGATCATAAGCCTGCGTACGGATCCCTTCTCCTTCGGTTACAAATACGCGGTTACGGCTGTTTTCACTGCGTCCCATAATGAAATACGCAGTCACTGCCTTCGTCCCGTCCGGCGTACGCCCGATCACAATCCCGCGTCCCGGATAGCTGTTGCTTTTTAATTCTTCCTCGAGAGATACTCTTGTCATTCTCCATCCTCCTTATTTTATAGATAGATAACTATCATAACCGGCAAATTATCGTTCATGATAATCAGGAACAAACAGGGCAATCTGCTCATGCAGCGGCCTGCGTTCTTTTTTGCGTGTCATCTCAACCAGTCCCAGCGGCGTCATATCTACAACAGTCGTCTTGATCTGATCCCGGGCGGCATGTGCTTTTAACTCATGCATCAGCAATTGCCTGTCCTCTTCTTCCTTCATATCGATAAAATCGATCATGATGATGCCGGAAAGATTGCGCAGCCGGAGCTGATGGCAGATCTCCTCTGCCGCTTCCCGGTTGATCCTGCGAATCGTACCGGCCAGATTCTGATTGCCGGCATATTTCCCGGTATTGACATCGATGACGACCATGGCCTCCGTCGGTTCAATCACCAGATAACCGCCTGATTTCAGCCACACCCGTTTCTGTGTCGCCTGCCGGATCGCTGTCTCCAGCGCATAGACTTTGAGCAGGGCGATCTGCGGGTCCTGATACCGCCGGAGCCGGCCGATATCTTCCGGCTGGTATGCGGTGAGATACTCCTGCACGGTATCAAAGATCTCCGTGTCGTCGGTGATGATCTCGGCAAGACTGTCCTTCTGGGCGCTCTTAAGGCTGCGGATATATCCCGGTTCTGCGTGGTAAAGCAGGCTGTAGCAGGTGCGATAAGGCACCGCCCGCAGAACCGTCCGGTACTGGTTCATCAGATAGGTGATCTCCCGGAACAGTTCTTCCTCGCGCTGATAAGCATTGGTGCGTACAATAACGCCGGCCTCATCTCCCAGAATTTCTTCCAGTCTCGGACGCACGCTCTCTTTCCATGTGCGGTCGGTAATCCGCGTTGAGAATCCCAGCGTCCGGTTAGAAGAGGTCAGCACCGCATATTTTCCGGTAAAGCTTAGATTGGAGGATAATACCGGGTCTTTGGTTTTGACGGCTTCTCTGGCAATCTGGACGAGGATCTCGTCGCCTTCCCGCAGGGCTTTGCGGGTTCCATCTGCCGTCGCCGTCTGCGCGTTATCCGTCAGGCTGTAATAGCCGGTCTGGTTGAGGCCGTAGTCGACGAAGGCGGAGTTCAGGTTTTTAACGATCTTTTTTACTTTTCCGATGTAGATATTTCCCAGAATCGAGGAATCATCGGCGATGGATAGCTCCAGGACGGACTTTTCTGAAATCAGGGCTGTCAGGGTCTGGGTTTTCCAGTGGGTGATGATCAGTTTGGTTTCTGGTTGAATGGGTGTATTCATGAGGTTATTAATATTAACTTTGTTGGTTAATCGGCCGTTCCTGAACGGAAAACATATCCTCCGAGGACCGCTTGCGCTTAGGTTTTCACGTAGCGGTACTAAGTTCGCCGGAAATGCAACCGGCTCACTAAGTGCCGACGTGAAAAATGTCCTCTGCGGATATGTTTTCCGCTCAGGAACTACTTTGTTGGCATGTATATAGAGCTGTAAATCAGATTGTAAAAACTAATGCTAAATTTCTGATTATATGGCTCAGCTTATGGATTAAGGATCGCTTCTGTAATATCCTTTCCGAATTCATCCAATGGGCAGAAGCGATGTGCATCCGGTGTGGTTGAGAGGTCGGCGTAAACTTCTTCGCGGTTGATATGCAGGGCGAATTCCGGCAGTTTCTGACCGGCGTAGTCCATGAAGGCGCTGACTGCGAGTTCCGGTTTCAAATTGGCTGCGCTTCCGGTCGCGGCTTTGATCCACAGGCGGCCATCGTCGAGGGATGTGAATTCGTAAATCATCGGGAGAATATCGACTTCTCGTTCTCCTTTTTTGGATTTTTTTATGACGTTGACGGAACTCTGGCTCATGAATTGCGGGATTTTCCTGGTGAGTTCTGTCCAGTTTTCCGGTGTTTTTCCTTCGCGGAAGGTCAGGATATAATCTGCGGCCGCTACGATGGACATCGCGTTTTCTGCGTTGTCCGGGAGCAGCCGGTAATTGATAACGCGCATTTCGTCTACCAGTGCGGCGTTGATCCGGCGAACCATCTCTGTGGATGGTTCCGTACTCAGGACTTCGATGTCCATATATTCGCCGCTGCTTGTCAGTCCGACACCAAGCGGAGCCGCGAAGGACATGATCGGGTGAGGGCTGAAGCCTTCGCTGTAGCGGATATGCACATCTGCCCGCCGCAGCACCCGCTGGAAGTAGCGCATCATATCCAGATGGCCGATGAATTTCATGGAGCCCTGTTTGGTAAATTTAATCCTTATTTTCAAAGCAGACTCCTCCTCCATATCGCAGTGCGCCGCAGCCGGAGCATTTCTGGCGGCAGTTTTCTGTGACGATGCCTTTTTTCGCATTTTCCCACTCGCGTTTTAAAAATGCTTTCGTCACTCCGCAGTCGATAAAGTCCCACGGAAGGATCTCGTCAACGGAACGTTCTCTCGCCGTGTAAAAGTCCGGATCTACGCCGGCTTCTTCAAATGCGCGCATCCAGTAGTCGTTGTGAAAAGTCTCTGTCCATGCATCATAGAGCGCGCCGTTCTGATAGGCCAGCTCCACGACTCTGGCGACGCGGCGGTCGCCTCTTGCCAGCACTCCTTCCAGGATCGTCACATCTGCCTCGTGATAATTATATTTGAGGCTCTTGCGGTTTTTCATCTCTTTAAATTTATCCTTGACCCGATACGCGCGTTCCAGAAATTCATCTCTCGTACACATTCTGGCCCACTGGAAGGGGGTAAACGGCTTCGGCACGAAGAAGGAGGAGCTCGCAACGACCTGTACTTTGCCGTTGCGTTTTTCCTTTGGCACTTCATCGTAATAGGTCTCGGCTACTTTTTCGGATAAGAGCGCAATTCCTTCCATATCTTCCGTTGTCTCGGTAGGAAGCCCCAGCATGAAATACAGCTTGACGCGGTTCCAGCCGCCGTGAAAAGCTTCCGCCGCCCCATGAAGGATATCCTCCTCCGTAAGACCCTTATTGATGACGTCGCGCAGGCGCTGGCTCCCTGCTTCCGGCGCGAAGGTCAGGCTGCTTTTTCTCACATCCTGAATCTTGCTCATGACATCCAGCGAAAATGCGTCGATGCGCAGCGACGGCAACGAGACATTAACGCCCTTCTCCTTAAATTCATCGATCAGGAAGGTGACGATCTCATTGAGCTGTGAATAATCGCTGGAGCTCAAGGAACTCAGTGTGATCTCGTCATGACCGGTATTATTTAAAATCTCATAAGCATAGTGCTTCAGCAACTCAACACTGCGCTCTCGCAGCGGCCGGTAGATCATCCCCGCCTGACAGAAACGGCAGCCGCGGATACAGCCGCGCATGATCTCCAGAACTACCCGGTCCTGCGTGACCCGCACATAGGGGACGACCGGTTTCTCGATATAGGGAGCCGCGTCCATGTTAAGGACCATTTCCTTGTGAATCACCGTCGGCATCCCATCTGCCTTCGGCGTAAAGGAAGCGATCGTTCCGTCTTCCTGATATCTGACCTCATAATATCCGGGCGCGTAGATACCCGGAAGCTTCCCCAGCTCCCGCACAATATCCTCACGGGAAACGCCGCATCGTTTTAATGCCTGATACCGGTCAAAGAGCGCGTCATAGCAGGTCTCTCCCTCTCCGATATAAAAGAGGTCGAAAAATGGCGCGATCGGTTCAGGATTATACGTACAGGGTCCGCCGCCGATCACAATGGGGTCTCCGTTCGTCCGCTCGTCGGCGTGAAGCGGGATCCCGCTCAGATCCAGAATCTGCAGAATATTCGTATAACACATCTCATACTGGATAGTAATGCCCAGAAAATCAAAATCCCGCACCGGGTCCTGCGACTCCAGCGTAAAAAGCGGGATCTTCTGCTCCCGCATAATCGGATCGAGATCCGTCCATGGGGAAAAGACCCGTTCACAGAAGACGTCCTCCCGTTTATTAAACATCGCGTACAGAATCTGCATGCCCAGATGCGACATGCCGATCTCATACACGTCCGGGAAGCACATCGCGAAGCGGATGTTTACCTTTTCCGGATCTTTGTATACGGCGTTCATCTCGTTGCCGAGGTAACGGGCCGGTTGTTGGATTGACAATAATATTTCGTCAGTTAATGCCAGTTTTCTCATGAATTACCTGTTGCGTTTTTCTGTTATTTGTTCGGTTCGTTCGTGTTTCATTATATCTGTTTGCGCGTTACGTTGCAAGCTGTAATTTATCATTAGTAAAATATAGGTTGAATTTCTCCTAGAATCTGCATATACTAAGAGTATCATATACAGGAGGTTCTCACATGAATATAAATACAAGCAATCTTGTCTCTATCACAGAGGCCAACCAGAACTTTTCACGAGTTGCTCGCATGGTTGATGAGAATGGAGCTGTTGTCATTCTAAAAAACAACACGCCACGTTACCTGCTTATTGAGTTCAGTTCCGCAGAAGAAGAACAGACAGCACGCGATGAAGACGTCCTTGCCGTATCCAAACGGCTGCTCGCAAAAAATCATGAAGCCTACGAGGTACTGGCCAAATGATCATTCTTTCTAAAGAACAGATTTTATTACTGCACACACAGCTTTTGGGAGAAATATAAGCGCTTAATTTCCGGAGCCGCAAACATGAATGCATCTCTTAGTTCCAGTTCTAAAAATGTCTTTCGTTTCAAAGGCAACTCCATCTTTGTCTTATTTGTCAAATACATAAATGCCAACACAGGCCAAAAATGTTGGCATGTAATCATGCTTTCCATTTTTGGCCTGTAATCAGATGATTTAATTCTTTTTATTTACTCAGACAGTTCCTTCTCCGTCTCAGCGTCACATAGATCAAATATGCCGAGCAGGTTGTGAGCAATAGACCTGCGATCCGGAAAGGTGCGGTACCGGAACCGCCGGTTTCGGGGAGGACGGAACCCTTGGTGTTGTAAACATATAGACCGATGACATTGTCATTGTTGTCTACAATTAATGCAGCACTGTCGCCGTTAAAAGTTACACTCCCATCTGCATCAATTTTGAATGAAATGGCACTGCTCAGCAGGTTATAACCGTCCGGAGCGGTGATCTCCTCCAAATAATAGGTTGTTCCCAGAGAGAGCGAGTGCACCGTTACGCCGGCTTCGCTGTCCACCGATGTGATTGTCATTGCGTCTGTGATCGTAATGGTGTTGTCCACATTTTCCACCCAGACAACTTTACCTGTCGTTGAATCATAAGAGTAATAATATTGTGTTTCATCCTCAATGTAATACAGAATGAACTCCGCACCGGCGAGATAAGTGGTTTCAGTGTCCTTTTCCAGCTTGACGATAGTCAGGTCGGTGGTAGTGTCGGTGGTATAGGTATTTGTTATTTCCGCATTTTTGGTCTCGATATCACTCTCATCAACAAGATCACTTGCAGAAATCACGAAATCATAACCATAGTCCTTTTTGTCACTTCCCGGCGTGCCGTCGCAGATATTCGCGTTCTGATCCACAGTTACGTAGATCGTTTTTGTGGCGGTACCGGTAACTGGTTCCCCGTTCACTGTATAGGAATAGCTGTAAGTAATTGTTACGGCAACGACATCACCATTTTCAAGCGTTACATAATCAGTCAGAATAGAAGTAGGTTCCTTGCCATTCGTGCCGTGACCGGCCACGCTCTTGAATTCTGTATCGCCGCTATTATCATCTGATGTTGTACCGGCTTGCATTTCGATTTTAATCGGTGTGGAGGTCAGATCCCCGTTTTTATAGACAACCAGTGATGACAGGCTGGTCACCGTGATGGTTCCCGTATAAGTGGTTGACGTGGTGGCGTTTGCTGCGGTATTTTCATCTACAATGGTGAAACTCCCTTCGGTAGTTGTATACCCTTCCAAAGAGTCAGTAACAGTATATGTGCCTGCATCCAGATCCACATCCTTCCAGACGTATGTCCAATCGTCAGCCGCAGTCAGGGTCAGGGTCTTTACAACTGTTCCGCTGCTGTTTTCCACAGACACCGTAATGCTGCTGGGACGGCTGCTTTCGTAACCCTCGTCATTCCACACTTTTGTGATTGTCACATCCGTCTGGCCGGTACCTTCTGTGACTGTTACTTCGAAAGTACCTGCCACACGCAAGTCAATGTGATAATATGTATATACCCGCGACACTTTTACTGTATTTCCGTTCGTTGCGTCAGCCGTTATCGTCCCGTAATAGGTATAAGTTCCGTTACTGTACGATACAACCACCACATAATCCACCCCGTCAACCAAATCAAAAGTGACCTGCCCGTTTGAGTTGGTCGTTTCGGTGTACAGAGTATTGCCATTGCTGTCTTTTATTGTCACTGATGTGCCAGACCCTACGGAGCTGTAGGTCGTGTTTCCATCGTCATCCGTTCCGCTTGGGTACTGAACTGTAATTATTACCTCCGACGTTGCACCATAAACCATGGAATAGCTGTCGGTGGCCGTTCCTCCGTTTTTGCCAGTCGCTGTGACGCTGGCAACAATCGTCCCGCCTGTTACGCTGCTGGAGCTTTCGCTCATCCAAGTAACCGACACCGTGTCGTCGCCGTTGTCCTGGATCGTTGCCACTACAGTCCCATTGATGTCAGTCACAGTCCATCCGGAGGTTGAATTTCCTGTAATCGTCAGGGCGTTCCCGTCCACTCCGGTGCCCGTAAACGACCAGCTATAGGAAACGACGCTCATGTTGGTCGTGGTCGTGGAGAGCGTATTAACCGTGTTTCCGCTATCGTCTGTTCCGCTTGTGGAACTGATGGTCACAGACGGCGTATTGATATAGTACGTATTAATGCTCGAAATGCTTGTCAGCGTATACGTCCCGTCGCTTGTCACCACGGTATAGGTACCATCACTGTAATTATATGTAATGCTGACAACATTACTAATGGTGCTTTCAGAAGTACCATTAGACACTACACCATCTACGGTTGTGTAGGAGTAGGTATAGGAGCTTGAAGTAATTACTTCGTCAGCCAGATTCTCCATATCCTCCGTCACGTCCTCCGCCAGCGTAAAGCTGGTGATGGAAGAACTCAGAGAACCAGTGCTGCTGTTGTCATCTGAAACAAGATAGGCAGCTACAGTTATGCTGGATGCATATTTATAATATAGGTTTATTGTTACGTTGCTGCTACTTAAAGCAGGACTTCCGCTATAAAATGTATCAGATGTTCCGTTTGTGTAGGTTATCTCGTAGGTAAAAGTAGTTGTGGTATTGCCACCGCCTCCTGACTGGCTTCTTGTCACGGTGATGGAAGCAACATTTTCATAAGCACTGTCATAAATCACGGTGGCTGTGTACAGTTTATACGTAGCGCTATTGTATGTAATCGTACCAATAGTTGAATTGCTGCTGGTCAGGTCAATCGCCGAACCCGATGAAGCAGTCAAAGTCGTATCCGAGCCAATGTTTATTGTCGTATCATATATATAGGGCGTTGCAGAAAGGAAAAGGTAGGAAGTAGTTTGATTGTCCCCGTTTCCACTGGTGTAGCCCCACTGCAGCGTAAACGTCGAAAAGCTTTCCACTTCAAACTCCATTGTCACCGCATCGGTATCTACCGTACCTTCCGTTTCATCCGTTGCATCCGCCACCAGCGTCGCTTCCAGTCCGTCTCCGCTCTCGGTCAGGTGCTGTACCTCAATGGTGCTTGTGTCCGCATCTTCCGGCACGATCCCTGACGCATCGATACTGACGGTCACAGCCTCAGTCGGCTCAACTTCTTCTCCATCCACCAGAAAACTGATATCCAATACCGCCAGTCCGGTGGAAGCTGACGTAGCATCATCCGTGCTTTCTTCAATGACAGTTTCGGCTGTCTCCTCATCGGATACAACTTCCGTAGTATCTTCTACTGTATAATCAATCGCTTCCGCGGCCGCCGCGTATTCGTCGCTGTCTTCCTCATAGACAGTCACGCTCAGTACCGCGTCTTCCGGCAGCGCCCCTTCGGACGCCGTTACGGTTACGGCTACGCCGTCCGCTTCCGCCGTATACTCGACGGTCTCCATTGATTCTTCCGTCTCGATCTCATCGAGTTTCAGATCCGCCGCGGTCGTTGCAAATGCCGCCGCGCCTTTTTTATCAAATCTTACTGATTCATAGACAATACCATCTACAGCATTATCAGCATCGGAGGCGCTTGCCGTTTCGTCCGCGTTGGAGTCGGTCGCCTTGCTCGCGGCAAGCAGGACACTCTTGTGAACCGAGATTGCGGAGCCAAGGACTTCCACATCCGAGTCTTCCGTGATATCGGAACTGCTGCCATCATCGGAAGTATCATTCGTATTTCCGGTATTGTCGCTTACATTATCAGCGGTATTGCCGCTGCTGCCGGCAGTATCTGTATCGGAAGCGGAATTCTCCTCCTCACCTTCAGTACTGGTGCTGCTGGTGTTGTCACTGGTTTCGGTATTGCTGGTATTCTCATCTTCATTATCATTTTCGGTATCCCCGGTGTTTTCACTTACTGCACCGCTGTTACTGGTACCGACTTCTTCCGTCCCGGTATCATCAACGTCAGCATCCGTATCTTCGGTATTGGTATTTTCCGTTTCAGTATCCCCCGACACATCTTCCGTTATTTCCTGATCCGAAGCAGCATCCTCTTCTTCTGCCGGGTCCTCTGCACTGGCATCGGTTTCATCCTCTGCAATATTGCTGTCATCTTCTTCGGACACGACCGTCACCTCAGTGTCCTCGGTGATGGACGCGGATTCCTCTGCATCGTCATCGGCTTCATTTGTGATCTCAATCACAGCCTCTTCTTCCGTGCTTTCGGTCTCTGCCGTTTCCTCGGACGTACTTGCCGAAGAGCTGCCGGAGCCGCCGCCCGAACCGCCAGCGGAAACACTTCTGCTGACCGCCACGGTAAGTGCCGTACTCTCAACCGCCGTGCTCTCTTCCTCAACTGTGATCGAGTCCACCGGAAGGATGGTGATCGCATCGGTCTCCAGACCGTCTACGCTGATGGTCGCTGTAACGGTCTTCTCGATCTTATTGCTCACCAGAAAAACGATCTCCTCCGACCCGTCGATCTCATAGGCCTCGTCGACCGGAATATCCCCTTCGATGCGCGCAAAGATCCGCAGATCCAGTGCCTTGTCCCTGTCATCATCTTCGTCAATCTCTTCGTCTGACAATTCCAGCTCGTACAGAGTGCCGTCCGCCTCGAAGAGCTCTGCGTACTCCTCCGCGTGCTCCCCGGCAAATTCCAGATCTTCATTCACGGTATTGCCCTCGGAGACTGCCGTCTGCAGCGCTCCTTGCAATGCCGTCTTTTCGATCTCATAGGTATAGTCATTATCGTCATCCGCCAGTACCGACACCGGCACCGCGGACAGGTTCCCGATGATCAATGCACCGCACAGGAACACGGAAGCAAGCCTGCGGCCCTCCCGGCGCAATCTCCCTTCTGTCTTCGCCAAACGCTTCCTTAACTCTCTTTTCATCCCCATATCCAGTCCTCCTACACTTATCCTTTCCAATATGACTGCTTGAGATATTTTTCTTTGATTATTTATAATTGCACCGCACCGTTACGCGGGTTTTCCCGCCGTAGGTGCAGGTAAATAACGACAACGGATATCCGCTCCCGGTCATTTCCTCGATCGCGGTCGGCTCCAGGATCTCTGTCTTCGCTACGAGATAACTGGTACTGAATCCTTCCATGTCCGTAAAAATGACTTCTTCTCCGCCTGTCAGGTTCTTTAACATCCCGAAATGCCGGCTATAATTGTGCGCTGCGATGGTCAGGTCATCCGTATCTGCCGATCCGGTATAACGGCACGGCGCGATCCGCAGCCTCGTGTAATCCCAGTCCGCCATCACCGGGAGCTCCAGCCCCAGTACAGGGATGGTCAGGATCCCGATGTAATCATAACCATCGACCATGAACCGTTCTTCTTCCACCGGGGCAGATTCGTCTGCTTCTTCCTCCTGCACCGCAAAATAGAACGTTTCTTCCTTCTCTGCCTCGCGGGCGGCGATCTCCTGCTGGAGGATCGGCACCAGCCCCGCGACGCTCTCACCGGCTTTGCGGTCTTCCGCCCGGTTATGGAGGAGAAGGCCAATCGCTGCGGCCATCAGCAGGACGCCGACGGCCATGAAGCCAATCCCGATCTTACGCTTCCTGCCCAAGGTGTTTCTTTCCTCCAAAGAACAGCTTCCAGCCTAAGGCAAAAACTGCCAGTCCGCACAATGTCAGCACCGGAATCGGCCAGTTGAGCTGTCCGGTCTGCGGCAGGATCGGGAAGATTGATGTACCCGGATCGCCCGGATCCGACTCACCCGAGGAACCGCTGTCCCCTGACGATACGCCGGGACCGCTGCTCGAAGACGAACCGCCGGACGAACTGGAACTGGACCCGCCGGAGGATCCGCCGCTGCTGTGATGGTGGCTCGAACTGCCGCCCGACGATCCTTCGGAAGACGCTGTCGTTTCTTCTGTCGATTCCGTGGGTTCTTCTGCAGGCTCCGTGGGTTCTTCAACAGGTTCTGTAGGCTCTTCTGCCGGTTCCGTAGGCTCCGTCTTCAGAGGTTCCGTCTTCGGGGTAGCGTTTATATCATACACATATACCCCGTCACTAAGGGTCGGCACACTTACCAGGAACGGGCTTATCGCATAATATCCGGAAGCGCTCGTATTCTGCACGATCAGGTACAGTCCCAGCGTCAGATCGGAAAAGGCCGCGATCCCGTCGCTGCCGATCGTAACAGTCGTCCCCTCCAGGCTGTTATCCGACACATACGTGGAAAGTGTCGAAGCCAGTGCCGACAGATCCTGGGTATCCAGATCCGTCAGGGAAACGCCGCTGTCTGCAAACGCATCCGTCAGGACGAAGCTGTAATTGCCATCGTCCACATATACCTCTCCGACCTGATACGTAGTCAGCGTGCCGCCCGCAACCGCTGATCCGGTCGATTCATCCACCATCGTCACCGTGATCGAACCCGTGCGGGTCGTATCCGGCACTGCGGCAAAGGCTGTCATGCCCAACACCGACGCGGCAAGCAAGATCCCGCTCGTAAAAGCTGCGATTTTTTTCATTAATCCATAATTCTTCATAGCTTCCCCCTTATTTCCTTTTTTGAAGTTCCGCATCATTTTTGGTTCTTTATATAGTGATATTTTTCAATATTACTTTTCGTTTTTATTCTCTTCCGTCTTCCTCTTGCTTCTTCTTACGTTTCCGCATCGCCCTTATGATCCGTACCGGAATCTCAGACAATAGCCAGATCAGTACCAGGGCGCCAACTCCAAGAGCCACCCACTTTACCCACTCCGGGATTTTTGTCTGCTCCGTTTGGGTCTCTTCCGGAACCGTTGCAATCTTCTCCGGCTCTTCGTCCGAATAAATGCGGCTTCCCCGCACCAGCAGCCGGTGGGTATTGATCCCATAAGGCGTACAGGTCATCAACGTGCAGTAATCCTTTCCCTCCTCGATGTAGAGGTTTTCGATCTCAGTCGGAAGGACGGTGAGGATCTGGTCGACCTGGTAGGTGAGGACCTCTTTTAAGATCGTGACTGTGAAAATATCCCCTTCGGCCAGACGATCCAGATGGGTAAAAAGCAGGGCGCTTGGCAAACCCGTATGCGCGGAAAGTACACTGTGGGTACTCTCCCCGCCAATAGGAAGGCTGGTTCCCTCCATATGGCCTGCGCCGACCTGCAGAACTGAGGCATCCGTCCCATGATAAATCGGAAGCTTGACGTCAATTTTGTCAACCGTCACATATCCCATCACGCCGGTTCCCGTGATATCCAGCAGATCCCAGTAGCCTTCATCCACCAGTTCCGTGGAAGCAATGGCCTGCGCCGAACCGACCTCATGCAGCCGGTCATTATAAGCCCTGGCCGCCTCGAAATACTCGCTGTAATCCTTCTCATTCAGGGCATCCGCCAGCGCATTGTAAGTAGCTACCGCCCTGGTCTGAACCCTGGCATTCCACCAGTCACTGACCGTCGGATACAGCAGCACGCCCACCCCGATGAGAAATATCAATACAAGGATCCCCGTCGCCAGAAAATCCCTGACCGACCTGCGTTTTTTCTTTGTTTCCTTCATATAGCTCTCTATCTCTCCTGAGCCATTCTTACCTGTTGGCTCTTAACTGCCAGCCAACGGATTAAATGCTGACTGACAGCGAACAACCAACAGACTCTCATCCGCGGCTTCCTCCCGACCCAAAGCCTGAGAGGAAATGCCGCTGTGAGAAATCTTTTGATGATTTCAAATCATACGTGATAAAATATGCAGATTACTCCATCTTGCCAAGACGCTTCTTTGTAATTAGAAGAACCGCCGCGCCAGCTACCAGGACACCACCGATGATGTAGAAGATCGTAGTGCCGATGCCACCGGTGCTCGGGAGGGTGGAACCAGCATGGTTTGCGATAGTAATAGTAATGGTTCCTGCATCAATTGTTTCTATTACATTTTCATTTTCATCCAACACATTCGTTTCTTCTGTATATGTAGTAAAATCACTCAATGTATTCGAACTTGTATCTGTAATTGTTAAAGATGTTATTTCATTTTCCGTATGATCAGCAGAAATAACAAAGACAAGTTCTTCCATCGTGTTATAGCCATCCGGAGTGGTAGTTTCAACTAATTTGTATTGACCATCATCCAAACCAGACCATTCAAATCTAGTCTCATCAGTAATTTCACTGCCAACAGCAACCCAACCATCACTATAAGTTGTTTCTTCTGTCTCTTCATTGTAAGTCGCGACTCCATCTTTTACATACTTATATAAGGTGAATCCTGCTCCAGTCAGGGCATTTCCATCATCATCTACTTTATCTACTTTCATTGTATAATTATAGACAGTAGTTTTATCATTCGTTGTTTTTCCGGTTGTTGTTCCCGTACTCTCAGTTGGATTATTTGAATATTCCAGATAAGCGTCGTTGTTTTCCTTATAAGATGCATCATCATCCAACGTTGCAGTATACTTTACAATTATTTTTGACGTACTACTTACATCGATCAGAGTCTCGTCACTTTCATACAATACATTTGTATCTGCGATTGTCACTTCGAGACTACATCCATCACTACATGATGTACTTACTGATATGTTACTTAAATTAATATCAACCTCTGTATCATCAACGTACACGCTCACACTATTGCTATCATATGTTAGTCCACTTGATAATGAATCATGAAAGACCAGTTTATAAACGGTATATTCGCTATAATTTGTCGGTAATGTCGCAGTCAGTGTAAATGGAACGTGATCACCTTTATCATGATCAGCCGAATCAACCGAATCTCCTACACTGGTTGTTGCATCTGTTTCTGTAGAATCGTTAATGTCATCAATATCCTTTTCAAGAGTCGGGATATCTTTTTTTAAATTCTCTATAGTAACATTTCCAACAACCTCTAACATATAATTACTATATGCAGCGCCAGTATCTTCAGTAGTATTAGGAACTACTGTATTCTTAATTAAATAGTAACCAGCGCCCACCACAGAGATCGTGTAGCGAGAATCACTTTCACTATATTCAGACGTACCGGCGCTTGTTAAAGTAAACGTTGCTATATACTCCGCAAAATCAGCAGCGCTAATATTACCATCCGCCAGAGCTTCAGCCAAGCCAGCAACACTGCTTTCATAGTCTGCCACACCGTCTTCGTCTTTATCAGCACTTAAGGTACTACTATAATAAGACAGCAATGTAGACTGATCCTCTTCACTCAGAGCCGAGCCAAACTCAACATTGGACAGAGTCGTACCATCTTCGGAAACATCACCTGCAAAAATCTGGTAGGCGATATAGGTATAACCGTTAATCTCATTGTTAATTGTGATCGTGTAAGTAGGCGTTTCATCCGCGAAAGCCACAGCACTCATACTAAGCACCATTACCACCGCCAGTATCATACTGACCAGTTTTCTTAATCCTTTTTGTTTCATACTTACCTCCATGTTTTCAAATTCATTTCTTTGTTGCTCTCCTCCATCAGACCCATACCCAGATCCAACGGAGGATTTCCTTTGGTTCCCCGTATTCAGTTTTCCCTTGGTAAACCTGCCGCCTGAGACGGCTTTTATGGACGGTTTTTCTATCTCAGTGCCCCCTCACCTCCTTCACCGTCTCAGTCTTTTTATATCTGATAAGCCAACCGCCGTGATCCGCCGGCTGGCCTTCGATACCCTGTTTTTAAAATGTAGGACGCCTTACTCCGCCATATAATGCTTCAGATCCACCAGCACTCCCAGGAGCCCGTCCATCCCGCCGTCGTTTACCTTCTGGCGCAGTTCCATGATCTCCTGCTCCGTGTCCATATCGTCCACCGGCATCAGCAGTCTTGGACGTGCGTCCTCGGTGCCATTCTCGCAGTGCGCGAGGATGTAGTCGGTCGATACCCCGAAGTAATCTGCCAGTGAGATCAGGTTGTCGATCTCGATCCGGTTGCGGTCACGCTCCATCCGGCTGATGATCTGTTGGGATACTCCGATGATCTTTCCCAACTCCGCCTGCGATAGATTCCTGTCTTTTCTAAGCCTTCTGATATTACTCTTCATTCAGCATCTCTCCCGTCTTTTCTTTATCGTCCTGCTTCTCATTTTCTGATGCCTGGAAACGCTCCACCTCATAATGCATGTTATGAAGTGAAGGAGGGAACGAAAGGAGCCGGATACCTGCCTGATGACAGGAAATTATGTGATTACAAACAGGCAAAAAAGGACTGTTCTCATCTGCATCATCCAAAATCAGGGCGCACGGAATACCGCCGGACAGAGAAATTCTGCCTGGCTCTTTTGCATGCAATAAAAAACACAAATTTTTCAATTTTGTCATTCCAAGGGGTTGTAATTTCAGCAGTTTTGATTTATACTATCCATAATTTGAGTGGGTTTTTTGAAGTTAAGTTCAGACATGCACCACATAACATGCATTATGTGGTCTTTCTTTTTTCAACGGCCGCTAAGCCGCCACCACCAGGTCCATTTCATCCAGGATCTGCACCTGCTTTTTCCACCCACATTGCACATAGATACGGGTCGTATTCAGATTGGAGTGCCCTAAGACATCCGCCAGATTTGCCAGGTTCTTTTCCTGCTCATAATAAATGCAGGCAAACAGGTGACGCAAATTATGCGGGAACCCTTTGCTGCTGGCGACGCCTGCCATTTCGCACAGTTTCTGAATCTCATGATAAATATTGCTCCGGTCAACCGGCTTCCCGCCGCGTGTGACAAAGATGCTTCCTTTTTTTATACCGTTTTTCCGGATATAAGCCTTTAACAACTGGATAAGTTTCCGCGGCAGGATGATGCGGCGGTTTTTGCCTTTCATATTGACATCCGCGTATCCCGCCCTGACCGCCTCCACTGTAATGAAACGAAGCTCACTGATCCGAATACCAGTAGAGCAGATCGTCTGCAGGATATGCCAGAGGCGCATCTTCTCCCCAGCCTTCGCCGCTGCGAGTAACCTTTCATATTCCTTCCGGCTTAACTCCCTGTCCTCTCTTCGGAAATTCCTTTTCTGCGTTTTGATCGTCTTGACGACACAGTCGTACCATCCACAAAATTTCAAAAAGCCGTTTACTCCGGCCAGCATGCTGTTGATGCTCGATACCAGGTAGCTTTTCAGCAAAAAGTCCTTGTATGCAATCATCATCTCCTTATCCACCGGCTCTGCTCCTGCATAGTTTAAAAACACGCCCAAATCATGCATGTACTTATTCACGGTCGCCTCGCTCTTTTCCTCGTCGATTAAAGACTTTCTGTATTCTTCCACCATTTCTTCTGTGATTACTTTTATCATCGCTAATATTCTCCTTTTTGCTCGTATTTTACAACTAATAGTTCTATTTCATATCATCTCACAACTTTCCAGCTTACGCCACAGTTTTTTTAAAATTTTTAATTTCGGGGTAACATCATAACGCAGCATATCAATATCCGTAAAGGGGAAAAATAAAAGATAATTGAAAGAAATGTCACAAAGAATTACCATCTTTCACGGCGTAAACCGGACGCTTTTGTAAATTTATTTTACTTCCCTGAAAAAATCTGTTATATTGGATATAAACAGACATTCAGTCGAAATCAAAATATTTCACACACGGATCATCATTTTCAGGAGAAATCATGGATACCAAACAGATCGAATACATTCTCAAGATTGCAGAAGAAAATAACATTACCAAGGCGGCGGATAAGCTTTTTATCACCCAGTCCGCACTCAATCAGCAGCTTTTAAAGCTGGAAAAGGAGCTGGGCACCCCGCTTTTCCACCGTTCGCGCACCAACTGGCGGCTGACGGAGGCAGGCCGCATCTATATCGAAGGCGCCAAGGAAGCCCTGCAGATCAAAAAGACTACCTACAACCGTATCTATGATGTGGTAAACGCCAAAAAGGGCTCTCTCACCATAGGGCTCACTCCCGGCCGCGGACTGCGTCTTTTTACGGAAATCTATCCGGAGCTGCACCGCAATTTTTCCAACCTTGAGGTGCGTCCGATTGAGATGCGCGTCCGCCCGCAGCAGGAAGCCATCGCCCGCGGCGAACTCGACATCGGCTTTATGACTCTGCACGAGCAGGAGCGTACCTCGGACAACTATCTGACTCTTGGCAAGGAAGAGCTGATCCTCATCATCCCCTCCGGGCATCCCACTGCCGCGAAGGCGGCTCCTGATGGCGCGCCGCTCACCACGCTGGATATCCGCGAGCTCCGCTACGAGCCCTTTGTGCTGATGGACAAGACCTCCACGCTGCGTGCTGTCTGCGACCGGCTCTTCGATCAGGCCGGCTTTACTCCGAATATTCTCTTTGAAACCAATAATACCGCAGGCATCGCGCGGATGGTAGAATCCACGTTCTGCTGCGGTATCATTCCCTGGTATTATGTCCGCGAACCCTCGCCGCGGCTGGCGCGTTTTACACTGGAGACGCACCCCATCTGGGACGTCGCGGTGAGCTATCCCAGATCCGGGTATCTGAACTCGGGGGCGAAGGAGTTTATACGGCTGGCGCAGGAAAACTGGAACAGCTTGTAGCATCTATGCTGTACTGCATCATATGGGAAGAAGCAACACATTCTTCCCATCTTTCTCATTTTCTTATCAACATCCAAACATGTCATCTTTCTCTTTCCTGTTCAAACCCATATTAAAATTAAAATTTATACGTTGACCAATAGTATCATATATGATATCATGAATGAAAGGCATAATCTATGACGATAATCCAGAAACGTTTACAGAAATTTTATCGGAAACCTGTTCCCAACGATATTACCTTCGATGATGTAAAGGCAATATCTGAATATTACGGATGTATTGTTGTCAGCGGCGGCAATCACAGCAAAAAGATAATCCATCCTCAGACCGGCACAGTTATTCCGATTCCCATGCACGGAAAAACAATTAAAGAAGCCTATATAAAAGAATTAAAAAAACTGTTTGAACAAATTTCTTCCGGAAAGGAGAATGCTTAATGCAATACGAATTTAAAGTTTACCAGATGCAGATTGAAAACCACCTTTTCTGGGTTGCGGAGAGCTGTGCCCTGAAAGGCTGCGTTGGTCAGGGCGATACGACCAATGACGCCATCCGGGAACTGGCTGATAATGAAAAGGAATGGTTAAAAACTGCCCGTCAATACGACATTCCGATTCCACCTGTTACGGTAAAAAAAGAAAGGCAGTTCAGTGGAAAAATTTCTCTGCGTATTTCTCCATTTGTCCACGAAACTGCCTACAATCATTCACAGGAACTCGGCATCAGTTTAAACCAGTATCTGAACGATGCGATTGTATCTTATAATACCCAATGCCAGACCACTTATAACCGGGAACCTGCTCCCACTTCTCAGCCGGACCAGACATCCGCTACTTTGATTGATCTTCCAAAACATCGATTTACAAAATCATTGATACCCTCATCCGATCCAAAAAAGATGTAAAGAATCACTCCACCGTCTTCGTCAGAATCACATCGCTCCCCAGCCCCAGCACATCGGAGATCACGACATCTCCAGCCTGGACCGGAGCGGTGAGGCAGACTTTTCTGATCTCCGCCATCACATCAAAGATCCGGTTCTTGGGGATCGGCTTCGTCAGCCGCACGCTGGCAAGCGGCAGCTCACCGCCGGTGACCAGCACCGAACTCGCGATATTGCGCATCGGATTGACAATCTCCTGTGTCACATATTCTTTTCCCTTCGGGCAGCGGTTTCCTGACACGCCGGCAATTTTCTCATCCTCGATATCTACGGTAATCTCGCACCCCTGCGGGCACATAATGCAGGTAAATTCTCTCAGCATAATACCTCCACCTCCAGATCTTTTTCTTCCAGCTGTCCCGCTTTGAGCGGGATCTGGATCATCTCAGCCGGCAGGGCCTTTGGCTTGCGCAGTTCCCGTACCACCCGCTCTCCCTGCTTCACACGGATCGTACAGTTTCGCACCGGTCTCCGTACACGGAAAGAGATCGTCACATCATCCTGCCCGCTGATTCGCGCCGGCACCAGCTGTCCGGTCATACCGTCTCCCTTTACCGCGTATCCGCCCTCCGGCAGACTTCCTTCCCGGATATACCGTGCCGCGGCGTCTGCCAGCGCTTCCGCTTCCAGTGAGACAAAGTCTACCAGATCATGCACATGCAGTACATTTCCCGCGGCAAAGATGCCCGGCGTTGTTGTCTGATAATGCTCGTCCACCGCCGCTCCTCTGGTACCCGGATCCTCTTGCGCGCCTGCCATCCATGTCAGCTCATTCTCCGGAATCAGCCCTACCGAAAGGATCAGCGTATCGCAGGGATACACCTTCTCCGTTCCCGCAATCGGCTGCATCCTCTCATCTACTTCCGAGATCACAACCGCTTCCAGACGCTCTGTTCCCCGGATCTCCGTTACAGAATGGCTCAGATAAAGCGGAATGTCATAATCATGCAGACACTGTTCGATATTGCGCGCGAGCCCGCTCGGATAAGGCTGGATCTCAAACACGCCCAGAACATGCGCCCCCTCCAGGGTCATCCGGCGCGCCATGATCATACCGATATCACCGGAACCCAGAATCACAACCTCACGCCCGACCATTTTATTCTGCAGATTAATGTATGCCTGCGCTACACCGGCCGTATAGACGCCGGCCGGCCGGGTGCCGGGAATGCTGATCGCGCCTCTGGTACGTTCCCTGCATCCCATCGCGAGGATTACGGCCCTGGCCTGAATTGTCAGGAAGCCTTCGGAAGAAGCCGCGTAAACCTTTTTATCCGGCGTTACCTCCAGTACCGTCGTATCGGTCAGATAAGGAATCTTCAGTTCCTCCACTTCCCGGATAAACCGGCTCGCGTACTCCGGTCCGCTCAACGTCTCACCAAACCGCGTCAGACCAAATCCATCATGGATACACTGGCGCAGGATACCTCCCAGTTTCTTTTCCCGCTCCAGGATCAGGATATCCGTCACGCCCTTATGTACCAGCTCGACAGCCGCCGCCAGTCCGGCGGGACCGCCTCCGATAATTACCACATCCGCCTGTCTCATGCTTCTCTTCCCGCCTTTCCCGTCTCTGATTCTCTCACCCTGCCTGTGAACATCCAGGAGTCCTTCTTTGAATAACGCACTTCCTCCGGACAGATGCCCAGTTCACTTTCAATCAGCTGTGTAATCCTCGTCTCACAGTAACCGCCCTGGCAGCGTCCCATCGTCGCGCGGGTCCGGTTCTTGATGCCCGTCACGGTATGGACGCCCAGAGGATTATGAATCGCGGCCAGGATCTCCGCCTTCGTCACTGTCTCACAGCGGCAGATGATCTCTCCATACAGCGGCTCTCTCTGGATTGCTTCTTCCTGCTCCTCGTGCGTCATCTCATAGAAACGCTTCCGCACTGGACGCACCGGGTCAAAGTCCGGATTCTCCTGCGGCTGTTCTTTCTCTGCCAGCAGACGGCAGGCGCGTCTTGCCAGCGGCAGCGCGCAGGTTACACCCGGCGACTCGATTCCCACCAGATTGACCGTATTCGGATGCGCCTCATCCGCCTCCAGCTTAAAGTCAAGCACTTCCCCGGTCTCCGGATTGATCCGTTTCCAGCGGATGCCGGCAAAATTACGGATAAAATAATCCCGCTTCATCTGTTTGAACATCTTCTGCCCGTCAGCGAAGAGGCCGTCCATGTGCTCCTTCGTAACCTTATAATCCTCCAGCCCTTCCGTCACGTAGGAATCCGGCCCTACCAGCACATTGCCGTCAATCGTCGGCGTCGCATGCGTTGAGAATCCGCCCTTGTCATTCGGAGCCGGATAAACCGGGATGGACAGGTAAGCGCCCGCTTTCTTATCCAGCACGAAATATTCGCCCTTAAAGCCTCTGACCGGATAGTTCGGATATCCGAGCATCGCGGAAATCTGTGACGCATACATACCCGCACAATTGATCACCCATCTGGTACGGAATTCATCGGTCTCTGTATGAAGCAGCCACGTCTCATCCTCCCTCGTGATACCGGTCACCTTCTGTCCAAAATAAAACTTCACACCGTTCTGACAGGCGTTTTCGGCCAGCGCAATCGTATACTGCATCGGATCCAGAATGCCGGACGACGGTACGTACATCGCAAACTCTCCGCCTGCATTCGCGTCGATGCGGCGGATCTCATCCTTGTCAATCATGCGCATGCCCTTCACACCGTTGATCTCACCGTTGGTCTTGAACTTGAGAATATTTTCCCGGTCATGCTCAGTAAAGCCGACGACCAGTTTGCCGGTACGCCGAAATGGTACGCCCAGCTCCTTTGCCACCTGATCAAACTCCTGATTGCCTTCTACCGCACATTCCGCCTTCAGGCTCCCCGGCTTGTAGGTAAATCCGGCATGAAGCATACCGGTATTGCGGCTGCTGTTGCCGCAGGCCACATCCTGCTCCTTCTCAAGCACCGCGATATTCAGGCGGTACCGCGACAGTTCTCTGGCTGTCGCCGAGCCGACCACGCCGGCTCCGATCACAATCACATCATAATCTCTCATACGGACACTCCTTGATAAAAAATGATAATTTTTATCTTGTTTTTGTTATGATTTTATTATATAAACAGATAGTAAGTTAGTCAAATTGATAAAAATAATCGATATGTTAGTTTTACTAATATTCATTTTCTTTATCGGGAGGTATGTATGGATCTGAAACTGATGGAAAGTATTCTTATGATTCATGAAGAAAAGAGCATCACCCGCGCCAGCGAAAAACTCTTTGTCACCCAGTCTGCCCTCAGCCAACAGCTGCAGAAGCTCGAAACCGAACTCGGCACCCCGCTCTTTACCCGCACTCGTTCCGACTGGAGACCCACTCCCGCCGGAGAGGTTTACATTCAGGCAGCCAAGGAGATCCTGATGATCAAAAGAGACGCCTATAACCGGATCTATGATATGGCCGAACAGGCCAGCCGCCATTTTAATATCGGTCTGATCCCGGAGCGCGGGATCGACATGTTTACCGCCATCTATCCGCAATTTCACCGCGAGTGGCCGGAAGTGATCCTGGAACCGCTGGAATGCAACGTCCGGACCATGCAAAGACTGATTACCAAAGGTCAGATCGATCTGGGACTGATCACTCTTACCGAAAATCAGAAAGATGACAACCATTATCTGTCCATGGGGCAGGAAGAGATCTTCCTCGCCGTTCCCTCTGACCATCCGCTGGCCCCGCTTGGCGGCCCGGACGCTAAAACTGCGCCGGTAATCTCTCTCGGACAGTTCCGTGACGATTCTTTTGTCGAAATCGCCCGAACCTCCACCATGCACCAGCTGGTTGAAAAATTATTTCAGGACGCCGGCTTCACTCCTAAGATTCTCTTTCGTACCAGCAGCAATATCAGCAAATACCGCATGGTCTGCGCCGGCGTCGGCTGCGCCCTGCTCCCCGCGATATTTGCCCTGCCCGACAAAAGCATCACCTACTTCCGTTTGGACCAGCACCCCTTCTGGGAGATTACCATGTGTTACCGCAAAAATGCCTACCTGAGCAACGCACAGAAAGCATTTCTGCGGCTCTGCCGGCAGTATTGGAGCAATGCGGCAATCTGGTAGGAGGCCGTTTTTTGCCTCATACTCGCCACGACGGACGTGAGCAGTGTAATCTGCTAATTTTACGCCCGTCTGTAAAAAGGAATTTCGCAAAGTGAAATCCCACATCTGTATACTCATGGTCACCAATGAAGAAACACCTCTAACCAGAGAAGCAATCAAACATATATTTCTTCATTTTATCGCAACAAACCCTCGCGGAAAAACCTCCCCGACTTTGTTCCGAAGCTTCTAATTGTCCATGCAATTATCACCGAACATCTCGGACAAACTCAACAACCATACCTTTTACGTGTGACTGCCAACGTAGTGAATATACCTATTTTTTAAATTCTATTTTCCAACATCTCGCCCCAGCGTAATTGGTTTACTTTTTGTGAAATTTTCAATACTTTTCTGTTTTTCATGAAAATGGGGCATCACAGATGGAATCCCTCCCTTGCGATAAAATATATCATCTTTGACGATAGGAAGATCTATCCTCTGCCCTACATAGGCCGATTTGTATATAGCCGCTATCAGTTCAATCGTACTGCGTCCCTGTTCACCATCAATAGCAAGAATTTCTTCCCCGCGAATGGCGCGCACAAAATTACGAATCTGAGCCGAATGGCCCTCCATTGTCAAATCTGGCAATTCTTTATAACGCTTTTGTATAGCTTTAACTATCTCCTCGTTGGATTCCGGAAAACCATTTGGCTGAGCCCTAGATGATGCCACCCGCCACGGCACGCAGATTTCCGCGCGTTTTCCCTGAAAGATCAGCTCCTGTTTTTCATCATGTGTCACAAGCGAGGCATTGAGCTGAACTACCTTACCCGGATAACTCATGATAACTGTAGCGTAATCCTCACACTCCGAGTTACCATGTCCCAGATTTGTGATAAAAGCTCTGACCGAGTCTGGTTTTCCAAGCATCCACAGGATTAAATCGATGTGATGCACTGCATGATTAATCACGCAACCACCAGATTCTTTTTCCCATGTTCCACGCCACCAGATATCATAATAATTTTCGCCTCGCCACCAGAGCGAATTAACAGTAGCACTTAAAACAGAACCAATCGCTCCTTCATCTAAAAGGCACTTAACCTTCTGGTTTGGGGTCTTAAAACGATTTTGCGCGATAACACTTAAAAGCTTTCCGTTATACTTCGCAGCGCAAAGCATAGCGTCACACTCTTCAAGTGATCCTGCCATCGGCTTTTCACAGATAACATGCTTGCCACTATTAAGTGCCAACACAGCAATATCCGCATGTGCACCTGGCGGCAAACAAATCGACACCGCGTCAATATCTTTGCGGGACAACGCTTCCTGATAGTTTTTAACGGCAACCGCGGATGTTAGCTGATATTCATCGATGAGATCCTTGGCTTTTTGAGGAAACAGATCACATATAACACGAATCTCACATAAATCACATAATTGAAGATAAGCCTGTATATGTACATTAGCAATAGCCCCTGCACCCAGAATGGCGATGCCCAGTTTTTCTTTTTTCATTCAAGATTCACCCTTATTATTTAATTTTTAAAGCCTTATTCTGCGCCTCAACGGCAAGTTCCATAACGCGAAAGATATATTCCTGTCTCATAGCATTTTCACTTCTATTCAAACAGTCCAGAATCATTCTGCCAAAAAATGGGAAACCACACTTTCCACTGACACATTCATGATGTTCCCCTGTCCGGTCAACCCAGTAAACATGATCACCCTCCATACTATTGGCAATATCCAAATATTTTCGGATTTCAATATAACCATCTGTACCAACTATAATTGTACGTCCATCGCCCCACGCATTAAGACCATCCGGAGTAAACCAGTCTACTCTGAAATACCCCGTCACACCGTTATCACATGTCAGCATGACATCACCAAAATCCTGAAAATTCGGATGTTCCGGATGATTATAATTTCCAATCCGACTTTTCGTAATCTGTGCATCTGAAGCCTTGGCATAAAACATCATTTGTTCGATCTGATGGCAGCCAATATCAACCAGTATTCCTCCATAACGTCTCTCATCAAAAAACCAAGAGGGACGGGAAGGCTCGTTCAGACGGTGGGGTCCCCACCCCATGACCTGAACCACTTTGCCTATAACTCCATTTTCCAGAAGCTGCTCCGCATAGACGGACGCTTCCACATGAAGCCTTTCACTAAAATAAGTAAAATATCTGCGTTTCGTTTCTGCCGCTATACCACGGACTTCTTTAATCTGTTCAAAAGTTGTAAAAGAAGGCTTATCAGCAAAATAGTCCTTATCGCTTTGCATTGCCGCGATTCCTATCGCTGCGCGTTCTGACGGAACAGCCGCAGACACAATCATTTTTACCGATGAATTCAATACCTCCTCCATACTAGAGGCAGGTCTCGCGTTTGGGAAAATTTGCAAAAACCGACCTACCTTTTCGGGATCCGGATCAAAAACAAATGTTATATCCGCTCCGGCCTCTGTCAGTCCATTGCACATACCAAAAATATGTCCATGATCCAGCCCAATAACCCCTACTTCAAACTCATGCGCACCACATACAGCAATCCGCTTTCCCTTTGGTGCATAAGTACTTCCATCATTTTTATTCTGCATAAATTCTCTCCATTAATTATTATCCATAAATGAAATCAGGAAGCCATGTAACCATCCCTGGGAAAACAAAACCAATCGCCACAACAAACACTACTGTAGCAATATAGGGTAAAAGCGGTTTTACAACCTTTTCCATTGGAAGATGCGCAACTCCACACGAGATAAATAAAAACGTTCCAACCGGAGGCGTAATGGCGCCCAACTGCATAATGATTATCATCAATACTCCAAAATGTATCGGATCAAAGCCAAAAACATTACCGATAGCCAGCACACTGGCTGCAAACATAGCAATAATAACAGTAGGATCAAGGAACATTCCCAGAATAATAAATACGATACACAGGAAAAGAACGACCAGCGCAGGGTTTCTCAGTACATTAATAGCAAAATCTTGAACCTCCGTCTGAAAATGCAGACGCACCAATACGTTAGAAAGCACACCTGCACCCGCAATCGTCATATAAACCACAGACGTTGTAATAGAAGACTCAATTAAGATATCAGGGATATCCCGGATTTTCAAACTTCGATTAATGACAAAACCGTAAAATAATCCATACACAATCGCCAGTACGCCAGATTCCGTAGGAGTAACAAAACCAAAGCAGATACCCGATAAAATAATAAATGGCATTAATAATGCTCCCATCGAATGCCATGCGGTACGAAAAAGATTGCCGATCGAAAACCTAGTGCGAGGTATATCATATCCCCGTATACGGTATTCCGCATAAACGACCCCCATCTGCAATATCCCAAGGACAATACCAGGAATCAAGCCACCCATGAACATACGGCCAATCGGCACTTCCGTGTAATAGGCATAAAGAATCATCGCGATACTTGGCGGAATGATTGGCGACAGCATAGACGATCCCGCAGTTACCGCCACAGCATAATCCGTATCATAACCCTGCTTCTCCATTGCCGGGATCAGCATACCGCCGATAGCTGCCGCATCCGCACAACCAGAGCCCTGAATTCCTCCAAAAATCATGGATGTCAGTACATTGACATGCCCCAGACCTCCTGGCAAAAATCCTACTGCCGCGTTCGCAAAATCCACCAATTTATCCGTTATCTGCGCATGCATGATAATATTTCCCGCCGTAACAAAAAACGGTATCGCAAGCAACGAAAGGCTGTTAATGCTTCCAAACATTTTTATTATTGTCAAATTAAGAGAATTCCCATCCGCCACAAGAAAAATAATTCCCGTAATCAGCAATGACATAAAGATGGGAAATCCCAGAAAAATAAAAGCCAGTAATACAATAAAAATAAGAAATGTCATTAACATGATATTATTCCCTCCCAGCTTAAAACGCGTTATTGATTCTGGTGTTCTCATCTGCATCTTTTGTAAATGGATGCTTCCCAAAAATAAAAATGAGCAAATAGTCATAAAACAGATAGAAACACCCAACTGGAATTGCGGCGTAAAACCAAGCATTGGAAACCGGCAAATTCTGCAGGAAGCTGGAGCTTTGTTTTATGGTAACACGGATCCCGACAACAATCAATAAAGCAAGCGTCAACAGCACAATCAATTGCGCCGCTTTGCGGACTACAATTGCCACTTTCGAAGGGAAAAACCTTGCGACAAAGCTTTCCAGGCTGATATGAGAATTCTCTCTGACACCCAAACCCGCAGCCAGAAACGCGATCCAGATAGCTCCCATCTGCATTAACTCATTAACCCATGGGAAAGGACGCAAGAACGATACTCCTTGGATCAGATAACGCAGGACAATATTTACAACACACATAAGGATACATAAACTCAGAATTATAACCAGCAAAATAATACGGATATAATTCAATATATCATTTATCTTTTTCAGTATATCCATAGCCATATTCCTCCTGATAACAATACCATAATATAGGGGTCAAAAGTGTTTGACCCCTATGATATGTCGGATTTCTCTGCGCGATGCGGACAATCACACAGGAAACGGCCTCTTACACAATCCGAGCATTATCTTCTACGTCATCAGTCGATCGAGGTCAGTAAATCATAGAAGTTCTGCCATTCCTCCCCCTTCGCTAGATACTCCTCTGTCATCGGAGCACACGCCTCACGCCACGCGTCAATGTCTGTAATCTCCGTTACAGTAACTCCGTTTTCTTTCATAGCCTCCAGAGCAACCGTCTGATCCTCATCATCAATCTCTTCCTGATAAGTCTGCGCTTCATTCGCACATTCTCTGATAATAGTCTGTAAATCTTCAGGGAGCGAATTCAGCCAGTCTGTATTAAAGAAATAATACGTACACGCAATAATATGATTCGTAATAGCCAGATATTTTCCGTTATCCTCCAGTGCGGAAGCATGGATGGAACTCGGAGAACCTTCACAACCATTGCAGACATTCTGACTCATGGCAGTATAAATCTCATTCCAATCCATGGTAATACCAACAGCACCAAGCGCTTCAAACATCGAAATATACACAGCGTTCGGGCCACGTAAAACCAGATCCTCCATATCCGAAAGCTTTTCAACCGGAACATTGGTGAGAATATCCCGAGACCCCTGTGATTGTCCCGCCATGGCCGTAAAACCAATCGGATTTACCGCGTTATTGACGTACTCGATAACCGACTCATTTTTCATAACACGGCGATAATGATCATTGTCTTTGAACAGGAATGGGAACTCAAACAACATCAGCTGCTGACATCCCTCATAAGCACCTGGTCCGGTACCTGGAGCCGCAGTCACCATTTCAAGGTCACCTTCCATTGCCATGGCCACCTGTTCCGCCTGACTGCCCAATTCCGAGCCATAATTTGCAACACAATTAATGCGTCCCTCCGATTTTTCATTCACCAGTTCAGCAAATCTGGCCAACCCCTGTCCAACGGTTGACGTAGCAGCCAGGTTCGTAGAGCAACGCAGATCATATGTTTTGGTATCTGTTACAGCTACTTTTGTTTCCTCTTCTATCGCCTGATTTTCTGCTGCCGCAGTCTCCGTGTTCGATGCCGCGGTCCCAGTATTCGATGTCGTTCCACAACCGATGACCGATAAGGCCATCATAGTGCACAATGAAACGACTGCCAATTGTTTCTTGTGAATTTTTTTCATACAGGTATCCTCTCTTTCCTTTGATCATTTTTGTAAAAATTTGTTAAACTGACTGAAAATTTCGATAGGTAAACGTTTGCCTATTGGGTAAAAAAAATATTTTCACGATTTTCCTCTCAAATAGCTTTTCCTCCTTTCAAAATTGATTTTTTTAAGTACTATGTTCTCAGTTTTCTGTAGTCTACACATCCTTTTCGTATATTGTCAAGCAGATTCATGATATTTCCTGAAAATATTATGAATTTCCATGT
>JAJBUA010000113.1 GCA_020860565.1 Clostridiales bacterium
GATTTCATACAATTAGAACATGCAATTAAAATTTCTGAATCGAAAAGCATCAATCAGGCTTCTGAAAGACTGTATTTAACTCAATCCGCATTAAACCAACAGCTTTTGCGGCTAGAGCGTGAATTCAACGTAAAATTATTTCAACGATCAAAAGTCGGTATATCCCCTACCGAAGCAGGGCGTGTCTTTCTTAAATATGCACGGGAAATTTTAGACATGAAACAAGAACTTTTTTCTGTTATGAATGACTATTCCGAGTACAAAACCGGTATACTAAAAATCGGCCTTCCCACCATCCGCGGATATGAAATTTTTACTAATGTATTTCCGGAATTTCATGAAAAATATCCGCACATTAAATTAGAACCACTAGAATTATCCGTTAAACGGCAAAAGATCCTGCTTTCACATGGAGATATCGATTTGGCATTTATGACATTAACAGAAAGCGACAAATCAGATGACATCTTTATTCCTATTCAAAATGAAGAGATTTTTCTTGTTGTTCCCAAGGCAGACCCCTTTAACCAACTCCGTAACACAGATGATATTGATTTGAGAACTCTTAGAAATAAAAAATTTGTTTTAATTTACAAAGACTCAACTCTAAGGCATTTTATAGATCGCCTGTTCTTAGAAGCAGATTTTCATCCTGATATTCTATTGGAAACTTCAAACCATCAAACGATTTCCAATTTAGTATCGAAAGGATATGCCTGTTCCATTGTTCCGAAAATGTATATCTCGGAGCCATCAAAAGTGAAATTTTACCGTTTGTCAGGACATCCATCATGGATGCTTTGTGGTGCTTATAAAAAAGGAGCTTACCTCTCTCAACCTGCTAAAGATTTACTAAAAATGGTTACGGCATATTGGACAAAATCTTAATTTCCTGACATAAAAGAGCGAACTACCCCTGCTTACTCTTGCTTTATATCGCTGAAACTGGGGCTTCGGGGGCCACGGCCCCCTCGTTTTTACTGCCTCACTGTCTTACGTGCTGATTCCCAACCAGCACTGTAGAGATTGAGCAGCTTAACCCCCCTCTGTTACGAGTGGTCTGGTGCGATGCGCGGCAATATTGGTACCGCGATAGATTTATGACGTTTTCTTTTTATGGGGGTCTTCACCTGAATGCGGGCGGCTTTAAGACATTCCAATGACGCAGTTGCCTTTTCTTTTTCCTCTAACCGCTCCGCAAAGTACGGTAAGAAAGATCTCTTTCCCTTTATCACGGATGTTGACTGCTGCATTCTCATCGCGGTCATGGTGCATGGCATCTTCTTTCATCCTCATAAAGGTCACATCATGATCTGTTTTGGAATAAATTGTTGCGTTCTCCACAGATATGGATGTCCTTATTGTATTTTTTGAGTCGAGCCAGATGATCTTCCAGTGTTTCAATAATCTTTTGAAGCGGTATCTTTCTTTTTCCATGTTTAAAGTATAATTTCTGTGTAATGATATAGGTTTTCGCATACTTATACTTTTCACCAACTATCGGAGACTTTCGAGGTCTGGCAGTTAATTTTATAGGAAAAGGGACCGTACACTAATTACTTAGTACAACAGCCCCCTTGTTATCCGTACTTACTATATTTTTCGCAAAAAAGCAATTCTTTACTCCACATCCTGCAGCGCCGCGTAATCTTCCTCACCGGTACGGACCTTGACGACCTTTGCCACATTGTAAACAAAGATCTTACCATCACCGATATGACCGGTATACAATGCTTTCTTTGCGCTCTCGATCACATCCTCAACTGCGATCTTGCTGACAACCACCTCTACCTTGACCTTAGGCAGCAGTGTCGCATCCATCTCAACTCCGCGGTATCTCTCTCCCGCGCCCTTCTGAATGCCGCAGCCCATAACATTGGTAACCGTCATGCCAGTTACGCCAAGGTCATTGAGGGATTTCCTCAGCATATCATAACGGCTCATCTTCGCGATGATAACAACCTTATGCACACCGGTGTCCGGATCTTCCGGCATCTTTACTACCGGAACGGCAGCCGATTTCTTAATCTCAGACGCCGCATCATAATCGCTGACGCCCAGATCGGTATTTTCATTAACCTCCATCACACCACCGGAAACATCCATGATCGAGAAGCCCGCGTAAGCACTCGGCAGGCCATGCTCCGTAGCATCCAGACCGAGAAGCTCCTCCTCCTCAGAAACACGCAGCCCAATCGTATGCTTCAATATCGTAAACGCCAGAGTAATCGTCACAACCGTCCAGGCCGCTGTGATAAACATACCGACGAGCTGAAGTCCCAACTGTGTAAAACCGCCTCCGTAAAACAATCCCTCATGAATACCCGCCAGTTCAAATCCCGGCGCTGAACTCGTCGCGAACAGGCCAACCGCAATCGTACCCCAGATACCATTACACATATGTACCGCAACCGCGCCAACCGGATCATCCACATGCAGAATATTATCCACAAACCAGACGCCAAATACCACCAGAACGCCGGACACCGCGCCGATGATCGCCGCACCCGCACAGTCCGTCACATCACAGGGCGCCGTGATCGCCACCAGCCCCGCCAGCGACGCATTCAGACACATGGAGACATCCGGCTTGCCATATTTGATCCACGTAAAGAGCATACACACAACTGTAGCAACCGCCGGAGCAACTGTCGTTGTCAGGAAAACCGAACCCAGCGTCGGGATATCCGTCGCCGCCGCGCCGTTAAAACCATACCAGCCCAGCCACAGGATAAAGACACCCAATGCTCCGATTACCAGGTTACATCCCGGAAACGCATTTACTTTCGTAATCTTCCCATCTTTATCTTTTGTGAATTTTCCGATACGCGGACCAAGCATCGCCGCGCCGATCAACGCGCAGATTCCGCCGACCATATGGATACAGTTGGAACCGGCATAATCGTGAAAGCCCATATTTACCAGAAAACCATTTCCCCAGGTCCAATGCGCCTCGATCGGGTAAATAATACCGGAAATCACCGCTGAATAAATACAGTAGGTTGCAAATTTTGTTCTCTCTGCCATGGAACCGGAAACGATCGTCGCCGTCGTTGCGCAGAATACCAGGTTAAATACAAAACCGGAATAACTGAAATTCGCGTAGTCCGTAAAAACGCCAAAACCAGGCGTTCCCAACAGCCCCAGAATATCACTGCTGCCTTCGGCAGCCGGAAGCATCAGGGACGCGCCGATGATAAACCACATCACGGTACCGATACAGAAATCCATCAGGTTCTTCATAATAATGTTGCCGGAGTTCTTGGCTCTGGTAAAACCGGCCTCTACCATCGCAAAACCAGCCTGCATCCAGAAAACAAGAGCCGCGCCGATCAGGAACCATACACCAAAAATCTGATCACTGATATAACTGATTATCTCACTTGTCATAATTGCCCTCCTCTTAAAGAACCGGTCAGGGAACGATTTTCCCTGCCCGTGCAGAAATCGCTTACCGCAGCTTCTGCCTCATAGCAGGCTATGCTGCTATGAAAAAAGAATGCGCCTTGGCGCATTAGCGACATAATTCCCTGCGCGCGAGTGTGCATCTCGCCCGAAGGGCATTTTATTTCACAGGATGCACTTTCCTGTAAAATAAAATGCGACAGAGCCCTCTCCTCTTTCGAGCCCCATCGCATCAAAGGATATAAAATACTACTGTTTACTGCCATCCGCGGAAAAATCGGACAGGGACCTGTTCTCTTCCCTGAAAAGCGAAAGCGCCATGGATCTCTCCACAGCGCCTTTGCTTTCTTCGCGTTACTATAACATGACTTTATTTTCCTGTCAAGTTTATTTTTTCGTACCTGCTTCATCCGTGTATCCCTTTACGGCTGCCAAAAAGCGAAAAAAGCTCATGCAGAAATCACATCAGACATTTCAAAATCCTGATAAAAATCCAGCCGAGAGGATTATACTGATACAGGACAGCCAGCCATTTAGTATTTGTAATCTCTTCCAGCACCAGCTTTGCCCATCCCATACCACTGGCCATATCCAGAACTACGAAAATCGCCCACAGCCAGAGAAGTCCGCTCAGCAGACCGATCACGGCTCCCGCGATCTGATTGATCCCGCACAGAATCGGCAGACGGGCTACCAGATCCAGTGTATTGGTCAACAGCTTCAGCCCGATATAGACCAGTAAAAATATCAGGATCGAAGCAATCAGATTTAATACCATATTGGCCAGATAGACACCGATGTATTCCAGAAAGGTATCTACTCCCAGCAGGCGGTATATCTCACTGTTGTTATTCTCCAGCAGAGCTTCCTTGATCGAATCCGGCAGATTCAGCTGCTCAATGATGGTACGCTGAAAAGCCGGAAGTTCTGTCGCCAATGAAGATTCCTCATCCAGCAGCGAATCTGCGCCCACTGCATGAAGCATCACCTCCTGCATCATATGCTGGACCTGAGTATTCTCTCTTAAAAATGAGCTGACGCAGGGCGTTGCCAGGCGCACTACGACAATACTGATCACCAATGCCGACATTGTCACCGCGATCCGTATCAATCCCCGGTAATGACCGTAAAGTGTCATTCCCACCAGAAAAGCACCGGCGGCAATTGACAGCCAGTGCTCCATTACAAAATCAATCATTCTGCCTCCTCAGGCGTTTAAAATCAATTTACGCAGCGCTGCCGCGACTCCGTCCTCATCATTCGTGAGCGTCACATAATCGGCAGCCATCTTTACACTCTCAACCGCGTTTGCCATCGCAACGCCGATTCCCGAAAGTTTCATCATGGACAGATCATTCTCTCCGTCTCCAAATCCCATTGTCTGGGACGGATCAATCCCCACATGCTCTGCCAGACAGAGGATCCCATTGCCCTTGGTGGCTCCCGTACCGTTGATCTCCAGATTATTGGAAAAAGAAGAACTCACCACGATATCATCGCGCTTTGACAGCGCAACTCTCGCCCTGACTAGTTCCTCCTGATTATCAAAAAAATAATTGACTTTTTCCACCGGATCGGCTTTCCGGCGCACCATCTCGAGCAGATTCGGCGTCGGACGTCTGGTTTTCCGGATCATGCCCTGCAGCGTGAGCGGAGTCCCGTAATCATCCATATGGTCCATAAAGCGGCTTTCCCCGTATCCCTGTCCGTCTATATAACAGTCATACATGACATGAAACTGCTGCGCCAGTTCCATCAGAGCAGCCGCCGTCTCACAGGACATCTTATGCTCCGCAAGCGTCTGATCCTTCTGAATATCGCGGATCACCGCCCCGTTTACCGTAATTGCGTAACGGACTCCGGGCAGCTCCCGGATAAACTCCGGAATCCCCTGCCAGATACGCCCGGTGCAGGGGACGATCTCAATTCCCCGCTCTGCGCACATACGCAAAGCCTCTCTGTTTGCCTGAGACAGGTTCTTTTCACTGTCCAGAAGCGTCCCGTCCAGATCCAGTGCGATTAATCGAATGTCTGTATTCATGATATAAAATGTGCTTCCTTTAAAATCAACAGTCCGTCTTTATTGTACTTTGCGGAGAATAATCCCTTGATTGCTCCTCCCAGTCCCGGCTTTTCCGCCTTGTCAGCTGCCTCTTCAATCAACGCCTCCGCATTTGCGCGGGTCAGCGGGATTCCATCCTCCTCCATGATCTCGATGCGTTCATACAACGCCAGCATACTTTTCCCGGTAATGCTGCAGTCAATTCTTGCCGCATACTGGCAGGCATACTGCGCAAATTCATCAATGTCGAGTTCTTCCCTGTCATCCGCAGGCTCCGGCTGTGGTTCCGGCGCTGGTTTTGCTTTCGGACTCTTAAGCGCAGGCTCTGCGACCGGAGCGGCTTTCTTCTTCTCCGGCGCCGGCATATCTTCCGCCTCAACAGCTGTCATACGCTCAAAACGATCTGCCAGTACCGGACTCTGGTCAAGCAACATATCCAGCTGACGCGCATTGTCAATCAGAATTACCCGGATATCCCCTGCCTTTTCTTCCAGCAGTCTCTCCAGTTCATCCACCATGGCCGGTGAGAGATCCCCGGCCTCTTCGATCATCAGGATCTTGCCGGAGAGTTTGTCTGCACTCGATAAAATGCCTTTATTATTTAATCGGGAACCGCTGATCTTTGCTACCGGAGCTTTGATGCCCGTTTCCCTTTGTGTCTGCTTCAAAAGCTCTAACGCAAATGCCAGTCCCTTCTCAGGAGTACGGGCCTCGATCATCTGGTGAGGTTTTTTCCTTACAGGCGCAGTTTTTACCGTTATAACCTCCGGTCCCTTCGCCTCAGTCCGCTTCTCGCTGCGCGATACTCTCCCTTCTGATGATCCTTCTTCCGCGACAGAAGCCTTTGCCTCCTGCGGTTTCTTTCTGTGAAGATCTGTCAGTATCTTTGTCTTGCCGAGCTCCTCCTCCGTCTCCGCCTGCAGTACACGCGAGGTTTCCGCGCCCGCTTCTTTCATTCTGGAAACTTCTTTTTTCAGTTCTTCTTCGGTCTCCGCCTGCACCACTGCCTCCTGAATCTGGCTGGAGATCCGCGTCTGCGCAACGGATTCTGACCGCAAACTCTCTGCTGTGGCTGGTTCCGGCACAATCGGCTGCGGCTGCGGCACCTCGGCTCTGACAGGCTCCGCAACCGTGGCCGCCGGCACAGGAGACTCTGTCCAGATTTTCTCCGGCGCAGCCGGTTCCGTCTCTTCTTCCGTCACAATCGTACTGGCAGCGCCTGCTCCTTCATGATACTCACCCTCTGTCTCCGCCACATCCTGAAATGACTGGGCTACTGCCCGCAGCTTCTCTTCGTATTTTTCGCGGTTTTCAAACAGATCCATCTGATAGCCGGTCAGCGGAGCATACTGCAGCTTTAATTCCATCGCCTTATCCACATATTTTCCCAGACCAAACATCAGCATAATTTTATCACAGACACTGACACAGCGGTCCGTATCGCCGGCCTCATGATACAGCTCCGCCAGCTCATAAAGCCATTTTTCATCCAGTTCTTCCGCCGTATAGCTCTCCAGCGCATGGATCATCTGCTCGATCGGGGCATTTTTTGCCTTCAGGATCATATACCGCAGCAGATATTGGCGGGAATCGTCTCCGGCCATATCACAGAACTCCCGGTAATAAGCCTCCGCCTCATCGGTATTGCCCTCTTTTAACGCAAGCTCTGTTAATTTATAAAGAAATCTTTTTCCGATCGGGGCGCGCTCAAAAGCCAGCTGCAGGATGTCCTTTGCGTCCTGATACTCCTCATTTTTTTCATAAACCTGGGAAACCATAGATAAAAGATTCGCGTTGCGTACCTTTTTCCAGTCGATCGTGTCCGTGATTTTCATCGCCGTTTCAAAATCGCCTTTGTTCACGAGTTTCCGTATCTGTTCTACCTTCACATTAAACTCATACTTATCCATATCCCGCTCTCCTCATTCCGGTTCCTTAGCACATTGATATCGTAACTATCACAGGGTAATTCTTCCCTCCAGTGCCCGCAGCAGTGTCACCTCGTCAATGTATTCCAGATCACCGCCTACCGGAACTCCGCTTGCAATCCTGCTCACCCGGATCCCTGTAGGTTTTATTAATTTGCTGATATACATGGCCGTCGTCTCACCCTCCAGGCTGGAGTTTGTCGCAATGATAACTTCCTTTACATCCCCCTGCAGCCGCTGCATTAGTTCCTTCACTCTGTTATCATTCGGGCAAATTCCCTGCAGGGGAGAGATCGCTCCATGCAGCACATGATAAACCCCTTCGTATTTCCCTGTTTTTTCATAAGCAGCAAGATCTCGGGTATTTTCCACCACCATGATGGTCTGATGATCCCGGAGTTTTCTGCTGCAGATCGGACAGTATTCCTGATCCGTCAGCGTCCAGCACTCTTTGCAGTAACGGATATTTGCCTTTGCGTCCTTAATCGCTCCGGCCAGGCTGTTTACCTGTTCCTGTGGCATATTAATAATATGAAATGCCAGACGCTGCGCCGATTTCGTCCCAATACCCGGCAGCTTGCCCAGTTCTTCGATTAATTTTGTAATCTGACTGCTGTAATAATCCATATCAGAATGAAAGGCCTCCGGTAAACTTCGCCATCGCCTGTGCGGAGTCTTCATCCATCTTGCGCAGCGCCTCATTCGCCGCCGCCACAATCAGGTCTTCCAGCATCTCGATATCATCCGGATCTACTACTTCCTCTGACAATTTCACAGACACCAGTTCCTTCTTGCCGGAAACCGTTACCGTAACCGCACCGCCGCCGGCAGCTGCTGAATATTCTTTTTCCTCCAGTGCCTTTGTTGTTTCCTCCATCTGACGCTGCATGCGCTGTGCCTGCTTCATCAGGTTATTCATATTACCCGGCATACCGCCGGCAAATCCGCCTCGCTTGGCCATGGTGAACTTCCTCCCAATTTTATTATTATCTCATCCTCCTGTGCAGCTGGGCACACGGAAAATGTTTTAATCCTCAATCGTGATCTCCGTATGGATCACCTGCTCTGCCTCTCCCTCGCACAGATACATCCTGCGCGCAATTTCTCCCGGTCCCCGCAGACGCACTTTAAAATTCATATCTTTCTGATATTTTTCCTTTACGTACTGTTCCAGCTGCCCCAGCACCGTCGGACGGCTTGCGATCTGAAAATTTCCCGCATTCTGGAACACAATACACAGACACTGCTCACCTCCCGGCTCCAGCTCCGATTCACGGAACGCCGGACGAATCGAACCTCCCAGATCACGGATAATCACCGGCCAGTCCTTACGGATCTGCATCAGATCCTCATACTGCGCTTTGGGCAACATGACCTTCTCCGGCTGAGCTGCCTGTACCGGCGCTGCCTCTCCGGCCGCAGGCGCTGTCCGGACTGCCATCTGTTCCAGAAGCTCCGGCGTCACTGCCGGCGTTTCATCCAGCCGTTTCTCAAGATCGGTCAGCCTCTGCAGGATCGAATCCAGGTTTTCCTCCATCTGAGGCCTGGTCAGCTTAATCAGCGCGATCTCGATCAGAACCCGTTTCTGCGATGCGTAGCGAAGCTGATTGGAAAGATCAGAAAAAATCCGGATAAACCGCATCAGAGTATCCGTATCAACCAGCTTTGCTTCCTCACGCAGAAGTTTTAAATTGTCCTCCGACATCTCAAGCAGTGTCTCCTCTTCATCTGCGGACTTTAAGACCAGCAGATTTCTCAGATACCAGATAAAATCCGCAACAAACTGTCCCAGATCCCGGCCCTGGATGACCATTTCCTCCAGAATGCGGATACAATCCGTCGTCCTTTTGTCCAGTACTGCCCGCAGCAGATTGCTGAACACCGTTGAATCTACCGCGCCCAGTACCTCCAGCGCATTTTCATATGTCAGTGTGGTTCCATAATGAAATGCCACACACTGTTCCAGCAGGCTCAGCGCGTCACGCATGGAACCATCCGCCATTTTCGCAATATACCGCAGCGCACGCTCTTCCACCGGGATCTGCTCTGCGTCGGTCAGTTCCTTCAGCCGCGCGCTCAGCGTCTCCAGGGAAATCCTTTTAAAATCATATCTCTGGCAGCGCGACAGCACCGTAATCGGAATCTTATACACCTCGGTCGTAGCCAGAATAAAAATCACGTAAGACGGCGGTTCCTCCAGCGTTTTTAACAGCGCGTTAAAAGCACCGGAAGAAAGCATATGCACTTCATCGATAATATATACGCGATACTGCCCTTCCGTCGGCGGATACTGAACCTGCTCCCTGATCTCACGGATATTTTCCACACCGTTGTTTGAAGCTGCGTCAATCTCAATCACATTCATCGATCGTCCCGCCAGAATCGCCTGACATGCCGCGCACTCATTGCACGGGCTGCCGTTCCTCGGATTCTCACAGTTTACCGCACGCGCATAGATCTTGGCAATACTGGTCTTTCCGGTACCCCTTGTCCCGCAGAAAAGATACGCGTGTCCGATGCGGCCGGAGGTTATTTGATTTTTCAGCGTCTGTACAATGGGGTCCTGCCCTTTTACATCTTCAAAAACGACAGGGCGCCATTTACGGTATAATGCCATATAGGACATGAATGATCTACTTCTTTCTTATTCATCACCAAAGCTGATCCCCACCATCTTGGCCTGCTTCACGATCAGGCTGTCCGGATCAACGGTCTTTAATTTATTTGCGATCTCCACCAGCGGAATATTCTGTGTCTCATAATTCTTCCAGATTACCATATTACCATATTTCTTTTCACGGATCAGGGCCGCCGCCGCCGCGCCCAGACGGGTCGAGAAAACACGGTCATACGCACACGGTTCACCGCCCCGCTGCATATGTCCCGGAACCGTCACGCGAACCTCCTGTCCGGTCCGTTCCGTAATCTTTGCACCGATCTCATAAGCCACCGACGGATACTGCATGCCGGTTTCTTTCTTCTTTTTCAGCTCGGTTTTGCTCAATGCCGCGTCCTCCTGAGAAATCGCACCCTCCGCGACCGCTATGATCGAGAAGCTCTTGCCTTCCCTCGTCCGCTCCTTTAATGCCCGGATTACAACATCAATATCATAAGGAATCTCCGGAATCAGGATAATGTCCGCGCCGCCGGCCATGCCCGCATATAACGGCAGCCAGCCGACCTTATGTCCCATAATCTCAACAATAAAGACACGTCCATGAGATGCCGCAGTCGTATGAATGCAGTCAATCGCGTTTGTGGCGATCTCCAGCGCACTGTGGAAGCCAAACGTAAGATCTGTTCCATACAGATCATTGTCGATCGTCTTGGGAAGGGATATGATATTCAATCCTTCCTTACTCAGAAGATTGGCCGTTTTCTGGCTGCCGTTGCCGCCCAGGATGACCAGGCACTCCAGCTTCAGCTTCCGGTAGGTATTTTTCATCGCTTCTACTTTATCAAGTCCATTTTCATCCGGCACCCGCATTAACTTATACGGCTGTCTGGATGTACCAAGGATCGTACCGCCCTTTGTCAGGATCCCGGAAAAGTCTGACGGTTTCAGGATCCGATAATCCGCGTAAATCAATCCCCTGTAACCATCCTCAAAACCAATGATCTCCATATCATCATACATTTTATACAGAGCCTTCGCCACTCCGCGCATCGTTGCGTTTAACGCCTGGCAGTCGCCGCCGCTGGTCAAAAATCCTACTCTCATTGACGTTTCGTCCTTTCTTTATCAGATATTGCCCATTTTCCTGCATCAGAACCGATTTCCGGCGTCTGATTCTTCACATTCCGGTCATATTATAATACACCCGCTTTGCTTTTGTCCATAACTTTCCGGATTAACAGTAATTCAGATAATTAAAAAAAGTGCCCATAAGGCACTTTTTTTAAATCCGTGCATCCCGCTTTGAAAACGGCTCACAGGCGTTACCCTGGCAGCCGGCTCGGTTCAGGCACCCTCACGTCACACAAAGGATCCCACTTAGTGCTGCTGCATTCCTGCCCTGACACGGTTCATGAGGCTCTGTTGCGTAAGACCCAAACGTCATCACTGCTTACCAGGGGCAGCCCCACAAGACCGGATCCGGGGCGGGATATCACCCCTGCTGGAGCGGATTGCAGGTACAGGGCACCGCTATCTCCCCGGCTGCACGGAAACTTTATGACGTATGACTTATGGCGTCTCTCTGAAATTATTTACATCAAAATAATCCTTGAAACGCTTTTACAGTATACATGAGGCGCTTTGTTTTGTCAAGCCACCGATTTTACTCATCCTTCTGCCGTTTTCTCAGCTCCCGGAAAAAATCTCTGAGCATAGCCGAGCACGTCTCCCCTAAGATCCCAATCTCCGTTTCCGCCTGATGATTAAACCTGTCCTCATGCAGCAAATCCAGAACGGAACCGGCACAGCCGGCCTTGGGATTCATGCAGCCGATCACCACTCTGGGGATCCTCGCCTGGACTATCGCTCCGGCACACATCGGACACGGCTCGAGCGTCACATACATCGTACAATCCTCCAGCCGCCAGTCCCCCAGCGCACGGCAGGCTTTGCGTATCGCAATGATCTCCGCGTGCGCCAGCACCGTATGATCCTTCATGCGGCGGTTATAACCGCGGCCGATGATCTTATCCTGATACACGATCACACAGCCAATCGGCACATCACCGAGCGCCGCAGCTTTCTTCGCCTGGCGGATCGCTTCTTTCATGTATTTTTCTTCAGTTGTCATCGGCATCGATCGTTCTCCATTATAAATGTATTAAAGTATACCAGTATCCAAAATTCCCATCCGCGTCCGGCTGTTTTTTCGCCGACACAAAATAAGGGAAGCCAAACATTGCTGCCATATTTTTCTCATTACTGTAACAACGCCCCGGTACTCCCAGCAGATAGCGGGATTCTCCGGGCAGATCCTCCAGACGTGCCAGAATCAGATGGCGATAATGATAATATCCGTGCAGCAGGAAGCTGTTATTGCCATAGATCCAGATATCCCTCGGCAAAAGGCCGATGTCCTGCGGCTTTATTGAAAGGATCTCGCAGCCTTTGTCATAATCAAAAGCAAGAACCTTCGCGTACTCACGCTGCATCCGCTTCCATAAGCGATTTTCCTGTGACCGGATGGTCGACGATTCCTCCGCAATCGGCTGACCGGCCATAGATGCCGTTTCTTCCTTTACCGGATTTTCTGCAGCCGGTTTCCGCACAGGCACTCCTTCCGCTGCCGAATCCTCGTCCCATGGCGCAACATCCTTTAATGCTTCTTCCTCTCTCCGCAGATCCTTCTCAATTTGCGCTGAGATTGGCAGCTGCTCCGGAGAAACTGCTTTTTCTCCGGCAGCATTTTCGCGAGCTGCTTCTTTTTTACGCGCATTCGCAGATGTCACTTCGGCCAGATCAATTTCCGCCGCATGTGTCACCGAATCCTCCCAGATGGTAGTATAGCATTTCCACGAATTTTCAACATCATGAATCGTCAGTCCATGGCACATTTCCATGCGATGGCCGCCGCCATCAATGTTCTGTGCGTTCAGCGTTGTCCGAAACTCTCCGCTGCCGCCGCGGATAAAGATCTTTCCGATGCAGATTTCTCTGTCTCCTGACAGCAGATAGACTCCGATATCATTGCCGCCAAGATAAACCCGGCGCACATTCGCATAGATCCGGCACTGGCCGTTTCGTACCTCGATCCTGGCATAACCGGTATTCGCCCCTTTTACACCGCCTTCGTATGCATAAAGATAAGAGATCAGCCTCCGATAATCCGACATACCTATCACCTCTGGTATGTATTCTATGCGCCAAACGATCTCTTATATGACATCAAGATATCAGAATCGAGGATTTTATGAATTATTTAGAACGATTTTATTTGCAGCTGACCACCTGCGTATCCCCGTTTTTCTTATCTGCGCCTGCCAGGGCGTCCGCCAGCCGCGCAAACTGCTCCAGCGTCAATGTTTCTCCACGAACATTCGACGACAAACCAATGCTCTCAATCGCAGCAACGATCTCATCTCGTGAAAACGAAATATCAGCGGAATTGTTCAGCCCATTTTGCAAAGTCTTGCGCCGCTGCTGGAAAGAGGCTCGAATCAGCCGAAACATCAATTCCGTATCTTGCGCCCTCACCGGCGGTTTCTGATATCTGGTCAGCCGGATCACCGCGGAGCCCACCTTCGGTCTCGGAATAAAGCAATTGGGAGGGACATTCGCAACAATGTACGGCTCCGCATAATACTGCACCGCCAGCGACAATGCGCCATAATCCTTGCCTCCCGGTCCGGCCTGTATCCGCTCCGCCACTTCTTTCTGGATCATTACCGTAATATTATCCACCGGCATCTCTTTTTCCAGCAGTCCCATGATAACCGGTGTCGTGATATAGTACGGCAGATTCGCCGCTACCTTGAGCGGGCGGCCGCCATGATAACGCTCTGCCAGTTCCCGGATATCAACTTTGAGAATGTCGTCGTGAATGATGACAGCATTGTCATAATCTTTCAGAGTCTCGTGCAAAATCGGGATCAGCCGGTCGTCAATCTCCACTGCGATCACCAGCCCGGCAGCCTGTGCCAGATACTGCGTCATCGTGCCGATTCCCGGCCCGATCTCCAGCACCACATCGTCCTTTGTGACATTGGCCGCACGGATAATCTTATCCAGCACATGCGTATCGATCAGGAAATTCTGACCGAAACGTTTTAAAAAATTAAATTCATATTTCTGGATAATTTCTATGGTATTTTTCGGATTGCCGAGTGTTGGCTCCATGCCATGATCTCCTTTTTCCTGTTTTCTTACTCAAAAATATTTTATGTTCTTTCCTTTCCCATCCTGTCAGGCCCGAAAGCAAAGAATCATCAATCAATCAGGGTTACGACAGTCGGTACAGACATCTTGCATTGGCTTCCGTAATCGCGACAACCTGTTCCGGCATGATCCCCTTGATCTCACTCACTGCCTGTACAACATACGGCAGATACAAAGAAGAGTTCCGCTTGCCGCGATACGGTACCGGTGCCAGATAGGGACAATCTGTCTCCAGAACCATCTGTTCCATCGGCATAAACTGAACCACTTCTTTTAATTTCCTCGCATTCTTAAACGTCAGCACACCGCCAATCCCCAGATAATATCCCATTTTAAGATATTCTCTGGCCAGTTCCACGCCATAGGAAAAGCAGTGAATCACACCCCCCAGATCCCGGCCGTGCTCTTTCATGATCTCCAGAGTATCCTGCGCGGCATCGCGGCTGTGGATAATCACCGGCAGATTTACCTCTCCGGCCAGTTCGAGCTGCCGTATGAACCATTTTTTCTGAAGCTCCCGATCCGGCTCCGGCCAATAGTAATCCAGACCGATCTCCCCGATCGCGACGATCCGTTCTCTGCCGGATACCTCCCGCAGCCAAACGATCCCGTCCTCATCAAGCTCTTCTGTCTCACTCGGATGCACCCCGACCGCGCCATAGAAAAAAGGATATTTCTCAACCAGCTCCAACGTCGTCCGCGTGGAGGCCAGACTGGAACCCACGTTCACCACATGGCCGATTCCCCGTTCCATGAGGCCCGCCACCAGCTCATCGCGGTCACTGTCAAATGCCTCGTCGTCATAATGGGCATGCGTATCAAATATCATTCTGCATTTCCCTCCATAAACCTACACTTCCGTTTCTCAGATACTTATCAGAATCCTCACAGGAAGCAGATATGTGCGCTGTCAATGCGTACCGCCACACATATAAAAGCACTCAAATGTCCGTACATCCTCGCACGCCCTGAGGAGCCTGCACATCTCAGGCATGCAGTCCGCGCAGCTTCCCTGCAGCATATCTGCATAAAATCACGCAATCAATATCCGACAATAAATCTCCCACAAAATCAACAGATGCACCGGATAAACAAGATAGACCGCCCACCGCAGCATCTTGTCACGACGAACGGGCACTCTCGCACAAACCGCATGTTCTCCTCCGCAATCCTGCAAATAATACAGGAAAAGAAATGCTGCCGCATATCCGATCATAAACACCGGCGGCAGCAGGATCCCCCATACCATTGCTGACCAGAGAAATCCCATTATGCACTGACGTTTCCGGTCTGCGCGCGTATGATAAAGGAGGACAATCAAAACCACTCCCTCCCAGCTATAATCCGAGCGGATCACCAGCGCAGCCACACAGGCCGCTGCTGTCGCTGCCATTATCGCCGCATACCAGCTCCCGGCGCCAGATCCGATGCGCCTCATCCTGCCCTGCAGGAAATCACCTCCGCGCAGCGCCAGCAACCCCAGAAGCAGCGTAAACACTGTATTCTGATATTCCCACTGCACTCCCCATCTGCCAAACGCAACCCAGTCAAACGGCAGTTCCGAGATCAAAGCCAGCAAAAGCAGTCTTACTGCGTACTTTCGCCAGTTCCTCGTCCTCGCATACCCTTCTGCGATCAGCCAGGCAAAAATGGGGAATGCCATTCTCCCCAGGACACGCAGTCCGGTAACAATGGCATTCCATCTCTCGTAAGCGTTACAGCCGACAGGTAGTCCGCTCATGATCCCGTACCCGATCAAAAGCAGGGCAGCGTGATCCGCGATCATGCTGATAACCGCAATCAGCCTCAGCATCGGATCAGCAGATCTCCGCGCCTGACGGCATCTCTTTCTCCGGCGTCATCAGCGCAAGATTGCCATCCGCGTCCTCTGCGCAGAGCAGCATACCCTCAGACATCATACCGGCTAACTTTGCCGGCTTCAGGTTCACAACCACCATAACCTTCTTGCCAACCATCTCTTCCGGACTGTAATACGCCTTGATCCCGCTGAGAATCTGTCTCACCTGACTGCCGATCTTTACCTGGCTGCACAGGAGCTTGCGGGACTTCGGCACCGCCTCACATTTGATAATCTCCCCTACCTGGAACTGGAGCTTCGCGAAATCATCATAGGTGATCTCCGGCTTTGCCTCAATATCGATCACAGAAGTCTCCTGTGCAGACGCCTCATCCGCCTTTTCTGCTCCATCAGCTGCTTCTGCCGCCGACTCCCCGGCAGTCTTTGCCTCTTTCGCGGCCTCTGCCTCATGCATTGCGTCTACCTTCGCGATCAGTTCCTTCAGATCGATCCTTGCAAACAGGATCTCCGGTTTCTCCGTCACTTTATTTCCGGACGGATATAACCCGAAACGATCCATTTCCGGCAGCGTTCTCTTCTCAGCGTTCAGCTGTTTCAGGATCTTTACAGAGGTCTCCGGCATAAAGGACTCCAGCAGGGAACCGCCGATCGTGATCGCTTCTGTCAGATTATAAAGAACTGTCGCCAGACGGTCTTTCTTCGCCTCGTCCTTTGCCAGCGTCCACGGGGTCGTCTCGTCGATATATTTATTGCAGCGGCGGAAAATATTAAAGATCTCCGTGAGCGCGTCAGCCACCCGCAGCTCATTCATCTTCGCGTCTGCTTTCTTCACTGCGTTCAGAACGACAGCTTTCAGATCCTCATCGATCTCCTCAGCTGCCCCGGCATCCGTCACCACACCGCCGAAATATTTATTGCTCATCGAGATCGTGCGGTTCACCAGATTTCCCATGATATTAGCCAGGTCAGAATTCATCCGCTCGACCATCAGCTCCCAGGAAATTACGCCGTCATTGTCAAACGGCATCTCATGCAGCACGAAATAACGGACAGCATCCACGCCAAAGAAATCCACCAGCGTATCCGCGTAGAGCACATTTCCCTTCGACTTGCTCATCTTACCGTCACCCTGCAGCAGCCATGGATGTCCGAACACCTGCTTTGGCAGCGGCAGGTCCAATGCCATCAGGAAAATCGGCCAGTAGATCGTATGAAAACGGATGATGTCCTTTCCGATCAGATGCAGGTCAGCCGGCCAGTATTTTTTGAAAAGTTCACCGTGATTACCGTCACAATCATAGCCAAGACCGGTGATATAGTTGGACAACGCATCCAGCCACACATAAGTCACATGCTTCGGGTCAAAGCTCACCGGGATCCCCCAGGTAAACGAAGATCGCGACACACACAGATCCTGCAGCCCCGGCAGGAGGAAGTTATTCATCATCTCATTCTTGCGGGCCACCGGCTGGATAAACTCCGGATGGGTATTGATGTGCTCGATCAGACGGTCGGCATATTTGCTCATTTTAAAGAAATAAGCCTCCTCACGCGCCGGCTGCACCTCGCGGCCGCAGTCCGGACACTTGCCGTCCACCAGCTGAGACTCGGTAAAGAATGATTCGCACGGCGTGCAGTACATTCCCTCATAATATCCTTTATAAATATCTCCTTGGTCATACAGCTTTTTGAAAATCTTCTGTATCTGCGCTTCGTGATCCTTATCCGTCGTACGGATAAATTTATCGTAGGAAGTATTCATCAGATCCCAGATCCGTTTGATCTCTCCGGCTACGTTATCGACAAACTGCTGCGGAGTGACTCCGGCCGCTTCCGCTTTCAGCTGAATTTTCTGTCCATGCTCGTCGGTACCGGTCTGGAACCGGACGTCATAGCCCTGCTCTCTTTTATAACGTGCAATACTGTCCGCCAGCACGATCTCGTAGGTATTCCCTATATGAGGTTTTCCGGATGTATATGCGATCGCGGTGGTGATATAATATGGTTTTTTACACTGACAATTCTGATCCTGACACATGAGTCAATTCCTCCTGAATAAGATTACTGTCCTGACTATACCATAAAGAGTGAAAAAAGACAAGAAAACCCGACCGCTCTCGCAGTCTCATAAGTTGTAATTTCGGGAAATATAATGTATATTGATACTGACAGAAATTTCAAAATCGTTCGGGAGGTTTATTCATGCGTGAATTACAGATACGTCTTACCAGCCGGATCCTCATACCGATACTTCTGATATCCCTGCTGGCAGGCGGATGCGCACCCAGACGGCCGGAACCGACAACAACTGTCGCTGCAGAATATCCGCAGGAATCCGCCGATGGATATGAACACTACGAAGAGCAGCAGCTGGTCGAACAAAAACGTTTTTCCGAATGGGAACAGGAACTTTTCCTTGATGAAATCAGCGCCAGCCAGCTGGACCTGCATTTTCTCTTCAAAGATCCTGCTGCGCTGGGCATCGAAAAAGCAGACTCTCTTTATCCCTCTCTGTCAGAAGAAGCTCTCAGGCAGAATATCGAGAACCGGCGTCAGCTGGAAGAAGAGCTGGACTCCTTTGACCTTAATCTGCTTAATGACAGCCAGCGGTGTACGTTTCGCGTGCTGAAAAGCTATCTGGGTACGGAAAAGCTCGCGGACGGTCTGGAACTCTACGCACAGCCACTCGCCGTGACCATCGGCACACAGGCGCAGCTGCCGATCCTCCTTGCGGAATACGCTTTCTATGACCGGGACGATGTTGAGGATTATCTTGCGCTCCTTAGCGGCATCGACGACTATTACACCCAGATTCTGACATTTGAAAAGGAAAAATCCGCTGCCGGGCTTATGATGAGCGACACAACCATCGACCACATCATCGAGTCCTGTGAAAGCTATCTGCTCGTACCCGGAGATAATTTCCTCATCGACACCTTTGACTCCCGCCTCGATACTCTCACCGGGCTGACAGAGAAAGAAAAAGATGAATACCGTGAAAAAAATAAAGCTCTCATCGAGAGCGATTTTATCCCGGCCTACCAGCTCCTGATCGACGGGCTCCGGGAACTGAAAGGCACCGGTACCAATCCGGGCGGGCAGTCCGGCTATCCCCAGGGCCGGGAATATTATGAATATCTGGTCTATTCCGCAACCGGCACCTCCTATTCCTCGATCGAGGATCTCCTCGAAGCGATGGAATCCTGCATGGACAACGCTTTGAGCGACATCTCACGCATCCTCAGTGAACAGCCGGAGCTGGCTGATGCGATCGACAGCTATGCATTCCGCCAGACCGAAGCGGCAGACATCATGGAGGAACTGAAGGTTCTGACAAAAGAGGCTTATCCGGAACTCCCGGAGTGCAGCTACACCTTCAAGGACGTCCCGGAAGCGCTCCAGCTCTCCTTAAGCCCGGCTTTTTATCTGGTCTCTCCGATCGATGACTACCAGAATAATGTGATCTATCTGAACCACAACCCCGACTACTCCTCCAACGACCTCTACACCGTCATCGCCCATGAGGGATATCCGGGACATCTGTATCAGAACGTATATTTTCACACGCACTGCGACTCTCTGCTTCGCATGATCCTCTCCTTCCCCGGCTACAGCGAAGGGTGGGCCACCTATGTCGAGCAGGCCGCCTATCAGCTGGACAACGGACTGCAGCCGCAGATGGGCGCTCTCCTGTCAGCCAATTACATCGCAACTCTGGGATTAAGCGCCTGCCTCGATATCTATATCAATTATTACGGCTGGAGCCGCGATCAGGTACGCGATTATCTCAAAAACTTTAACAGCAATCCGGAAGAAATCGCGGACTCCATCTATCAGACCATGATTGAAACTCCATCCAACTATCTCTCTTATTACGTGGGATATATGGAATTTCTGAACATGGAAAATACCGCCAGAAAGCAGTTGGGAACCCGTTTTGACCTCAAATCCTTCCATACGTTTCTGCTGGATATTGGCTGTGCGCCCTTTGATGTGATTCAGCCGTATTTTACCTCCTGGCTGCAGGCGCAGCAGCTCGGGCAGTAGATAAATGGGCAAAATCGTTCGATTTTTCGTTTTCTTTCTATGGTCTATGGCCTGACAAAGCGTCCGTATCCCGGCTCTGCCCTGATCAAGTCATGCTCCATGACAATCTTTCCTCTTACGACCGTATGCGTCACACGCCCCTTCAGCTTCTGCCCGAAGAGAGGATCAAGACCCGGTTTGGAATAAATCGGATAGGTTTCGTCCACCGTCCACTCCTCTTTCAGGTCACAGATCGTGAAATCCGCGTCGGTTCCGATGGCATTAGTACCCTTCTCCTTCCAGCCAAAGGCTCTCGCCCCATTCACACTGGTCACCTCCACAAGCCGTTCCAGACTGAGCTTCCCGGCATTGACGGCGTCCAGAAGCAGATTTCCATAATAGTCCTCGCCAGGGACGCCCTGCGCAGACGCAAACGGATTCTCCGGATGATAATGAACAGAAAGATGCGGAGAGTGGTCGCTCCCCAGAATATCAATCGTCCCGTCATTGACCGCAGCCCAGACCTGATCCCAGTCCGGTTTTGCCGCATGCCCAAGCGGGATCATCGTCCGATCCGCCCGGTTATAGAGCACATCAAAATTCCGAATGCTGGAGGGAAGGATCTCGCAGCTGGACAAAATATCCATCCGTCCCTCCCGCTTCAGGAGACGGATGAGGTCAATGTATCCCGGATGCCAGGTGTGGACCGCCAGCCATTTGCAGTGATTCTTGCGGAAGTAATAGGCCAGCTGCCAGGCTCCGCCGGACATTTCCTCATCCCCATAAAGCCTGCACAGCACATGAGTAAGATCCTTTGGCGTTTCCTCTGCCTGAATGGCAGCGATGTTCCCCAGATACCAGTCCATATCCATCGGATGAATAGAGATATACTTTCCGCTTTTCGCCACCTCCGCAAAGCACTGGTCCAGCACATAAGTATCACCGCACCGGAAATTTTCTTCGAGGGGAGCCTTGTTCGATTTCATCTCCATAATTTTAAAATAAGACGCGCCCATTTGCGAAAGCTTCGGGATACTGCCCTGACGGAAGGCCAGCGGACTTGGAATCGGCACATAATCAATCACCGCTCCGCGGCTCCCACAGTCAATGGCCGCCGCAAAATCCTCCGGCGAAGCAATGCCGCGCTGCAGATTATTCGGCATGACACACACCGTTGTGACACCGCCATGAGCCGCCGCCTTTGTGCCGCTCTCGTAGTCCTCTTTTTCCTCTACGCCCGGCTCCCGGATGTGGCAGTGAAAATCAATCATTCCGGGGAGAACATACTCGCCCCGCGCGTCAATCACCCCCGCAAAATCGCTGTCTTCCTGAGAACCTGCCGCAGCGTAGAAAGCGATCTTTCCGTCCGCTGCCGCGATATCCATCGGTGTAAAAACGCCATTGTTCCAAACCATTCCATTTTTAATCAGAAGATCTGCTTTCATGACAACCTCTTTTCTATCGGAACGTTTCAGATCTCTTTTATGAGATTCCACGTGATATTATAATTCTCCGGTTCCCTGACTCCCTGCAGCGCGCCCTCCGTCCAGTCAAACGTCGTTCCGCCCGCAACCTCATAAAGCGGGGCGTGGATGTGGAACATCCGTTCCTTCGCGCCGCCGATCCGGCAGAACGCACGGCGGCCTCCTTTGACAACTGCGAGGATTTCCCGCATACAGGAAATGTCCTGATCCGGCTTTCCGGCAACGACCAGAAAATCGGCCTTCCCGCCCACTTTCAGTATTCCCTGCCCGGATCGGACGACATCTGCCGCGTCGGATGTGGCTGCCGCAATCGCCTCAGATGGCGTAAGACCCGCTTCGACCAGAAGCTCCATCTCCCGGATGATGGCAGTCGTGCCATCGACCGGCTCGGACGGCAAGACCCCCGTCCCGACCGCCAGCCGCACACCGGCCAGATGCGCCCGCCGGGCCACGTCAAAATGCTCCTCCCCGATCTCCGATCCCAATGTAGAGACAAGACAGGGCACGTAGCTGACACCCTTTGCAGCCATTTTCTTTAAAAGCTCATCACTGATGCGGTATCCCTGCTGGATACAGTCCACGCCCGCCTGAAGGGCGCTCCGGACAGACGGATCACCGCTCGCGTTGACCGCTGCCGGTTTTTCCGCCCCGTGGGCATGTTTGACCAACGCCTGAAGCTCCGCGTCTGACATTTCCTTCCGGTATTCGCCGCCCAGCGTTCCCAGCCGGTCTCCGCTGACCTGCATCGTGACACCGTCCAGTCCCCGGCTCAGATGGATCCGCATCTGTGCCCGCAGAGCGTCTGTACCGCTGGCCTCAATCAGCCCATACCGTTCATGTCCTTTGCCCGCCGTCACCGCATAGATGGGGCCTGTTGCCAGAATCGACGGCCCAAAAAACATGGTTTTGGCAATAGCATTCTTCAGGGCAATATCAATATTATTGGGCATTCCCACCGCCCGGAGAGTCGTGACACCCGTGTTCAATGCTTCAGCCGCGCTGCGATAACTGAGAAATGTCCGGTAGGCAATTCCGATATTGTCCACGTAATCGTTTGCCGCAGAAGAAAGAGTGTCTAACCGCGTGTCGGCGTCAATCAGTCCCGGCATCAGCGTATTTCTCTGGACATCAACCGTCTCATCTGCCTCGCCTGTGTAACCGCCCGCTTCGCCCAGATAAACGATTTTATCCGTCACAGACGGCACGATTTTAACCGGCGTCTCTCCATTCGCAGGCGGGATAAAATCCTTTTGCATATGCTCTACAACAAGCGTACCCGGTTCGATAACCTGTCCGTCACCGACCAGAATCCGCGCATTTTTATAGATTGTCCTGCTCATATTCTGCATTCCTCCCTCTTTACCACTTCAGGTATGTCCCGCCGGCCAGCTCCATCCCAGGATAACCGGTGTTATATCTGCGAAGCATCAGCCCCGGCACCGAGCTCCAGATCAGGCGACAGCCCTTGGCCACCAGACACAGATTCCGCATGTCGCTGATCTGTTTGTCCGGCTCGCCCTTCACCGCTATAAAATCGCCTTCCTTCCCGGCCTCCAGCGTACCGGTAAACGCGATGGTATCCGTCAGTCTGGCGCTGTTGGACGTCGCGGCCTTAATCGCCTGCATCGGCGTCAGACCCGCCCGCACCAGAAGCTCCATCTCCCGCACTGTCGCGTTCGTGCCGTCAATGGGATCAGACGGCAGCAGATCTGTCCCCACACAGATCGTAACGCCCGCCCGGATGGCATTGCCGATGGACTGGCTGTGCGCCTCCCCGGTCTCATCCAGCTTTCGCACCTGAAATTCCGGACTCCCATGCCCCACCAGATAATGGTGGCAATTAGTCACCGAGAGAGTCGGCACCAGAAACGTTCCCCGCTCCTTCATCAGACACGCCGTCTCCCATTCCATATGATAGGCGTGCTCCACACTGTCACCACCCAGCTTTACGAATTCCTGAATGGGCTTATCGCCTCCCAGATGGGCGGCGACACGTTTGCCCGCGTCATGCGCCACTTCCACTACGGCTTCAATCTCCTCATCGGTCATCTGCTTGTCCGCCATGCCCTCATGCGCACTGGCAGCTCCGCCCGTCAGGCCGATTTTGATAAACTGTGCCCCCTTGGCAAGCTCCGCCCGGGCGGCGGCTCGGAACTGATCCGCGCCATTATACATGGTGGAGATATAGTTATTCCATGCGTGTCCGCCTACCGCGATATTCAATGCCCCGCAGGGAACGATGCGCGATGCCATCAGCATCTCATTGTCCACAGCATCCCGGATAGCATAATCGATATTATCCGGCCCGCCCGCCGAGCGTACCGTCGTAATGCCGCAGTTGAGCGACTCACAGGCCCGGCGCAGCATAACAAGGCTCCGGTATGCCACTCCCATCTCATCAAAACGATACGCCTTATACGGCATGGTCAGGCCGATGTGGCCATGTACATTATAAAGCCCCGGCGTCAGCGTATACCCCGTCAGATCCAACACCGTGTCTGCCCGGGTGACTTCAGACGGGAAAGCCGGATAATCCCGCATCTTCCCGACAAACAGGATTTTGTCCTCTCTGCCTCCCTTTTGCGCCGTTTGGCCGGACTGAAATACCAGGATGCCATCCTCGATCGCCTGTTCCGAAACGCCGTCTATGATCCTTGCATGGATCAGATATGTTTTTCTCGCCATATTCCGTTTCCTTTCCTGCATCTGTCTGCGCTATGCGCCGACGATGCGCACATTCCGCATCTGCGTGCCCTGCTTACTTGTTCAAATCCGTCAGGATAATGCCCTTGTACCTCGGAGAGGTTCGTTCCAGCTCATAGCACTCCCCCTCCGGGGTGGGATATTGTTCCAGAAAACTGCGAATGGCCTGCATGTCGTCATCCATCAGGTCAAACTGCAGCGTCCGGACATTAGAAGCTACATGCCTGGAATTTCTGGTTCCCACCATCACCGCGCCGACGCTCTTCTGCCGGAGGATATACTGCGTGGCCACATTGGCAATCGTCACCTCGTGCCGATCCGCAATCTCCTTAAGGACAACCAACAGCTTCTGGAGGCCGTCCCAGCCCAGGGAATCCTCAATAATCTGCATATATTTCACCTGGGAACGGGTCTCCGGCGCCTCATATACCTTACCCATATACCGTTCATCCAGAAAGCCCCCGGCCAGCGTCCCGTAACAAAACGTAAAAATCCCATGCTCGGCACTGTAATCCAGGAGCGTCCGTTCCGGGCGGCGGTCAAACATCGAATACTGTGCCTGATTGGAAACGACAGGAATACCGGCGTCCACCATCATCTTCAGCCGCTCCGTATCCATGTTGCACATGCCGATGTTGCGGATTTTTCCTTTCTCCTGCAGTCTCACCAGATCAAACACGGTGTCCATCATCCCCGGCACCTCAAAATCCCACCAGTGGAACTGAATCAGATCCAGCCTCTCCCGGTGCATCCGTTTCAGCGACCGGTCCACAATCCGCTCGGTATACTCCCTGTTGATCACCGGCAGAACGGCCTTGTCCGGAACGAATTTGGTATGCACCTGGATATCCTCCTCCCGGTAATTGCCGTCGCGTTTGAGTTCCAGAACAAATTCTCCGATGATTTCCTCCACACCGGTATAGATATCCGCGCAGTCAAACGTCGTAAAACCCTGCTCCACCAGCATGTGGAACCCCCGCAGCGCATCCCTGATGTCCAGATGTCCCTGAAGGCAGTGTTCCGCGGAAAGCTGCCAGCAGCCATTGATGACCCGGTTAAAGGTATAACCGTTTTGAAAATGATTTTTCTGTTCCATATCTATCCTCCTCCTGCAAATTATCGGATGCCGATCATGGCAAATACAATAGCGATTACGGTTGCAATGGTTGTGTTGAGCACGGTCGTTACTGCCACATGCCGGTAGCCCTCCTTATGAGAGACATTGCAGGCATTCAGCGTCAGAACTACCGCGCTGTTGTGCGGCAAAGAGTCAAAGGTCAGAGACGACGCGCAGATCACCCGGCAAAGGGAAGCCGGGTTGCCGCCCATAGCCAGCAGCCTCTCGCTGAAGCTCTGAAGCACAAACTTGACGCCGCCGGTCGCAGAGCCGGAGACTGCTGCGATCACTGCCACACAGATAAAGGCGAAAATATAAGGATTGCCGCCGGAAACCTTTTCCAGACCGCCCAGAAGCAGATTGTATCCGGGCACCGCCGTGACAATACTGCTGAAGCCGATGATCGCGCAGGTCGACATGACGGACATGGAACTTTTCGCCGCTTTATTGAGTGTCCGGGTCACCCCATCCACGCCGCCAAGGCGCCGGAAGAACAGAACCATCGCGACAACCGCTCCCAGATAGAGAGAGGCGTAAGCGGGAACCCCGAACAGGTTCAGCGCGACCAGCACCACTCCCAGAGGAAAGATCACCAGCATCGGATGCGGAAGCCCCTCCCTGTCCAGGTTGACCTCAAAGGACTCCCCCGGGAGCGGCACAAAATGTTCGCCCCGTTTTCTGGCTTTCTCTCCCTGGACGTAGAGATATCCGGCATTCATCACAAACAGGAACACCGAGAGAACAATACCTGTCACCGGCCCTGCCGCCGCCGGAACGCCGAACGCCTCCGTCGTCAGGACGTTAGCCGTGGTGGTCACCCCGGGAAGGACCTGTTCCGATACACAGGCACCCAGCACACACGCGGGAATCAGATTACGCGGGATATCGCCCACCTTAAAGAACGCGCAGGCAATCGGATAAACCGTAAAAATAATGACAAACACATTGATGCCGCAAAATACCAGAATCCAGGATACGGTAAACACCGCCACCACAATGGCTCTGGCGCCGAATTTTTTGATAATGGCATTTGCGATGGACTCCGTCAGGTCACTCTGCTCCAGAAAGCATCCCAGCAGCTGTCCGCCCAGGAACAGGGGAAACATACTCGTCACCGAACCGGCCACGCCGCCAAGATACGTCGTATAGCCGTCCAGCAGCCCCACGCCTCCGGTCGCCGCCACAAGGAAAGCCGCCACGCTTGCCAGAATGATGAGACTGACACTTTTGAGTGAGCCCACCACGACAAACACCAAAGCCAACAGGATGCCAATCAAACTGATCAGTTCTGTATTCATAATTTTTCTCCTTCTCGTATGGTTGGAATATCGGATCGGTTACCAGACCCGTTTCCTTTTGCCTGCCGCAAAGAACGACGCCATTGTGCGTCGTTTGCCCGGACGACCTCAGGATCAGGACTTACCGCCTGGGCAAACACCAGATTATCCATCCAGCGGAACAATGGTGCATTCCCCGTGGCTCTGTCTGCGCACACGCGTCCTGGTAATCCGGAACCTGGCGCCACAGTTAGGATCCGGACAGGCAATATCCGCATCCGTGTACATCCAGTCATGCGGATCCCGAACCCGCTGTTTCGCGGGCAGAATCGGCAGAAGAGCCGCCAGCGAATACATGGAAAACGAATTATTTTCCGGAAAGACCAGATTTTCCCCTTCCACCAGAAAATAATCGCCCGCCCGGTGGCTGCATACCATCGGCCGGTCCGTCGCAATCACCTCTACCTTCAGATCATAAATTTCAAAGCTGTCATCCATTCGTTCCCTCCTAAACAAAAAAACTGCCCATGAAGAAAAAATCTTCAAGGACAGGTATATTCCTGCGGTGCCACCTTGTTTGACATTATATCAACGTCCGCCTCAACGGATGCCATCACATCCCTGGCTGATAACGGCAGCCTTCTCCGTCTCCACTACTGCAATCTCCTGCCGGAAATCCCTTCGCTTCACCCTCCGAGACCCACTTGCTGTTGCTGTCACCGCCCGGCTTCCACCATCCCGGGTTCGCTGTATGGCCGTCTCTCAGCATATCTTCCTCATCAGCGGTTTGATATATAAAACTGGAAAAATTATATCACAATTTAGGCAAAATGGCAACTTCTTTTCGCAAATACTACAGAACCAGAACATTGCATCATTCCAATCATTACTACCCGCAAAAATCTGAAAATCTTTATACTATCTTAATATCATCCCCAATTGCTTTACCCCATTTTTAAACCAGACTTCGTATAATAATCTCAACATTGAAAACAGATCATTACTCAGCGCAAAGGAGGTGAACCCATGGAAGATTACCTGCGCAGAAAAAAACATTTTACTTCTTTCCAGATCATCCTCATGGGATTTGCGGGCGTGATCCTCATCGGTACGTTTTTCCTCCTGCTCCCGCTTTCTTCAAGGAACGGGGAGTCGGCCTCCTTTCAGGAAGCGCTTTTCACTTCTGTCTCCGCCGTCTGTGTGACGGGACTGGTCGTGCGGGACACCGCCGTCTCCTGGTCCGGATTCGGGCAGGCTGTCATCCTGGTTCTGATCCAGATCGGCGGCATGGGCGTCATCACGGTGGCTGCCGCGCTTACCTGCTTTTCCGGGCGCAGAGTATCCCTGATGCAGCAGAGCACGATGCAGGAAGCAATCGCGGCGCCGAAGCTGGACGGCATGGTCAGGCTGACGACATTTATCATTAAAGGGACGTTTTTGATTGAAAGTATCGGGACGCTTGTTATGATGCCGGGATTCTGCCGGGATTATGGACCGAGAGGGATCTGGATGGCGGTATTTCATTCCATCTCCGCTTTCTGCAATGCGGGATTTGACCTCATGGGTACTGCGGACAGATCGTATGCTTCGCTTACCGCCTACGCCGCCAATCCCGTGATTAATATCACGGTGATGCTTCTCATCATCATCGGCGGGATCGGTTTCCTGACCTGGGAGGATATCTGCGGCAACGGACTTCGCTTTTCCCGATACCGGATGCAGAGCAAAGTAATCCTGACAACGAGCCTGCTGCTTATCCTGCTCCCGGCGGCATACTTTTACCAATACGAATTCTGCGGTCTCCCGCTTGCTCAACGGCTTTTCTATTCCCTTTTTCAGTCCGTCACTCCGAGAACCGCGGGATTCAATACCGCTGATCTGACCGAACTTTCCGGAGCGGGACAGTCCGTCGTCATCGCTCTGATGCTCATCGGCGGCTCCCCCGGCTCTACGGCGGGAGGCATGAAGACAACAACACTGGCCGTACTTCTGGCAAACGAGGTTTCCGTCTTTTTAAGAAAAGAATCCCCGCAGATGTTCGGACGCAGGATCGAACCCGACACGGTGCGAAACGCGGCGACGATCGGAATGATGTATCTGGCGCTGTTTTTCGGAGGAGCCCTGATCATCAGCATATCCGAGGGACTGCCGATGGGCATCTGTCTCTTTGAAACCGCATCAGCTGTCGGAACTGTCGGCCTGACGCTCGGCATCACACCCGGACTCGGCGCTCTCTCCCAGATGATTTTGATTGTGCTGATGTTCTTCGGCCGGGTCGGCGGTCTTACATTGATCTACGCGGCACTATCCGGAAGACGTGTCAATGTATCCCGGCTGCCGCAGGAAAAGATCATGGTTGGATAAAACATTCTGTTTATCCTCAACAGAATCGATCGCCAGCTTTCCTTATAAAAGATAAATCGAAAAACTTATAAACGAAGCAAAACAATCAAAGGAAAGAACTCGAAATCAATGTAAACAGGAAACCAAAAAGGAGGGTCTTCATGAAAACAATCTTACTGATCGGACTGGGACGGTTCGGCCGCCATATCGCACTTCAGCTAAACCAGATGGGGCACCAGGTTATGGCCGTTGACCATATCGAAGAACGGGTAAACGATATTCTGCCTTTTGTTACCAACGCGCAGATCGGAGACAGCACCAATGAAGACTTTCTGCGCTCTCTCGGCATCCGTAATTACGACGTCTGTATCGTGGCGATCGGGGACAATTTCCAGAGTTCTCTGGAGACGACATCCCTGCTGGAAACGCTCGGAGCAAAGATGATCGTATCCCGGGCGGCGCGTGACGTCCACGCCAAATTCCTGCTGCGCAACGGCGCGGATGAAGTCGTCTATCCGGAAAAACAGCTCGCCAGATGGGCTGCTATCCGCTATAGCTCCGACCACATTCTGGACTATATCGAGCTGGACGAGGATCATGCCATCTTCGAAGTATCGGTTCCCCGCGAATGGGTAGGAAAAAGTATCGGTCTGCTGGATATCCGTAAAAAATACAATATCAATGTCATGGCCGTTAAAAAAAATGGACGGATGAATGTCTCAGTAACTCCGGATATCATACTGACAAAAGATCAGACCATGCTGGTGCTGGGAGAATATAAATCCCTGCAGAAGTGTTTTCACATATAGTTACTTTTTTCTGTACTGGGAATGTTTGTATTTGGATTTTATCTGATGAAACATATCAACGAATTCTTTAAGCAGAACAAATGATATTTTACAGAAATAAGTTTATAAGTAGTTTTATTTCTCATCAATTGCGGACAACGTCCCGATTATGATATAATGAGCGAAAGTGAGGAAAGAACATGCTTGCATGTTCTTGACGAACGGCGAATGGCGATCATGAACGAAGTTCATGATATAATGTACGCGAGGCAATGAGCAGTGCCAAAACAGTTAGAGGCAAATCGACTGCTCGCAGGCGAATTTGACTGTAACTGTTTTGATAGGGCGAAGCCCGTGAATGAGAGAGCCGCAGGCTCTCGAATGTGCACTGCGGAGTTTGGCTTTCATGATATAATGGGCGAAAAGGGAGGTGACAGGATATGTCTCAAACTGCTTATCAACAGGATATCGATACTGACACGCCGGGTGAACATATCCTCGTATGCCTTTCTTCCGCCCCGTCTAACGCGAGAATCATAAAAACAGCTGCCCAACTGGCCCATGCATTTGACGCAGGCTTTACCGCCCTCTATGTACGGACCGCAAACGCCGACCGGATGAATGACGCCGACAAAAAACGTCTCCACCGCCATATCGCTCTTGCCGAACAGCTTGGCGCGGCGATCTCCACCGTCTACGGGGAAGATATCCCGTACCAGATCGCAGAGTATGCACGGCTCTCCGGCGTAACCAGAATCGTCATCGGCCGCAGCAATATCACCCGGCGCCATATCTGGAGCAAACCTCCGCTCACGGAAAAACTGATTGCGATTCTCCCCGACCTCGATATCTATATCATCCCGGATTCCTCCGGCGAAAATAATTATCAGGCAGGCAGGACTCCGTTTACGCACCCATTTTTACCTTCGGGGAAAGATCTGGCTGTAACAGCGTTGCTTCTGGCGGCCTCGACCGGAATCGGTTTTCTCTTTGACACGCTTCACTTTACCGAAGCCAATATTATCACGATCTACATTCTGGGGGTAATGCTTACCGCGCTCTTTGCGGCCAGCTACGTATGCAGCATCATCAGTTCTCTGGCAAGCGTGCTCGCGTTTAACTACTTTTTCACAGAGCCCAAACTGACCTTTCACGCCTACGAGTCCGGTTATCCGGCGACTTTTGCCATCATGCTGATCGCGTCTCTGATCATCGGAATGCTTGCGGACAGGCTCAAGGAACATGCGGAGCAATCCGCGCAGTCCGCTTTTCGCACAAAGATCCTTTTTGATACCAACCAGCTTCTGCAAAAAGGAAATGAAGACGATGATTTGATCAGCATCACCGTCGGCCAGCTCGTGAAGCTTCTTGACCGCGAAGTTATCGTATACCCGGAAGGCGCCGGAGAAGGGGATAAAGGCTACCGAAGTCTTCCCATCCGCAATCAGACGACTGTCTTCGGCACCATAGGCATCTTTATCGGCGATACGCCGCTCGAACCGTTTGAAAACAGTATCGTCCTTTCCATTCTGGGAGAATGCGCGCTGGCAATCGAAAACCGGAGAAACGCGCGGGAAAAAGAGCAGGCAGCCATTCTGGCGAGAAATGAACAGCTTCGCGCGGATCTTCTGCGCACAATCTCACATGACCTGCGCACGCCGCTGACTTCCATATCCGGTAATGCGGAAACGCTGCTGACCAGCAGCGAAAGCCTCGACGACCACACCCGTACTCAGATCCTGACCGATATCTATGACGACGCCCTGTGGCTGATCAGTCTCGTGGAAAATCTGCTCTCGATTACACGCATTGAAGACGGTCGGATGCGTCTCGCCATGTCCGCGCAGCTTGTCGATGAAGTGATCGCAGAAGCATTGCGACACATAACCCGCAAAGCAGCAGAACATCAGATCGTGACCAATATCTCCGACGACCTGCTGCTCGCGCGGATGGACAGCAAGCTGGTCATCCAGGTAATCCTGAACCTCATAGATAACGCTGTGAAATACACCCCGATCGGCTCCACGATCACCATATCCGCCAGAAAAGCCGGCGGAGACATCTCTGTCTGTGTCTCCGATAACGGCCCCGGTATTCCCGATCAGGAAAAGCCGCATATCTTTGAGATGTTTTATACCGGAGAGAAAAAAGCGGCCGACAGCCACCGCAGCCTGGGGCTCGGACTCGCACTCTGCAAATCCATTATCAACGCGCATGGCGGGGAACTTACCCTTACCGACCATCAGCCACATGGCTGTACATTTACCTTTACATTACCTTCCAGCGAGGTGGAACTGAATCATGAATAAAGCCCTGATCCTTGTCGTAGAAGATGACGTCCCCGTACGCAATCTGATCACCACGACGCTCAGAACCCACAATTACAAATACATCGTTGCCAGGAACGGCGAGACCGCCGTCATGGAAGCAGCCTCCCATAATCCGGACATCGTTCTCCTTGATCTCGGTCTGCCGGACATCGACGGAGTCGAGGTCATCCGCCGCATACGCAGCTGGTCTCTTATGCCGATCATTGTCATCAGTGCACGCAGCGAGGACTCAGACAAGATCGAAGCTCTGGACTCCGGTGCGGACGACTATCTGACCAAACCCTTTTCCGTCGAGGAAATGCTCGCAAGACTCCGCGTTACCCAACGCCGGCTCGCCGTGCTGTCTGACAGCAGAGGCAACTCTTCCTTTGTCAACGGCAGACTGCGCATCGATTACGCTGCCGGATGCGCTTTTCTCGGAGATGAAGAACTGCATCTGACTCCCATCGAGTATAAACTCCTCTGCCTGATGTCGCAGAATGTCGGCAAAGTGCTGACACACACCTACATTACACAGAAAATCTGGGGCAGCAACCGCGAAAATGACATCGCCTCCCTGCGGGTCTTTATGGCGACCCTTCGCCGCAAACTCGAATCCGAACCGGATTCGCCGCAGTATATCCAGACGCATATCGGCATCGGGTATCGAATGATGAAGGTATAAAATGGTTCCGGAGTACTGAGCAGATGGATATTATGGATTAACCGCGGTATTACTCATCAGCCGGATCAGTACCCGGATCCCCTGCGCGTAAGCACGTACGGAGATACGTTCATTGGTGCCGTGGACGCCGCTGCGAACCTGATCGGGATTGCCCATAAAAGGACTGCAGCGCAGGCAGGTATCGCAGACAATCTCATAATGATGCGCATCGGTAGCGCCGGCAGTCAGGCACGGTATCATGATGACGTCCCCAAAATAATGAGTCATAGCTTCTGTGAGCCGCGCGTAGCCATAACCGTCTGAACGTGCCGTCGCCGATGGATCGTTTGCCTGTAAGAAACGCATGGAAACCGGCAGATCGCCGATGGCCTCTTTTACATGAGTCAGCAGTTCCTCCACCGTAGTTCCCTCTGCGATGCGGAAATTCACCACTGCGGTCATATTCTGCGGCATCACATTGCAGGCCGCGCTTCCGCCCTGAATCATGGTCGGCGCGATCGTAGTAGTCATGTACGGAAAAAGCTCTTCAATACCGAGACAGTACTGCGCGATTTTATCTGCATTCTGATCAATGTCCTGAACCAGCGTCCGCAGCGGCTCCTCTGTCACATACGGCGCAATGGCCCGGAAAGCTCCGGTCATGACAGGAGTCAGCGTCGCCGGGAAAGGATGTTCGACGATCCGTGCAATCGCCCGGCTTAAGGTTGCCAGAGAGGTGCCGCCAAAGGGACGGCTGGAATGACCGCCAATACTCTTTACCGAAAGTTCCAGGTCCGCATAACCCTTTTCCATCAGGTCGACAGTAGAAATGCAGATCTGCGGCGCGCCATACGGAGCTCCGCTCTCGATCTTACCGCCGCCCTCATCCAGTACAAACTCGAGCGTAACTCCTCTCTCACGCAGCGTCTGTGCCAGCCTCTGTGCGCCGGTATTAAGTGTCTCCTCATCGTCGCCAAAAGAAAGATACATCGTCCGCTTGAATTTTGCGCCATGCGCAAGCAGATATTCCGCAGCTTCCAGACAGCCAAAAACCTGATTTTTGATATCCAGCGTCCCGCGTCCCCAGATAAACCCTTCCTCGATCGCTCCGGAAAATGCCGGATATTTCCAGTCATCTTCTGTCCCTTTTACAACCGGGACGACATCCTGATGCGACATGAAAAGACACGGTTATAACGACGGATCGCTCCCCGGAATGGTGATCAGGAGA
>JAJBUA010000122.1 GCA_020860565.1 Clostridiales bacterium
TTTCCACTTACACTATTCTCCCCAGCAAAGCTGGGGGATTAGACTTTTCATTCAGTTGCTTCTCGTTCTGAGTTACCTTCCCGGTTTATCTTATTCGTACAACAGGATTCCTCTTTTCTACTAAAAATAATCTACAGTTTCCTGTGATCCTTCTCACTTTATCTTTCATAGTCAGTATTTATCCTGTTCAAATCTTCTGTTAAATTGTTAAAGCATCCCGAGATATTTTTGCTGCTCTTCCGCAGACAGACCAAGCGCATCCATCGCCTGTTCGGATGTCAATTGCAGATTTTTCATCAAGCCCCGGATATTATCCCGTGTTGCATTTGTTTCTCCCTCCTGTAAACCCTCGAGGCGGCCTTCCTTTAAGCCTTCCAGTCGCCCCTCCTTCAGGCCCTCCCGCAAGCCTTCCTCATGTTCATCTCTCAGCATTTCCCTGAACTGCATATACTTCACCTCCCAGTTCCGGTCTTGTTTGACTGCGGCAACGCAGTTCTCCAGATCATTTATGAAGCGGTTATCCCTCGCAGCTTCTAATGAGACTTCCGGATCTTTTACATATTCCAGAAATTGAAGCAGCTCCGGTGATATCTCCTGCGGATTCTTCCCATGGGTGTTCAAAAGGATCGTCGTGCTTCCGTCCTTAACAACCTCGCCCGTTTCCAGACAAGTCATGCGACAGCTATATCGGTACAACTCCTTTTCAAACGGATCAAAATCGCAGATAAAGATAACGTATGCATCCGGCAGGATCTCGTAATCAATCCCGCCGCGCAGTAAATTCATATCCATACCGGAATGATAAAAACGGCAGCGCCGGAAGATATCCTTCGGGCGTTTGACCTGCATCTCTACATTGAATCTCCTCTGCGTCCCGTTCTCGACCGCCAGAACATCCAGCCGCACACCATGAAAATCCGGATGATAATCCATCGTTTTTTCAGTAATAACGGTCACTTCCAGGATATGCATCCCTAATACTACTTCCAGCATCGAGCGGCATATACTCTCATCCGTCATCACTGCGGCAAACATAAATGAATCTTTGATTGTCAGTTCCTGAAACTTTTTTGCCATACCTGTCCTCTCACAAAGAGGAACCCTGTATCGATAGTATATACGAAATGGGGTGATAAATCAATGATCGTCTTTGTAACCGACAGATTATATCCGCCGGACTCTCCGATAACTACAAAATCGAGATTGACATCATTATAAGTAATTCCTCTCAATGATTTTTCCGCTCATTCCGTCCTGTTGCCTCCACAAACTCTCCGTCTTCATCCGCCTCAACCGCGAACAGAAGCGTCCTGGCGTCGTTTTCTTCATAGCTGCATGTCACCAGCACATACATGGAGTCCACGGAGCACTCCGGTACATCGGCAAAGCGGCACGGTGCGAGGCGATCCCGGACCCACTCGTCAAACGCTTCCTGCGATTCGAACTGCGTCCTGCGCACGATGCCATTGGAATCCGTATAATAACACGCGACCGTCTTCAGGCAGATGGTCCGCTCCGGCGTGTAAATTTCAAAATAACGATGTTCCTTGAAAAAATCCTCCTCTTTAAACTTCACTACATCCCGGAACATCGTGCCGTTTTTCATATGATGCCCATAAAGCGGATTGTTCCAGCCCTGCAGGTCAGAATCACTGTCACAATCCAGAAAAATGGCGCCATACGCACTGTCTGCCCCGCTGAAATCCATGTGCAGATATTTGCTGTTGTCTTCTGCCTGTACGATCGGATAATCAATGTTGGTGTCCGCGATCCGGATCCAGCCAACCGTATCCGGGTTCTCCGCAATCAGCGCGTCAAAATCGACCGGCGAGACATACTCCGTTTCCTGCGGTTCTGTCTCCTCCGGCTCTGTCTCACATATCTCAGTCTCCGTCTCTGCTTCTGTCGTCTCGACTTCCACGAGCGCTTCCAGACTCTCCTGAAGCGCCTTCTGCCTGCGCAATTCTGACTGCTTCCTGATCAATCCGACCCCGCCCACGAGGATCGCGGCCAGCGAAACCAGAAGAATCAGACTCCGAATCCTTTTATTTCTCAAGATTAACTTCCCTTCTGTCTCACCAATGAATTACCGAACCCGTTCCGATCCGGCAATCAACCGTTTTCAGTGTATTACACAGCATTCCCGAAGTCAACCATTTACAAAAAGTGAGCCGGGCAGCTCTCGTTGCTGCCCAGCCCGCTGTTTTCTCATAGCGCACGAGAATTTCCATCATCTCTGCGTGTTATCAGTCTTTGTCATCTTTCCTGCGACCGGAAAGGATCACGTAAGCAACCGCAATCATTCCGAGGAGGAGGATAACCATGGACGTGTTTGTTCCATTGTCACCGGTCTTTGGAAGCCCGGCCAGCGGATACAAATCCGGAGAAGACGCCGGGTCGCCCGGATCACCTGGATCGGATGAGGATGACCCTGAATCACTGGACGATACGCCCGGACCGCTTGAGGAACCGGCTGTCGTTCCGGACGTTGAACTGCTGCTGGAACTTCCACCGCCTCCGCCATGATTACTGGAAGAACTGGACTTAGCCCTGTAGTTGGTAAAGGTCACCGTAATGGTGTTGCCACTTTCAATCGAACCACTGCTGGTTAATGTCGTTGTCCCATCAACCGACGTCGTGTACCCGCTTGCTGCTGTCTCGGTCACGGTATAACCAATACCCGCAGGAAGCCCGGTCGCTGTCTTGCTCTCTCCACTCTTCAGAGTAAAGGTTGCAACACCATTCTCAAATGTCATATCACCATAGGTTCCGTTGATGCTGGTGTCATCCAGAGTCACTGTGAATGTGAACTCTTTCGTTGTACTTCCGCCGCTTCCGGTTACCTCCTTGGTCACCGTCAGGTCGCCAGTCTCATCCTCTTCAACTGGCGTTTCCGGCGTGGTCGGATCGGTTGGCGTTGTCGGATTGGAATCTTCCACGGTATACGATACCGTCGGCATTGGGAAATCCTCCGGATCCCCTTCGTTTCCCTCGCTGTCTTTTGGATAAAGCGTTGCTACTCTATTCGTGTAAAGTTCAGTGGAATCGCCGCTTCCATCCCTGTCGTACTCGCCATAGGTCCCGCTCTCTGTCTTCGGTTCAGCCAGCTTTACACTGTAGGTCAGCTGCACGGTTTCAAAATTGCTCACCTTCACATTAATGTACCATATAAAGTATTCGTTATACTTCAAGTCTCCCGGGAAATAATCCAGTTCATACAGGTAGGAACCATCTTCCTGCTTACCAAACCCATACCGGCTGCTATTCTCGTCCTGTGAAATCAACTCTGCTTCATAAACCGTAGTACCTCCTACCATAATCTGCAGTTTATCGGCGTCATCCACGAAATCAAAGTTATAGTCGTCTTCTACATATCCCATATAATCTATCACATAACTGCCCGCTCCCAGAAGATACAGGATATCATTCTCAATTACGCTGAAATCAACTGTTTCATTTCCGGACAACCCTGACAAATACCCCATATAGGACGGTCCCCAGAGATATTCTTCTCCTTTTCCCGTCTCAGCTGTCAGAGAATAGCAATGATAACCAGCCTCAATAGATTCGCAGAATACCGAATACGTCTCATACAGAGCTTTATCAACGGACATCGCATGTTCCTGATATTCCTCCGCAGGTGTGGTTTCTCCCTGTGTCCCGCCATACGGATAATCATACTTTCCTGCGTCTGTCTCAACCTGCCCCTTCACAATACTCAACCAGGATTCCCAGCTTTCAGGAGCATCATTACTACCATATTTTACTTTCCAGTTATCCGGACCGTCCCAGGAACTCTCCGCGTTATCCACCGTAAAGGTCCAGGCGACAGCAGTCGGCTCCTCGCCAAATATATACGAAATGCCGTCACTGACAAAGATCAAATACTTCCGGCTTGCTGCAACCGATGTATCACTATCCAGCAAGGCTTTTCCTGCCAGCAGACCAGCATGCGTATTGGTTCCTGACTCAATATCCTGACGGAACGCTTCATCGATTAAATCATATTGCGTTTCCAGATCTAAAAATCCAGTTTCATGAGCTTCTTTATTAAAAATCACGACTCCGACATTGACCTTAGCCTCCGTCCCCGCAATTGTTTCCTTTAATTCACTCAGCATCGCCAGCGCCTGTTCTTCCAGACTCGGGCTGGTCGATTTATCGAGGACAAACACGATATCCGATACCAGATCAACTTCTGCAGACGGAAGCGACAGGGTCACCTGAGATTCGTAATTCTCATCCAGCTGCTCTGCCGTCTTGGATTTTGAAACATCCCAATCCAAAACCGGCGTTTCTATCTCTCCTGCTTCCCAGCCTGCATAAACGACCTGATTCACGGTCAGGGTTGTCGCAAAATCATATAACACCGTGCACTCCGGATCAATATACCAACCGGTGAAGGTATATCCGGAACGATATGGCGTCTCTCCCGGCTCTGTACCGGCATTGTCGTACAAAATCCGATCCTGATCAGACGGCATATTCAATACCAGATCACTGCTTGTCCCAATATTCGCATCAAACCGCAGCTCCACCAATGGCGCATAGACATACGTCCCGGCGCAATCAAAACTATACGTATGTGCTGACGTCCAATCTTTGTGGTCGCTGCACACATCGGTGCATTCATATTTGATGACTCCGTAATGTTCAATCCCATTCTCTACGCGAGCTGCTTTTACAAGTTCATATGAACTCCAATCATATTTGTGATGAGAAAGCTGCGCTGTGGTCATCACGCCAACCTTCGCCGTTCCGTCTCCGGTTTCCTCTGCTGTCGTACCATCCTCATTTTCCACTGTGATAATGGTGTTCTGTGCTGTGACATAGTCCTCCGTATATGTACCGTTCGCGATTTTGTCGTCCGCAAACAGATCCGCGTCGTTGTTGCTGCTGGTACTCTCTCCGTTACCACGTGCATAATCTGACGTCATCCATGGATTCAGAAGAAGCGTATGCCCGTCTTCTGTCTCATCATTTAATGCCAGCGATGCTTCTTCTAACGTAGCCGTTGTATTACTCTTGAGTTTATCTGCTGCGTTGGAATTCAGGTCATACGCAACCACCGTCGAGCTGCCTTCTGTTTCAACATAATCTAGGTCGGAGACAACCGCGCCCTTTCGACCGACAGCACCCAGCCATGCAGAACCGGACTCTGCCTGTGACGTGCAATTCGCAATGGTCAGAGTATGTGAGTTCAACCAGACATCACCGGCCGAGTAGCTGAGTAACTTTTCTCCATTACAACGAATATCCACCATACTGTTTGTAAAGTTGGAATTCTTTGTCTGAATATACAGCCCCGCATAACCATTATGCAGAATCTCCAATATTGAATCGGTCATTTCAATTCCGATACAGGAAAGTCCATGTCCACCCCGGTTGCCGTCCATTTTAATACTGGAATTATCCACAATCCAATAACCGCTGTTGCAGGCATTGCCCAAATTATCATTCACGGTAATGTTAGAATTCGTCACATGGATATTCACGTTATTGATCGCAAAACCGCCAGCCTGATTATCGCTGAAATTGATCGTGGAATTCGTGATATTCACCGCATCATAACTCGTCCGCAGGTCGCCGGAATAAAATGCATTAATATTTCCGCCGCCACTAGCACGAAGCATTCCGGTTGCTGTCATCTCTGAATCAATCAGATTCAGTACCGAAGCGCCATACATGGCATAACTCCAGCCTCCGACATTTCCCTCTGTTGCAATGGTACAACCCGTAAACGTAACAGAACCAGAACTCCCATAAAGTCCGAGGAACTGTCCGTACCAATTATTTCCTGTTAATCTGCAATTATTAAGTTCGATGTCACCGCCAAAGAAATAAATCGCGGCATCCCATCCCTGCGTTCCCTGTCTGGTTCCATCTGTTCCGGTAAAGGTACAGTCCGTAAACGTTACATTTTTCCCGATGAAAAGCTTAGTTGCTACCTCTCCATTATAATAGATAACGCTTCCGCCATCTTCGCGAGCCTGTGTTCCGGAAATCTTTATCGTAGAGCCACTGAGTTTAAATTCACAATCGGTAAATTCAATTGCGTCACCATCCGTACCCTCGATCATGACAGCATACCCATCGCTGATATCAAAGCTTTCACCAGATGTGGATGTACTGATGACATTCACGCCCTTCTGCAACGTTGCCTCTATGTATTCTTCCGCCGCAAGCGCGATAATCGAAAAGCTGCTCAGCTCAAAATTCACAGACTGAATGACGTCGCTTTCATCCTTCTCTGTATCCGTACTCACCGACTCTACTTCGCCCTCATCGGTAATATGGTACACCGATACGCTGACGGTCTTGCCCTCCGACGCAGCAAAGGTACTTTCATCCAATACAGAAACAGAAATCTGGATATTAGCATCCTCATTCGGTTCTACCTCTTCACCGTCTGCATTTTGAAAATAAATGTCGTACGCAATGACTCGATAATTGACCATGCCGCTCTCCGAAGCCTGACTATCGACACTCTGCATGACCTCATCGTACTGATCGGAATCCTCATTGATATCTTCTGCGTATAGACTGACTTCCTCATCGAAAGCGCCATCCGGAACAACCGCCGTGATCACAGCGGTCTCCGTTTCCGCCGTATAGGTCGTGGTATTTTCCGCAATGATTCCTGCCAAACCCAGTTCTGAAGTCGTCGTAACAAATACCACTGCCGCGCCGTCTTCCATGGCAACTGCTTCGTAAAGCTCGCCGTCCAGCAGGCCGCTGTCTTCTGATACAACCACTTCTACCTCTGATTCCTCTGCATCAGCCGGAGAAGCAGCAACTGCTAACAGGCTGTACTTATGAACAGAGATTGATGCCACCTCCGATAAACTATCGTCGTTATTGGAATTGTTGTTACTGCTTTCGCTGCTGTCAGAATCCGTATCTGTTTCGCCGTCTGAACTGTCATCCGTTTCCGCATCATCGTTCGTATCGTCTGCCGAATCCTCATCTTCCGTATCCTCGTCGTCCGAGTTATCTGCCGACTCTGCATCTTCCGTATCCTCTTCTGACTCTACGTCTTCTGTATCTTCTTCCGATCCGGCATCTTCCGTATCATCTTCCGACTCCACGTCTTCTGTGTCCTCTTCCGATCCCGTTCCTTCCGTATCATCTTCCGACTCCATGTCTTCTGTGTCCTCTTCCGATCCGGCGTCTTCCGTATCATCTTCCGACTCCATGTCTTCTGTGTCCTCTTCCGATCCGGCGTCTTCCGTGTCGTCTGCCGGCTCCGCATCTTCCGTATCATCCGCCGATTCTGCGTCTTCCGTTACGTCCTCATCCAGGATGGTAACTTCCGCTTCCTCATCGGATACCTCAGCTTCCGCTGCGCCGGATCCTCCACCAGCCGGAATGGCAATCTCGGCATCATCAGCAACAGCTGTTTCTGCGACCTCGCTCTCCGGTGCGACCGTAATCACATCCGTCTCTTTGCCGTCGACAATCACGATCGCATTCTGCTCTGTGTCTGTGTCATTCACCAGCATGAAGAACACGTCTTCCTCTCCGGTGATCTCATAGCCGTCCAGGGTTTCACCCTCGTCCAGCAATTCCACCACGTCAAGGCGCACAAAGATCCGCAGGTCGAGATCCCCGTCGTCATCTTTGGTCTCATCGATCTCCGGTTTCACTTCATATAATAAACCATCCTCCGCAAACAATTCCGCGTAGGTATCTTCCTCCGCGCCGGAGAAGCCCAGATCTTCTGCACTGACCAGGGAATCATCGGCAATGGCTTCTGTGATCGCCTGTCCGATCGCTTCGCTCTCCAGCTCAAATTCCTGAACTTCTTCCTCATCGGAATCCGCATAAACCAGCATCGCCGGATTCAGGACGCTGCTTCCGATCATACTGACGCAGACAGCCGTTGAAAGGAAGCGCTTCATCCTCCTCATTTTTCCACAAATTCGCGAAGCCATCGTCTCTTTTCTCTTCCGGCTCCGTCCCATGCCCTTATACTCAGACATTTTCATTTTCCTCCTAGCCTTTTTTTCCATTACATTTTCTTTTACCCGCAAACTGTTAACCTCATCTCACCGATCGCATGTACCTCCTTACATTTCTGTTGCTCTCCTCCTTCAGACTCATACCCGAATCCAGGGAAGGATTTCCATCAGTTCCCACTATTCAGTTTTCTTTTGTTATACTTCCGCCTGAGACGGTTTTTATGGATGGTTTTTCTATCTCAGTGTCCCCCACCTCCTTCACCATCTCAGTCTTTTATATCTGATAAGCCATACCGCCATGATCTGCCGGCCAGCCTTCGATACCCTGTTTTTCCCATACAAAGCACTTTATTCCGCCATATAGTGTTTCAGATCCACCAGTACTCCCAGAAGCTCGTCCATCCCGCCATCCTTTACCTTCTGGCGCAGTTCCCGGATCTCCCGCTCCGAGTCCATTCCCTCCACCGGCATCAGCAGTCTCGAACGTGCGTCCTCGGTGCCGTTCTCACAGTGCGCGAGGATGTAGTCGGTCGATACCCCAAAGTAATCCGCCAGCGAGATCAGGTTGTCGATCTCGATCCGGTTGCGGTCACGCTCCATCCGGCTGATGATCTGCTGGGATACGCCAATAATCTTTCCCAACTCTGCCTGCGTCAGATTTCTGTCATTTCTAAGCCTTCTGATATTACTTTTCATTCCGCATCCTCTCCTGTCCTTTTTGTCATCAAGTTTCCTGTGCTTCCCGATGCCGTATTACAACGATGTTGTAACGAAACGCCCTGTCCGGTCTTTTCCTGTACTGATCGGACTTCCTTTTCCATTCATACCACAACATAATGTATGTTATGAAATGAAGAGGATGGAAGGGAAAGACTTAACATACCTTTCTGATGGTGGAAAATGCAGTTTTCGGACAGTCGGAACCCGTTTTCTTCGTTTTCAGCATTCAAAATCATGGTATACGGAAGCCAGCCGGACAAAGAAATTCTGCCAGGCTTCTTTTGCATGCGATTAAGAACACAGATTTTTCATTTTTGTCATTCAAAGGGATTGTAATTTCCGCAGTTTTGATTTATACTATCCTTAATTTGAGTAGAAAATATGGGTTCTGTTTTCGAATCATCACTCCATAACATACATTATGTTGTGGTTTTTCTTTTTTATGGCAGTCACGCCGCCACCAGATCCATATCATCCAGGATCCGTACCTGCTTTTTCCATCCGCACTGCACATAGATGCGGGTCGTATTCAGATTGGAGTGTCCTAAAACATCCGCCAGATTTGCCAGGTTCTTTTCCTGTTCATAATAGATGCAGGCAAACAGGTGACGGAAATTATGCGGAAATCCCTTGCTTCTGGCGACGCCCGCCCGTTCGCAAAGCTTCTGGATCTCGTGGTAAAGATTGCTCCGGTCAACCGGATTCCCACCGCGTGTGACAAAGACACTTCCTTTTTTCATGCCCTTTTCCCGTATATAAACCTTTAACAACCGGATGAGTTTCCGCGGCAGGATAATCCTGCGGTTCTTACCCTTAAGATTCACGTCCGCATACCCCGCTTTTACCGCCTCCACCGTGATGAAACGGAGTTCGCTTACCCGGATACCCGTCGAGCAAAGTACCTGTAAAATATGCCAGAGACGCATCTTCCCCTCACCTTTCGCCGCGACGAGCAGCTTTTCATACTCTTCCCGGCTTAGCTCCCTGTCCTCTCTCCGGAAATGCCCTTTCTGGGATTTGATCGTCTTAACGACACAGTCGTACCAGCCGAAAAATTTCAGGAAACCATTTACCCCGGCAAGCATACTGTTGATGCTCGATACCTGATAGCTCTTCAGCAAAAAGTCCTTGTATGCGATCATCATCTCCTTATCCACCGGCTCCGCTCCCGCATAGCTTAAAAACACGCCTACATCATGCATATACTTATTCACAGTCGCCTCGCTCTTTTCCTCGTTGACTAAAGACTTTCTGTATTCTTCCACCATCTGTTCTGTAATTACTCTTATCATCTCTAAAATTCTCCTTTTTCTTATGTATTACAACTAATAGTGCTATTTTATATATTCTCACAACTTCCCGACTTACGCCACAGATTTTTTTAAATTTCTGGTTTCGGGAAAACATCATAACGCGGCACGCCGATACCTGTAAAGAAAAAAGAGATTATATGACATTCAAAATAAATAAAAAGAGCACCGGAAATCACTATATTCCAATACTCTTATTTTTCAGATAGCAAGTTAATGTAATTCCTTATTGCAAAACAGTACTCAGGTTTTAAAAAACCTCACCAGATCTACAGCGACACCTTTTCCTTCGCCTTCGCCCTCCGGTCTCTCACCGAACTGATCACCGGCACCAGGAATATCGCCACCAGTCACCCGGCAAATCCATTATTATAAAGATTCATTCCTCCATACACGATCCCCACATTCAGCGCGACCGATGAATGCAGGAAACCGGCCACGATACCCGCCAGCGGACCAAACTCTCCCGCGATCGGCGCCAGCGTCGTCGAGAGCAGGAGCGCCAGCGTGGCGGACGGATCCGTGATCGACCATTGTTTCGCATAACCGGCCAGGATGACGCCGGCCATTACCGGAACGATATTGCGCACATGCTTTCCCGTCGAACTGAAACCAATCACAGTAAAGATACTGCCGATCGTCGGTCCGTTCAGATCCGCTCCCAGCACCATCAGAATGATGAGCACTACCATACCGTTCACGCCCATATTCACCATGGTCGCAGTTCCGCCCTCCGTCTTCGTGTAGTCCACGCCGCCATGTCCGGAGGTACGCAAAATATTGCGATACTTTTCCCATACGTCCTGATCAAGGAAAAATCCTCCCACGATCATGCCGATAAAGAGTACCGCCAGTACATCAAAATAAAGCTGATTATTTCCGCTGGACCAGATCAGACGAGATTCTACCTGAAATCCGAAAGATTTAAAAAGAGAAATGATAACCGTAGCGATGATGCCGCCCGCAAATCCTACATTATACAGAGAATATCCCCGGTGCGCATAGTGAACATGCGTAGCGAGCGGCGGCAGAACAAAACCAATGGTAATGCCGGTAAAAATACCGAGCAGCATTCGCCCGATAAAGGGAAGTTCCTGAGCTGTGAGCACCTGTGTGATAATCGGCGACAGACTTGTACCATAAAATCCGATATAAAGATATTGTCCGGGCGGCGCTTTGTGATATCTCTCATAGAGAACCACACCAAGCAGGATCAGCCAGATGTTCATCAGATTCTTGCCAAACAGCGAAAAGCCAAACATCAGACTGACCGAAGTTACCGTATGACCGGTGAATTCCAGCCCCAGATGATAAATCATAGCGATGCTGATCAGCGACAAAACTCCGGCGTTTAAAAATGCCGCTCCCGGTCCTCCCACAACAAAATAATCCGTAATCAGGAAATCAGGCTCGACCATAATCTGGTACAGCCCGTGAAATACGCTCCCCACCGGCTGCAATAAAAACCCCACAATGATAAAATAGATCGGCCCGAGAGCCAGCACCATAAATTTCTGCTTTCTCGTCAGTTGTTTCGTCCGCCCCACAGTCACCCCTCCTGTCTCTTATCCCAGCAACGCCGTAACCGAGAAATATACCAGCACAATCACTCCTAAAATAATCCGATAATATCCAAAGACCTTGAAACTGTTTTTGCGGACAAAACCGATCAGGAACGTAATCGCATACACCGAAACCGCAAACGCGATCACCATGCCAATCAGCAGATACATCACCTCCGCCGCGCTGAAATGAAACCCATATTTCACGATCTTTAAGAGGCTCGCACCAAACATCACCGGGATGCCGAGGAAAAAGGAAAACTCCGCGGCACACCCCCGCGAACATCCCAGTATCATCGCTCCCAGAATCGTCGCCCCGGATCTCGACGTCCCCGGTATCAGAGACAGGAGCTGAAATACCCCGATCAGAAGCGCTGTCTGTACCGAAATCTGCCCGACCTTCTGAATCGGGAACTCCCTCCCCTCATTCCGGTTCTCCAGCACGATAAAGATCACACCATATAAAATCAGCATCGCTGCCACAACATAGGCGTTATACAGATGCTCATCCATCCAGTCATCGAACAGCAGTCCGATCACCGCGGCCGGCAGACAGGCAATGATAATCTTCACCCACAGGCGTATCGTCGCACGCCGCTGTCTGGCGCTTTTGGACGGGTCAAACGGGTTCAGCTTGCGGAAATACAGCACCACCACCGCCATAATCGCACCCAGCTGGATCACAACAAGAAACACGGATTTAAAACTCTCCGACACATTCAGCCGGATAATCTCATCCACCAGAATCATATGACCGGTGCTGCTGATCGGAAGCCATTCCGTAAAGCCCTCGACAATCCCCAGCACTACAATTTTCAAAAGTTCAAGCATACTCATTTACTCCCTTATACATTCTCGATCTGCCAGTCAATCGGCGTCAGGCCATTTTGCTCCAGATATGCGTTCGTTTTACTGAACGGTCTGCTGCCAAAAAATCCCCTGTATGCCGACAGCGGACTCGGATGCGGTGCCTCCAGAATCAGATGCTTCGGGTTATTTAACATGCTTTTCTTCATCTGCGCCGGACGTCCCCAGAGGATAAATACCATCGGACGGTCCTGTTCATTTAAAATGCGGATCGCCGCGTCGGTAAACTCCTCCCAGCCAATATTGCGATGGGAATTCGCCTGATGTGCGCGCACCGTCAGGACCGTATTTAACAGCATCACGCCCTGCTTCGCCCACTTGACCAGATAACCGTTATTCGGAATATAACAGCCAAGATCATCGTGCAGTTCCTGATAAATATTAACCAATGACGGCGGAATCTCGACATCCGGCTTCACGGAAAAGCACAGTCCATGCGCCTGACCCGTATTATGATACGGATCCTGCCCCAGGATCACCACCTTTACCTCTGCCAGCGGCGTAAATTCAAACGCGTTAAAAATGTCATTGGCATCCGGAAAAATCTGCCGCGTCCGGTACTCATTCATCACCGTTTCGTAAAGCTTCCGGTAATACGGCTTTTTAAATTCCGGCGCCAGCGGTGCCAGCCAGTCATTTGCAATCGCTCCCATAGCAAGCTCTCCCATTCTTTTATCTTATGTGAAATACCAGACCGTCATACTGATCTCAAAATTCTCGTCTGCCGACCAGGTTAAACTCTATGAGTTTTGTCCCCGTACATTAACCAGATTTCCTTACAGTCTCACCGATATGCCTCTCCCCCGCAGATATGCTTTCAGATCACAGATTTCCAGCTCCTTATAATGAAAAAGTGAAGCCGCCAGCGCGGCATCTGCCTTTCCTTTCGTCAGCGCATCATAAAAATGTTCTCTGGTGCCCGCTCCTCCGGATGCGATCACCGGCACGGATACCGCATCCGAGATCTGCGACGTCAGTTCCAGATCATATCCCGCCTTCGTGCCGTCACAGTCCATACTGGTCAGCAGGATCTCCCCGGCTCCCAGCGAATCCGCCCGGATCGCCCACTCCACCGCGTCCAGACCGGTATCGATCCGCCCGCCGTTTTTAAAAACATTCCAGCCGGAACCATCTGCCCTGCGGCGCGCATCGATGGCCACTACCACACACTGACGGCCGAACTTATCCGCCGCATCCGAGATCAGGCGGGGCGTATTAATTGCAGAAGAATTAATCGAAATCTTATCCGCTCCCTCACGCAAAAGCCGCCGGAAATCCTCCACCGTACGGATACCGCCGCCCACCGTAAACGGAATAAACACCGTCTCCGCCACACGCCGGACCATATCCACGACCGTCTCTCTCGCATCCGAAGACGCCGTAATATCCAGAAAAACCAGTTCATCCGCACCTGCCTTATCATAAGCAGCCGCGATCTCCACCGGGTCCCCCGCGTCCCGCAGATTCACAAAATTAACACCTTTGACCACCCGCCCGTTATTCACATCCAGACAGGGAATAATTCTCTTCGTAAACATCGCTCACTCCCTCTGCCCGTCTACAGGCCGATAAAATTCTGCAGGATCCGCAATCCCACTTCACCGCTCTTTTCCGGGTGGAACTGGCAGGCAAACACGTTGTTGCTCTCCACTGCCGCATGGATATGGGCGCTATACTCCGTTGTCGCCGCCACTTTTGCCTCATCCGCCGCTTTCAGATAATACGAATGAACAAAATACACATAAGAACCATCCGGCACTCCCTCAAACAGCCTGGTCCCCGGACGGATCGTCAGAGAATTCCATCCCATATGCGGGATCTTCAGCCCCTCCTGATCCGGGATCTTTAAGATCTCTCCCTTCAGAATCCCCAGGCCTTCGACTCCCACACTCTCATCGCTCCGCTCAAAAAACAGCTGTAATCCCAGGCAGATACCCAGAAGCGGCGTTCCCTTCGCCGCCACCTCCCGCAGTGGCTCGACGAGACCATACTGGTGCAGCCGCCCCATCGCATCTCCAAACGCACCCACACCCGGCAGGATCACCCGCGGCGCCGCAAGGATCACCGACGGATCCCGCGTAACCACTGCTTCCTCGCCCAGATAGATAAGCGCCTTCTCCACACTGCGGAGATTCCCCGCATCATAATCTATAATCGCAGTCATAAAATTATCCTTCCATATCGTCCGTCCCCGCGAGGAAAGAATATCCTCCGAGGACCGCTTGCGCTTAGGTTTTCACGTAGCGGTACTAAACTCACCGGAAAAACATCCGGTTCGTTAAGTGCCGACGTGAAAAATGTCCTCTGCGGATATTCTTTCCTCGCAGGGACTACGTTATTGGCATACGCTGATTAACCTGATCAGGTTTTCCAATAAAACGACTTAATTATAGCACATCCGAAAAATGCGGCCTCAGCCTCTTAAAGATCTTCAGCCCAATCAGTCCGACAACCGCCGTCACCACCCAGTAATACACCGTCAGCCTCGGCCGCTCCCAGAACCAGTTCCCGGTCAGCATGCTGTCCCGGTATCCGGCAGCGATATAATAAAAGGGATTCAGCTTCAACAGCGGGATCACCCACGGCGCGCGGCTCGCGAACATATCCTCATGGTACATAATCGGCGTCAGCCACATCCCAAACTGCAGACAGATACTGACAATCTGCGCCATATCCTTAAAAAACACGTTGACCGACGCGGTCAGGTATCCCAGCCCCAGCGCCAGCACAGACGCGCAAAACGTATAATAAATCACCTGAATCCAGGAAGCCATCGGCATCCGGCCATAGCAAAGAAATACCAGAAGCATGATCAATACGAAAAAACCGTGTACGATCATGCATGAGATCAGCTTGATCACCGGCAGAATTTCCACCTGAAAAACAACTTTTTTCACGAGATAACTGTATTCCTGCAGACAGCCGGTCAGACAGTTGAGCGACTCGCTGTAATAAAACCAGGGTACGATACCCGGAATCAGCCACAGCACATACGGTACGCCGGGAACCGGAGGCACGCTCTTGAATCCTACCTGGAAGATAAAAAAGTAAATCAGGATCGTTACCACCGGCTGGATAAACATCCATGCCACGCCGAAATAAGACCCGACAAACCGTTTACGGAAATCCGCCTTGGCCAGATCCCAGATCAGCCTCCGTTTCCGGAACATTTCTCCCATCAGAGAGATCAGATAACCCATATTTTATCCCTCTCAGAACCGGAACGTGTCACTCAGACCGCTCCATTTTTTATCCTTCTCGGAAATGATCAGATCGACACCCTCCTGCAGCGGCCAGTCTACGCCGATCTCCGGATCGTTCCATGCCAGTCCGCCTTCATCGCCCGGATGATAAAAGTCCGTACACTTATAGGCAAATTCTGCCTCGTCTGAGAGCACCAGAAATCCGTGGGCAAAGCCTTCCGGAATATAGAACTGCTTTTTATTCTCCGCTGTCAGCTCCACGCCGAACCATTTCCCGTAGGTTTTGGAACTCGACCGCAGATCAACCGCAACATCGAATACAGAACCGCGGATCGCCCGCACGAGCTTTCCCTGCGGGAACTGTTTCTGAAAATGCAGCCCGCGGAGTACCCCTCTGACGGACATCGACTGATTGTCCTGTACAAAAACCATATTCAGTCCGGCCTCTTTAAAGTCGTTCTGGTTGTAGGTCTCCACAAAATAACCTCTTTCATCTTTAAAGACGGTCGGCTCAATCACATACAATCCTTCGATCTCACACGGAGTTACTTTAATCTTTCCCATATCTGTCTGTCCTCTTTCTAAATATTATCCTATCTTATTTTTAATCTCATAAAAAAATATCATTGTCGCAGCCCATCACAGGCGGAAAATTCGCTTTGCAAAATTCTTTTTATGATCACCGCAGGCCGCGCAAAACGCTATCGCGGATCCAGCCGTCTCACAGCCGCATACATACAATACTGTAAATACGAACTGCCACATACGCGTTTACACAGCACATTAAGTACAATATACTACGGTCCGGATTCTTTGTCAAAACGATTGTATCATTTTTAAGCGTAATCAGGAAAACCGGCAGAAACGGCAGGAAATATCGTCCCTGCACGCCGCAGATCACACGGGAGCTTACCGGCGTCCAGGCGAGCAGCATCGAGAGCATCAGCGCCCCCGCGCAGATCAGGCACAGGCACCAGATCCACGCCTTTCCCGGAAGCGAGGGCCGGATCGATTCGCCCGGCTTGCGAAACGCCAGCAGCAGCAGCCCGGCCGTAAGCGCCAGCAGCACGATATACGGCACGTCCAGAACCAGATCCACATTGCCCAGATAAGCGCCCAGCATCGTCAGATGCCAGGTTTCCGCCTGCCAGATCACCGTATTGAAAAAGAGGCGGAACGTGTCCACCGGGCGATGAAGCAGTTCCATAAAGGTATATCCGGCTTCTCCGGCCCAGTCGATATAATTGCCTGTATCTGTGGCATATGCCGTCACGGTCCGTGCATTCACCAGCACCATTGCCGCGGCCCACGCGCCAAATACCACCGCCGCAGAAGCCAGCCAGCGCGTCCGGCCGCCGAATTTGCGCACCGGGATCAGCAGGCAAAGTCCCATAAAGACTGCGTAAACCATCTTACACGGACCGGCCAGCGCCATCACCGCGGCCAGCTTTATCACATCGATCCAGCCAACTCGTTCCTTTGCATAGGCAAGATCCACGCATACCGCCGTAAAATACCAGATCCCGCACAAAAGCGCGGTGTCATACGAACACGACGCCGCCAGATGCACCGACATCGGCAGCATCGCCACTCCAAAAAGGATTTCTTTGCCAAACGGGATCCGGCGGATTGCCAGCGACGTAACCACCGCATACAAAAGCAGATTGCCGAGACGTGCCAGTACCAGAAGCCAGATCGTATGCAGTCCCAGCAGACGCGCGGCGGTAATGCCAAGTGCCGGAGCCAGATAAACCACCGGCGTCGTCACAACCGGAGCGTGAATCGACAGTGCCAGACCATCTTTTTCCTCATTTCCGACAGGGTTCTGCATATATTCATGAATCCGGACATAGGTGTCTTCTGTCAGCGTCTGGCCGAGAACCGCCGCGCCGTCCGCGCCGTCCTCCACGACAGCCAGCGTCCCATCTCCCAGTGTCTCTGTAACATAGTCCCCGTCGATATCCTCAGCAAACCAGTCCTCTACCCGCACCGGGACTCTCCCTTCCGGATCATCGACGGAAACACCCAGTATCTGATTTGACAGCTGATACGCACTGATATAATGCCGGGTCTCGTCCGGCGCCGATAACGGCGGCAGCACGTACAGATACAAGGCGCCAAAGCACAGAATCAGAGGCAGAAAGCATCTGTCCAGACGAATCTTTTTATAACAAAGAGAAACAGCCGCCAGCACGCTGACGCCAATACTGCCTGCCGCGACCGCGGCATAACGGCTCAGTTCCCAGCTATGGCCACTCTCTGTCACACCATCCAGGACATCCCAGCCGTGAATCAGCGCCAATACCATGAGGACAGCGATTCCTCCCACACAGCAGCTATTCTGTTTTTTCTGATGACCTGACTGTCTCATATCGGTGTCCCTGTTTCCTCTGAAAATTGCCCTGTGACAACCGGTTCCCCCGGTTCATCGATTTTCCCGGACTTTATCTGCGGCTACCTGATCCTGCACGTGATCTTCTGTCCCTGAGATGCTGTCAGCAGACTCCTTCTCCTCCGCCTCAAACTGCTCGATCGCGATTTTCTGCGCCAGTTCACGCAGGCGCGTCTCCAGCTGAGACAGCCTCACCGACAGAGAAAAAACCTTTAAAAGCAGGAGGAATATTACCAGCAGGAAAATAAAGTTTGACGGTGCCTCCGTCCCCACAAGATCCGAAAGAATATATACGATCTTCGGACACAGGCTGAACAGAATCAGCGTCAGTGAAAAAAGGACCCAGTAGATCGCATCTTCAATCTGTACTTTCGATCTGCGGATCTGACGCATCATCACTACCATGGTAAGAATGGACGCTGCAATCAGGCAGATTCTCAACATCAGGCTCATAACGGCAACTCCTCATTTTATTTCTATCGTAGCACTTAATCGGAAACGTCCGCATCCGCCAACGTGGACAATGCGGAATCATTTTTTCAGTCCCGTCTGCGGAAATTCTGGATCAGCAGAATCGAGATCAGCATACGGAGCATGTATTTCGCTGAATTAATCGGCGTCAGGTAGCTGGCGCCTGCGAGACGTTCCTCCATACACACCGGCACCTCCGCGACTTTCGCGCCGTTCTTGATCAGATACGACAGCGTATCCGGCTCCGGACCGTAATTAAACCCCAGCGCAAACTCACGGATCATCGCACGATTAAACATCCGCATGCCGGACGTCGGATCATGGATGGTCGCGCCGGTCGTGAATTTTAACGCCGCCTGGATCAGATTACTCCCCAGCATCCGCATGGAAAATGGCTTGGGCGTCTCCACAAAACGGGAAGCGATCACGATATCATACCCCTGCCGGATCCGATCGAGCATCGGCTGAATGTATTCCGGAAGGTGCTGGCCATCCGCGTCAAACTGGAGCGCATAGTCATAACCGTGACGATACGCATATTTGAGTCCGGTCTGAAAGGCACCGGCAAGACCCAGATTGACCGGCAGGTCGATCATCGGATAATGATTCTGACGGCAGATCTCGGCGGTCTGATCGCGGGAGCCGTCATTGATGACCATATAATCAAACTGCGGGTAATTGCGGCTCAGATTGCCGACCACACGGTCGATATTTTCCTGTTCGTTATAAGCGGGGATAATCAGCAGAAGCCTGGACATAATCGATCTCCCTATCGTACATAATAAGCCCTGGGTCACTTGCGTACTGACCTGTGTCCCATGGAGGCAGCATTCTTATTCTTTCCAGTAATATCGGTTCATTGTAAAGCGAAGGATCAAAAACCGCGGCAGCCGGCGGTAATTCTTTCCCAGCCGGTAGCCCAGATATTTCGCGCCGCTCTGCATCACAAGCCCGGGAACCAGCCACGGCTTTTTCTGTTCCATCAGATAGCGGAACGTCATTTTTACCAGCCGGATCCCCTCCGACTCCGAAGATACCGCCGCAAAGACCTCCGGATGCTCCGCCTGAGACACCGCCAGGTCAAAATTCCTCCGGAACTGCTGACGGCAGGTATAATTATGAGAATGAATGACCTGCGCCTTCGCCGCATAGGCAATCGCATAACCGGCGTCAATCATCTGCGCCGCATACAGCATGTCTTCATTAAAAATCGCACGCTCCACAAATCCGTCCAGCCGGTCATAAATCTCCATATTATAAGCCGCGCATACATTGGAACAGAACCAGGTCTTGATCCCCAGTTTCGGCAGATCATCCGCGGTCTTTACCATACTTCTGGCAGGATAATTAAAGGAGCGCGTATATCGTTCGACCAGCCCGCAGTCCCTGCGCGGCAGCTGACGTGCGTAAGCCACGGCCACCGGGTCATTCAGGGCACGGTAATCCTCGGTAAGCGCCGCCACCAGATACTCCACCAGATGTTCGTCCGCCGGCACTGCGTCCTGAGTCATACAGATACAGATATCTGTCCTCACATATCGCATGCCCTGACGGCGGGTGCCGCCATGGTCAAAGGCTTCCCGCGTAATATGATGAACCTCCATCCCGGAGAATTTCTCATATTTTTCCTGATTCCAGAAGGCTTCTTCCGTATTGATGATAATCAGCTGTTTTACCGGATAGGTCTGCCGCTGCAGCATCTTTAAAATCCGTAAAAATTTCTGATCCGGCCGATACGTCGGGATCAACACGGCAACCGTTGGTTTTTTCTTCTCCATTTTCCTTTTATCCTTCTTCGTTATCCCTGCCCCTGCGGCAATTTCCCGTTCCTTTTTTCTGTTTTTCCTCTAAGCAACCCCGCAAGCGTCATGATGCCGAAGCAAAACGCCAGCAGGATCATTAAAATCAGATAAGACGCCGCGCCGCCCCAAAGTCCCGCCCGGATCACGGCCGGTCCGGAGATCGTGGCAGCGACGATGCAGACCAGAATGTATCCCGCAAAGATGGTGCTCTGCCGTTTCATTATCACCAGACTATAATAAAACAGGTTCATCCAGGCGTTAAATCCGCCTCCCAGAATAATCATCACCAGCGGCAGACGGCAGGCGGCCAGCGGCTCCCGCAGATTCGGGTAAAGCAGGCTGATCACCGGGATCCCCAGAAGAGCCGCACCCGCAACCGCCAGCACCGTGAGTCCCAGTATTACCAGAAAGATCATCCGGATCACGCTGCTAAAGGTACGATGATCCTGAGTCTCCCATGCCAGCGAGAGCTTCGTGAGAAACGGGCGGATCACAAATCCCGCCACCAGATTGATCACGGAGGTCGGCATGAAAATCGCCCCGTATACTGCCATGGATGTGGCGCTCATATGTCTGTCTATCGCGTATTTGGCCGCGGAGAAAATATAAAAATCCAGAAATACGGACAAAAACAGCAGCACGCAGCTTTTTACCAGACTCCGGCATCCGGAAAGTTTCCAGCTCCAGTCCACATTGGGCAGTGCCCGGATCACCGATATGTCAAAGAGAATCAGGCCCGCCAGCTGTGCCATTACCGCAACGCCGGCCGCTAAGACGAGGTTCCTCGTCAGATACAGGCTGATGAAAAAGCTGCCCACGGACAGAATCGTGCGGAAGGCATTGGATTTTCCTGTCAGGTACAGACGTCCGCCGCGCTGAAATTCAGCCTCATAGGCGTCTGCAAATCCGTCGATCACCTTGTAGCAGACCATCAGAAATACCACCAGTGATTTTTGTCTGGAATACCCCTGAACGAGGATAAAGCTGATCCCGATCAGGATCGCCGCCGCGCTGGTAAGGATCCGCAGGTGGAGATATTCGCCAAAGGAGTAGCGGTTTTCTACGTCTGTGATCTGATAGGGGCGGATGCCGAAATATGCGACCATGAACATCTGCTGGCCGAAGGTTGTGAACGCAAAGGTAAAGATCCCGCCTTGTTCGTCTCCCACCAGCTGGACGACGATCATCGTCAGTACCATGGAGGCGAATGCGTACAGGAAGCTTCCCAGCATGTTCCAGGTCATGTTGCGGCGTTCGAGCGTCGCCTTGTCGTCGTTGATCAGGAGGGTGCGAAGTATATCCATAGGTAAGTAATTTGTATGATCCTTTCATGTTTAACTTTGCTGGCGGGCGGCCGCCCCTGAGAGGAACGAATATCCTCCGAGGACCGCTTGCGCTTAGGTTTTCACGTAACGGTACTAAGCTCGCAAAAGCCTGCTCGCTAAGTGCCGACGTGAAAAATGTCCTCTGCGGATATTCGTTCCTCTCAGGGACTACTTAGTTGGCATCATCTCACAAAGCTGATTTCCGATGGTCCAGTATCCGCTCGTAGTCTTCGATGTAATCCACCTCGGCCCAGAAGCGGCCCTGGATGTCGCGGACGTAGATGTCGCGTTTTGTGCTTAATTCGTAGAGTACGTTTTCCCACCAGACGGAATGCTGCTGGTTTGCGATCATTTCGTCCATCTTGGTGAGGAATTCGGGTACAAAGGTGTGGTCGAAACGGGCGATGCCAATGTATTCTCCGGTGATGTCTTCGCCCTGCAATTCTTTGCCGTATTTCCTGAGGATTTCGTTTTCGTAGTAAAATTTATAATCGGCAGTTTCTTTGCGTGTCTCGTCGGAAAACATCACCGGGCTGCGGGTTTCTCTCAGGAGTTCTTCTAACAGGTCTCCGTCGATGTAAACGTCGCCGTTCATGATCATCATGTCCTGTTCTGGTTCAAAGAAACTGCGGGCGAACCAGGCAGAGGCGATGCTGTTGGTTACGTCGTAAAATGGGTTTACGTAATAGGTTACATCCAGTCCGGCCAGGACTTCGCGGACTGCCTCCTGCCGGTATCCCAGCACGATACCGATGTCCTGAATCCCGTATCTCTGCAGCAGTCTGACGGTATGGCGGATCAGGCGTTCTCCGCCGATATCTACGGTGCATTTCGGCATGCCGGACAGATAGCGGGAGATGCGGGTTCCCCGGCCGGCTGCTAATATCAGTACCTTCACAAGAGTCCTCTCCTTTGCATATCTGTCAGCGCGTCCAGCAGTTTCTGATTGTCTGCTTTTGTCAGGTGCCCCATATGTCCGACACGAAAGACCTGATCTGCCTGATCGCCGCCGTTCGGGCACACGTAGATGCCGTATTCATCCTTCAGTGTCAGGAAGATGGAATACGCCGATGTGTTCAGCGGGTGCAGGGGCGTCACTGCGTTTGAGAGGCGGTCTGAGGCTATCGTGAAGGGAAGCTTCCGGATCCCTTCACGGAAATGTGCCGCCAGCTCAGCTGTCCGGACGTATTCGCTTTCTACGCCGCGTTTGCTGATATCCTCCAGTCTTGCGTGAAGCTGGATCAGTACGCTCACTGCCGGGGTGAAGGGTGTCTGTCCGCGCTCTCCGTTTTTCAGGCAGTCTTTTAAATCAAAGTACATCGACTCGATCTCATTTTCTTCGACCCGGCGGACTGCCCGCGCATTCAGTGCGATTACGGAGAGCCCCGGCGGCAGCGCCAGGCATTTCTGAGAACCGGTTAATACTGCATCAATCCCCTGTTTTTCCATAAAAAACGGGTCTGCCAGAAAGGAGCTGACCGCGTCGCACGCCAGCAGACAGCCGTTTTTCCGGCAGAAGCTGCTGATCAGGCCGATATCATAGCTTACTCCTGAGGACGTCTCAAGCAGATTGACCAAAAATCCGGTATATCCCTGCCCGTCATAAGGCGCCAGATCTGCTTCTGTCAGTGTCCGCCCAAAGGGGAGCCGGATCTCGGTACAGGGGATGCGGTGAATCTGGCACAGCTTTGCGAAACGTGCGCCGAAGCTCCCGCCGTTCACCACCAGGACGCGATCCTGCGGAGTAAACAGATTCCAGACGACCGCCTCCATCGCCGCGGTTCCGGAACCAGTCAAAAACAGTACACGGCTGCCGTCTCCGGCACCCATGCACTGTCTCATCATTTCTTCATTTTCCTTCATAAGCGCGGAAAACTCCGCGGTGCGAAAGTATGGAATCTGCTCCGCGCCCAGCCGCAGGATCTTATCCTCCATCATCACCGGCCCAACGGCAAAATTCAGCATGGCAGTTCCTCCTTATTTTTTATCTTTTCCGAATCGAAGCCGATACGGATAATGTGTCTTGCGCTTGTCCTCCGGCGGCAGCTGCATGTAATCGCCGTACTGCTCCGTCAGACGTTCTTCCAGATTATTCGGGAAATACAGCTGCAGATCTTCAAACGGCAGCCTGCGCAGCGGATAGAGCTTCTTTACCTCAAATACATTCCAGTAAGGACTGGTGTCCGGAAGAAATGCGATCCGTCCGGTCGCTTTCCCTTCATATCGACGGCATACCCGGTCACAGCGGTCACGCAGCCATCCCGGGGATATCCGCAGCAGGCAGAGCGCCGCATGTACCATCCTGCAGATAAATAAAATGACCTGCGCCTTCCATCCGCTCTGAAAGAGATACGGCTCCGGCATACAGCGCAGGATCAAAAGCTTGCTCCAGAACCACGCTTCCCAGGACTGGACTTCATAAGCCAGACGGTGATCCGCCACCGGATCCAGCACATAGAGGTCGAGAAAGATGCCACAGGGGCACTTTGCTCCCTTCATCGCGTGTTCAATAAAGCTCGTCCCACGCCGCATCAGGCGGGTTGTCATCAGCGGATAACGGCGGTCCGTCCAGGCATTCAGCACGCGGTAACGGTCTCCCAGTTCTTTCTTTGCCAGACGGACAAACCGGTCAAAGCTCTCCCGCGGCATGGCCACATCGATATCATCATCCCACGGGATAAATCCCTGATGGCGGATTGCCCCGATCCCCGTACCGGCGATGCCAAAATATACCAGGCCATGACGATCGCACAAATCCATAAAATCCTTTAAAATCGCAAGTTCTTCAGACTGAAGTCGTTTTAATACCTCAGGCTCGTAAAATTTCGGCATAGCAGCAAGCCTCTTCTACTACAGAAAATTCCCATACTCTGATTTTCTGTCACATATCACAGATCAGTCCGTCGACAGCGGCCTCTCGTGATTCCTGTAACTTCACTCTAGGATACCATAATTACAAAAAATTGTAAACTTGAATCACAGCTTTGATGCAAAGCCCTGAATCAGTTTCAGCTTCTCGGCGTGGGTCAGCCGTTTCACCTCCCACTCGCGCCGCATGGCTTCCTGTCTGGTTGCGAATTCTTCATAATATACCAGTGTCACCGGTCTGTGGCTTCGGGTATATTTTCCTCCCTTACCCGCGTTGTGTGTGCGGACACGTTCGGCGAGATGATTCGTCCAGCCACAGTACAGGCTGCCGTCCGCGCAGCGAAGCAGATAAGTGTAGTTTCCGGTTTGCGTCTCTTTGCTCGGATCTTCCAATGATTTTTCCTCCGGACCGCAATATCTATCATTATATCCGGTTTTTGCCGGTTGTACAAATCTTTTTCACTTGCACACGATTTTGGAAAAGTGAAATCTGCGTTTACACGTAGCAAAAACCGGCGTATGTAGGAGCTGCTCACGCCTGCAGGACGTGCCGCAGCTCCCAGGTCTCCCTGATCTATCTCAAGCATCAGCCGGATGCGGTACACTTCATAGTATTCCTCATCTGACGTTTTGGTGATTATCGGCCGGCTTCTTTTACCAGAATCAGGCTGTCGCCCGGATGCACGGTTTCTGACGGCAGATGATTGGTCGTAATGATCGCGTCCATCGAGGTGTGAAAGCGTTTTGCGATATCCCACAGAAGATCGCCCGGCTGAACCAGATAGCCGACAATCCCCGGTATTGCCTGCCATTTCGCAATATCTAACGGCAATAATTCTGCTTTACATACGATCGTGCAGCGCTCCGGCTGAAGCACCAGAAGTTCCAGCGTGATGACGGACTTTACCTCTGCCATATCACCCCCGGTCAGCGCGACCGTCAGCTGCTCCAGTCCGGTTTCCAGATGCCAGATACTGTCGGCCCGGATCCCCGGCGCTTCTGCTTCATAATGGAAGGGCACCATCTCTGTCATGGACTGAACCGGCTGCCGGTCATCATCGGTCAGATACAGAATCTGCAGTTCCAATGCTCCGTCAATCGACAGAACATCTTCTCCCGGCACGGCTTCATCGATTCTGGCAACGCCGGTGCTGTGGCACACCTGCAGGATCCGCGCGCCGTGATCCATCGATATCTTTTCGGCGATGCGGCATTTCCCGCTGTTTCTGGTGAGAATCCGATCAAACCGGGCCTCGCCGGTCTCCAGTTCGACTTCCCGATTTGCAGCGTACAGATCTTCCACGATTGCCAGTTCCTGTTCTTCATACAGACGGACATCCAGCTCTACAACCGCGTCGATACCCAGTTCCCGCATCTCACCGTCATAATCCGGTTTTGCCTCCAGATCCTTATGAATCAGCCGCACGGAGATCGCCGGAATCATTTCCGCAGCTGCTCCCTGCATCTCGACTTCTCCGGTAAAAGGCAGGCTCTGTTCGATCCACTGAACCAGATCCGGATCCCCTTCTCCTTCATAGATGACGAAAACCAGCAGAGACCCTTCCAGATGAATACTGCCGTCCAACGGCCGTACGGTTACCCCGGTCAGACGCATCTCTGTCCACAGGATCCGATCAATCGCAGGTTTGCTGCCTGACAAGGCAATTTCTTCCTTTACACGGTAAGTATCTTTACGGCGAAGTGCAATAGCCGCGACGGTCCTTTCTTCCTTACGGATCTCAATCTGCGGTGCCATTTCTCCGGAAGGATCCGCCTCCGGAGGGATGACATCAACCGCCGCCTCACTGTCAAAAAGTGTTTCCACCCGTATTTCCAGTGTAATGATTGCCTTGATGCTGAGTTTACGTGAATTGATGATATCTGCGTGAAGATCCTCCAGCTTGCCGTGTACACTGACGTAGTCTCGTTCTTCCAGATCCGGCACATTGACCGCATCCTCAAACGGAAGCAGCCCGCCGAGCATCTGCAGCCCGCCTTCCTCCTTCCGGTAAAGAATGTGAAAGTCCAGATGCCCGTGCACAGACAGTTTTTCGCTCTGGACCTTCGCCGGTTCCATCTGGATCTCTCCGGAGATTAAAATCACCTGTGCGATGTCGCTCATGGTATCCGGCACAATAAAATCATCGTCCAGCGTCACCTGTGTATTCACCTGTTTTTTCCAGTGATTCATATGGATATTCTGTTTTTCCAGCTCCAAGATCATAATCCCACCTCTGCCTTTCTCCATCCTCTTACTACTGGAAAATCACCGGATTTTCCAGATATTCTGTTCTCACGGTGATGTAGGGATAGGATTTCTCCACACCGGTTTCCTCTCCTTTTGCCGGTCCTTTCAGTTCCGTATCGATCACAATCGAATTTTCCGTCAGATACAGCTCGTTCACACTGATACTGTATCCGCCTGTCATCTGCTCCCCATATCCGATTACTATGTACAGACCCTGATCGTTACTGTATGTCAACTTAAACGGCGCGGCCTTCTTCTCCGCAATCAGCTCCGCCAGTTCCTGCGGCAAATCCGCTTCCCCGACTACCGTAAAATCCAGATCCCGCACTTTGTCCTGCGCTGTCCGGTTCACACTGCAGGCCGTCAGCATCCGGACAAGGCATACCCACGCCAGAAGCGCCAGCGTCAAAAATAACTTCCCGTTTCCGAACCTTCTCATCAACTGCCTCCCCACTCCGTTTTTATTAGCAGTTTATGCGGGGATGCGGCGGATCATTCCAATAAAACAAGCACCTAAACCGTTATGGCTCAGGTGCTTATCTTAATGCCTGAATTCTTTCGAAGCGGTATTAGCTTCTCCTTCCTAAATAATCGAATCTTCATCTGATAAACCTTTTGATAAACCCGCCATTTCCAACCTCTCGAAAATGGCTTAAAATCAACGTTTTCAAGTGGAGCTGCGGGGATTTGAACCCCGGTCCGAAAATCAATTCCCTGTTCTTCTACTATCATAGTCTGCTGTTTGACATTCCCTCCGCCGTACGGGAACAGACACCCTTACGGCTTTAGTAGCTTCATGATACGCCCATATGCGCAAAGCTTAGCATATGTCGTTTCTCACATCGTCGATGCCAGATTCTCAGCGTGTGAGTGCACTGAGTCTGACAGCAGCCCTTAGGCTGCGTATGCTAAATTATCTTCAGCGTTTAATTTTAATTTTGCCATTTCACGCATCGCATGCGGATAGCTTCACCAGCTGCATGACCCCCGTCGAAACCAGTACAACCCCTTAACAGGAATCTATGTTACTATTGTCATTTTAATTGGGTCTGCCCCGGTTGTCAACCGGGCAGACCCAATTGTAAGAAAAAGGTAAATTTCAAATATTACAGAATCTTGCGGATCCAGCCTTCCGGAGCTTCGATGGTGCCCATCTGGATACCGGTCAGCGTATCGTAAAGCTTCTTCGTGATCGGTCCCATCTCTTCCATACCGCTGGCGAAGCAGATCTCCTGGTCATGAGCAACAACCTTGCCTACCGGAGAGATGACAGCTGCCGTGCCGCACAGGCCGCACTCTACGAAATCAGACAGTTCCGCGAACTTCACCGGTCTCTGAGTTACCTTCAGGCCCAGATAGTGCTCAGCAACATAAACCAGAGAACGTCTGGTGATCGACGGAAGGATCGAATTGGACTTCGGCGTTACAATCTCGCCGTTCTTCGTCACGAACAGGAAGTTCGCGCCGCCGGTTTCCTCAACATAAGTCCTGCTTGCCGGATCCAGGAACATGTTCTCATCAAAGCCGTTGCTGTGGGCGATAATGTTGGCATGAAGGCTCATCGCGTAATTCAGTCCTGCCTTGATATGACCGCTGCCGTGAGGAGCCGCACGGTCAAAGTCGCTCACGCAGATCGTCAGCGGACGTGCGCCGCCCTTGAAGTACGGACCTACCGGCGTACAGAAGGTACGGAACTGATATTCATCGGCCGGCTTAACGCCGATCACCGATCCTGACGCGAACATATATGGACGGATATACAGCGTAGCCCCGCTTCCATACGGCGGAACCCAGGCGGCATTTTCCTTAACTACCAGATCGATCGCCTCCAGAAATCTCTCCTTCGGGAACGGCGGCATCTCCAGCCAGGCTGCAGAATCCATCATACGCTCCGCGTTCATATCCGGCCGGAAGGTTACGATGCTTCCGTCAACCGTTGTATACGCTTTCAGTCCCTCAAAACACTCCTGACAATACTGGAGAATACCGGCACACTCATTGATGACTACGTCAGAATCCGAGGTCATCACGCCTTCGCCCCATTTACCATCTTTGTAATTTGCCACATAACGCTTGTCTGTCACCATATACGAAAATCCCATATTGCTCCAGTCAAGATTTTTCTTTTCCATTGTTGGCTCCTCCATCCTTTTTGTAATATCTGTAAACGTTTATCATCCAAAAAAACGCTTATCAAATCTGTTGTCACCAATTATAGTCTTATCCCATCGTAAAATCAATGCCGCATTTTAAAAATTTTACATAATCCTTTACGTGGCAACAGAACGGAGCGGAAAAGTTATCGCAGATTCTGCTTATAATCGCGCTCCACCTCGCGCTTCTGATCTTTTTTAGCCAGTGCTTCGCGCTTATCGTAGAGCTTCTTGCCCCGTGCCAGACCGATCTCCACCTTGACCAGACTGCCCTTCAGATACACCTGCAGCGGAACCAGCGTAAATCCTTTTTCCCTGACTTTTCCAAACAGCTTGTCAATCTCCCTACGGTGCATCAGCAGCTTGCGGGAACGCAGCGGATCTTTATTAAAAATATTTCCCTTTTCATAAGGATTGATGTGCATACCATGGATCCAGATCTCTCCCTCTTCGATACGCACAAACGCTTCCTTGATGCTGCACTGTCCCATGCGAATCGACTTTACTTCCGTACCAAAAAGCTCGATGCCGCACTCATATTTTTCATCGATAAAATAATCATGGTAAGCCTTTTTATTATTGGCTACCAGCTTGACCGTATCTTTCACTTGTCTTCTCCTTACTCAACAGGCACTCCCCGTTACCACTCGACCTCAGGGACAAACTCAACCGTCCGTGTCAGCCGGTCCGCACCGGTTACAATTACCCGCACTTTCTGCCCAAGCTTCCAGGTCTTCCCGCTCATCTCTCCGCGAAGTTCCAGATGTTCCTCATCAAAGATGTAATAATCTCCTCTCAGTTCATTCACCCGCACAAGACCCTCGACCGTATTGGGCAGTTCCACATAGAATCCCCAGTTCGCCACGCCGGAAACAACTCCGTCAAACGCTTCTCCGATATGACCGGACATATATTCACATTTTTTCAGTTTGACCGTCTCACGCTCTGCTTCCTCCTCGCGGCGCTCCGTCGACGAAGCCTGCACCGATACTCCGGTCAGGATCTTATCATAATGCGCAATGCGCTCTTCTGTCAGTTCGCCATGCAGACTTTCCCGGATAATCCTGTGGATCTGCAGATCCGGATAACGCCGGATCGGCGATGTAAAATGAGTATAATACCGGGCCGCCAGCCCAAAATGGCCGCTGCATACCGGCATATATTTTGCCTGCTTCATCGAGCGCAGCGCCAGACGGGTAATCAGCGCCTCCTCCGGCGTGCCCTCGATCTTTGTCAGCAGCTTCTGCATCTCCTTGGGGTAAACCTCGCCGTTCTGCATGTGAATCGTATAGCCGAAATTATTGATCAGGATCGCAAAGCGCCGGATCTTCTCCGGATCCGGATTCTCATGCGTCCGGTATACAAAAGGAAGCTCCCGCCAGAAATAATCTTCTGCCACGGTTTCATTCGCCGCCAGCATAAAGTCCTCAATCAGCTTCGTCGCCGCGTTTCGCTCATAGGGCCGGATATCCAGCGGATGGCCCTGAGGATCCAGGATCACCTTTGTCTCCGGAAAATCAAAATCAATGGAACCGCGAATTCTCCGGCGTTCCCGCAGGATATCCGACAGTTCCTTCATCAGCATAAAGAGATCGACAAATTCGGAATACTCCTGCATCACTGTCTCGTCATGATCCGTGATAATGGCATTAACGGCAGTGTATGTCATCCGGCGATCCACGCGGATCACGGACTCGGTGATCTCATGGCCGATGATCCGCCCCTGACTGTCAATATCCATGATGCAGCTTAGCGCCAGCCGATCCACGCCCGCATTTAAGGAACAGATCCCGTTGGACAGCTTATGCGGCAGCATCGGGATCACACGATCGGTCAGGTATACACTGGTGCCCCGCTTTAACGCTTCCGCATCCAGAGGACTTCCCTCTTTTACATAGTGAGAAACATCCGCAATATGCACACCCAGCTGATATCCCTCCGGCGTCCTCACAAGCGTCACTGCGTCGTCCAGGTCTCTGGCATCCTCGCCGTCGATTGTTACCGTCGGCAGCGTCCGCAGATCTCTGCGTCCGGCCATTTCTTCTTCGGATACCGTATCCGGCAGTCCGGCAACCTCACGCATCACTTCCTCCGGATACGCTTCCGGCAGGCCGTACGCGCGGACAATCGAAAGGATGTCCACGCCCGGATCATTCACATGACCCAGAATCTCGATGATCTCTCCCTGCGGATTGCGTCTTTCGCTGCCATATTCGGTGATCTTCGCCACGACCTTATGCCCATTCACCGCTCCCAGATCCTTCCCCTGAGGAATGAACAGGTCCTGCCGCAGCTTCTGGTTATCCGGAATGACAAATCCGTAAGATTTATTCTTCTGATAAAAGCCGACCACAGTCTCATTGGCACGCTCCAGGATCCGCAGGATCTCGCCCTCCGCTCTGCGGCCGGTCCGCGCCGGCGAAACTGCCGCCATCACCTTATCTCCGTGCATCGCCGACCCGGTTTTCTCCGCCGGGATAAAGATATCCTCCGCCCGGCCTTCCACCGTAACGAATCCAAAACCCTTTGCCGTACCCGAAAAGGTCCCTGCCAGATGCAAGATCTCCGGTTTCCCATATTTTCCACGTCTGGACAGTTCAATCCTGCCCTCCGCTACCAGTGCGTCCAGGACTTCTCTCAGCTCATCCCGCTGCTCCCGCGGAATATCCAGCAGCACAGACAGCTCCTTAATCTTCATCGGGGAATACAGCGGGTCCTGCATGACCTTCCATAACTTTTCTTTTCTCTCTTTTAATAATTCTTCCGTCATAAAACTCCTTAGAATTTAGAAAATGGTACAAAAAGCACCCCTGTTGCCAGGAGTGCTTTATCTTCCGTATATTTACAGTATGTTCAGCGCAACCGCAAGTATCACAAACAATACCGCCGCCGCCTTGGTGAACCTCTCCAGGTTGCCCTCCATCGAACGGCCTTTATTTTTTCCCCAGTAGGAATCGGCCATACCCCCGATGGAACCCAGTCCGGCTGATTTTCCTTCCTGAAGCAACACGATCACGGTCAATGCAACACACAAGATCACGAATATTACGGATAAAATGATTTTCAGCATCCGAATGCACCTCCTGATAGTCAAACAAAATAATCATACCATAGCAAGTCTGAAAACGCAAGCGATAAATCCGGATTCTTTGCCATTTTTCAGATTTTCCTGCCGGCTATTCACGCAGACGGATACCCATGCCCTGCAGCCCGTTGAGAATCTTTCTCATGACCACGGTAATTTCCTCATCGGTCAGCGTATGATCCTTCGCCCGGAAGGTCACAGAGTACGCCACGGACTTGAACCCTTCCTCGATCTGCTCACCTTCGTAGATATCAAACAGCTTACAGTTCTCCAGAATCTTTCCGCTTCGCAGGGTAATCATATCCTCAACCTGGCCAACCAGGATGTTTTTCGGCACTACCATGCTCAGATCGCGGGAGACCGCCGGATACTTCGCAATGCCGGTAAATTTGCGTTCAAAGTCTACAAACTGCCGGATCAGCGGCATATCGATCACCGCCACGTACGTGCGATCGCCCAGACGATAGTTGTCCGCCACGTCCGGATGGATCTCTCCCATATAACCCACGATCATTTTCTCATAAATGATCTCCGCTTTTCTGCCCGGATGCAGATACGGATGTTCACAATTCGGGTTATAATGCACCTTTTTCTTCATACCCAGCTTTTCAAAGATTTCTTCCACGGCACCCTTCATCGTAAAGAAGTCCCCCTCGCCGTAAAATCCCAGGACAAACTGCATCCGCTCGTCCGGAAGCTCTGTCAGCGGAAGCGCCTTCGGCAGATAGACATTAGCAAGCTCATAGAGCTTTACATTTTTATTACGGCGGTTATAGTTCGTCGACAGTGAGGTCAGCATACCATTTAACGGAGTCGTCCTCATAATACTGAAATCCTCGCCCAGCGGATTGGCAATCGGGATGGCCTGACGCAGGCTGCTGTCCTCCGGAATCAGCAGCTTCTCAAATACCTTCGGGCTCTCAAATGAATACGTCATACTTTCGCTGAATCCATAAAACTCCGCAAACCGGCGTACCACGGTTTCGATCCTCAGCTTTTCAGAAAGACGACCCA
>JAJBUA010000062.1 GCA_020860565.1 Clostridiales bacterium
ATATTATTGATTATTATTGATTTTTAGTACTTTTAGATGTAAAATATAGATGACTAGAAAAGATGACTACATAATGTGTATTATGTAGTCATTTTTTGACGTGTATTTTACTTATGTCAATTGTAAACCTTATGCATTTCCTCGTTACTCACTCTCATAACCCCAGGAATGTCCATCTCCACCAGTCCCATTTTATTTAACGCGGCCAATTCTTCTTCCATGCTGATCTGTGTATAGATTCTCGTGGTATCCAAACTGGAGTGTCCCATAATATCTGCCAGATGGTTCGCATTTTTCTCCTCCGCATAATATACGCATGCAAAAAGGTGTCTCAGATTGTGCGGAAAGATCTTGCTCGGCATAATTCCGGCTTTCTTGCCGAGTATTTTCATATCGCGCCAGATATTGCTCCTGTCCAATGGTCTGCCGCTCCTCGTAATAAATACACAGCCATCTTTGATTCCCTGCTCCCTGATATAGTTCTCAAGCACATTCTTTAAATTCTCCGGCATCAGCACGATCCGGCTCTTTCCCTTTAATGTCACCTCAGCCAATCCGAACCGCACGGCCTCTACCGTAATAAAACGGAGTTCACTCACCCGGAGTCCCATCGAGCACAGCGTCTGGATCACCAGACTCAGCTTTTCTTTCCCCAGAAAATTTGCCTCTTTTATCAGCTGCATGTATTCCTTCTTTGTGAGCACTCTGCTGTTTGCACGAAATGTTTCCTTCTGCATTTTCACCAGCTTCACTACACATTCGTACCATCCTTTTTTCTTAAAAAAGCCATTTAATGCGGAAAGCTTCGCGTTCACACTTCTGATCTTATATTTGTTGATCAGCATTTCTTTGTAACGCATAACCAGGCCTTTATCCACTTTCCTCCCATCCAAATACTGCCGGAATTTCTCCAGGTCTCGCAGATACTGATCAATCGTATTTTTACTCTTTTCTTCCTCTATCAGCGTTTCCCGATAACGCTTCAGTATGCCCTCACTGATGATTCTGCTTTTGTCTTTATACATAAAATGCATCCCTCCTTCTGATATGGTTTTATATTAGTTTTCCTCTCTGACGAGAGGCTTATACCCGCAAGATACTATAATGCATCACTGCCATAAAATCGACCTTTTTCTTTATGGGATGAAGCAATAAGGGGAAAATTATATGCAAAAGAAAAGACTCCAATCAATAAACGCCTTTCAAGCATCAACTGATCAGAGCCTCGGCCACTCATCTTTTTTGAAAATATACTTGCCAAATTGAAAAACATCTGTTATTATACTCTTGTTGTGGTTTCTATACAGAACCAATAAGCAGTCAAGGGAGGTGCTGACATGGCAAAATGTGCAATCTGTGAGAAGGCAGTTCACTTCGGTAATAATGTAAGCCATTCACATAGAAGATCCAACAAGATGTGGAAAGCAAATGTGAAATCTGTCAAGGTTAAAGTCAACGGCGGTGCGAAAAAGATGTATGTATGTACTTCTTGCTTACGTTCTGGTCTTGTTGAAAGAGCTTAAAAAAAGATCCTGCTTCGCAGGATCTTTTTTCTTGCCATAACATACGAAAGGTGCCCGCACGGCACTTATCTGCCGACGGCAGGCCCTATAGCTGTACAAATATTAACAGCTGAACAAATAATACCCCAAGGCAAGGCACCCGATCATAAACACCAGCGTGGACAATGTTTCCGGTATGAAAAGAAGCAGTGTCATCCCCGCACCGAAACAAAACAACATAAGGCCAACAACTCTTTTCATCTCGACAACCCGGATAGCAGGATTCCCTGTATTATATGTCCCATACTGCTCCAAAAGACCACAAAGCTGCTGACTTTCTTTATTTTATCTGCATCAATGGAAACTCCTGCCTTCCCACGTACCCGGAAGTTTTGCTTCTATTCCTCTTCTTTTGCAGCGATCTCCTCCGCGGCTTTCATCGCTTCCGGCGAGATCTCCTCCTGCTTCTTACCCGTGAAACGATTCACCAGATCAGGAACCAGATCGATCACCTTGGTAACCGGATCCTGTGACTTGACGCTGACCAGCTTGGTCACGCCGTTCTGGATCACCAGCACTGCGCTCGGGCTCATCTTGGCGCTCATACCGCCGCCCCCGTTATTTTTCGCGTTGTCCGCGAAAGCGCCGGCCGCCATCCCGCAGCTGACGTCTACTAACGGGAGAATCGTCGCCCCGTCAACCTGGATCGCTTCCCCCACTACGGTCTTTGTCGTGACAAAGAGATCCATCCCCTTAAATAAGGATTCCAATGTCTCTGAAAAATGATTGTCTGCCATTACTACACCCTCCTTTATCTCTCTCGATCCAAAAACCAGCGAATCAGTTTTCGGAAATTCCGGTCAAATAACATCCGCGCCGCGATCCATAATACCGTCAGGATCCGGGCTCTGCCTTTCAGGCTGACCTCGCCTTCCAGCACCTTTTCCTCAAACACCGGAATCAGTTCCAGTTTCCCGGCATAACATCCGTAAAACGGACTGATGTAAGTCAGGATCTGTCCGGTTGTACTCGGATCATCAAAACCAAATTTCACCCGACCGCTCAGCTTCTGCGGAAAGATATGCCGAATCAGGCGGAAAATCTGGCGCTTCATCAGGCAAAAGGTCTTCTGATTGTCCTTGTTTTTAAGGAACGCAACCGCCCATTCCTCCTTATCCCGGATCGCCTGAAACTTCTCACGCGCCGCGGCCGCCACGGAACGGATTTTCTGTAAGATTCCCCTGATTGTCCCGACACACTTTGCGTTTAATTTCTCATAGATTCCGGTAAGGAAAGATGAGGAACTTTGCGGCTGAGTTTCTTCTATATTATTACCAGTAGTCTCTTCCTTACCATCCATTCCCTCTATATGAATGGTTTGTTCGACTCCATCGGTTTTTTTCAGGTCAGCTGCCTCTGTATTATTTACCTTGATTTTTGCTTTTGTCTCTGCCTTTACCTCTGTCTTTGCTTCCGCTCTTACTCCGCCGTCATCTTCCCGGTTTATTTCCTCTTTCCCCGTTTTTTCGGCATTCTTTTTCTTACTCTCAGCACTTGACTCGCACCCTTTCAAATTCTCAGTGCCTGCATCCTCGTCCGTATCTTCTCCGGCTCCGGATGATGCTTTCCCATGCGACTTTGTTTTGGAACCTGCATCCGGCTTTGTTTTGGGACTTGCATCTTCCCCCGCTTCCTCCGGCAGTTTCATGCCAAAGACCCGGAAGCCCAGAACCCTGACCGTAACATCCAGTGCTTCCTGATACTCCGCTTTTGCCGATATCAGATGCAGCAGCCACGTCACTTTTGCAAGGCCCGCGGGCTTTCCGTCAAATGCCCCTTCCACACGGTAACGGATCGGAACCAGCAAAACCAGCAGAATCAGCAGCAGAATGATTCCCAGAATGATCAGCAGGACGATCCCCACGATTTTCAGAACCCCCAACAGCAATGCTAACATAATTCTCCCCGTTTCACTCTGTCGTCAACAATTCTCCGAACTACCTCAAGCGCCTCCCAGTATGTAACCGCGATCCCGACGATCAGGCGATCCTGATCACACAGGGGCGGCAGCAACAGCTCCGCCGATGGATAAATCTCAAGCAGATTATTCCCATAAACCGGCGGCGTAATCACATAAACCTCCGGCTGCAACTTTCCCTCCCGGAGTCCCTGAAGGATGTCGAACCGGCGCTGCCGTGCTTTGTCTCCCAGATACAGATCTTCCACCACCCGCATAAGCTATTCTCCATCAGCCATAGTTTTCCAGAATCGAACGCCGCAGCAGATCGAGCGCCTTTACCACCGACTGCTCACGAATCTTTGCCCGGCTGCCTTTAAAATGATATTCCTCCACATTTACCTTATCTTTCATGTAGGTCGCGATATAGACCAGGCCGACGGGCTTATCGTCCGTCGCGCCGCCGGGACCCGCGATACCGGTTACCGCGATACAGGCGTCGCTTTCTGTCGCAAAGACTCCCCCGATCGCCATCTCTCTCACCGTCTGCTCGCTCACCGCCCCGTACTGCTTGAGCGTTGACTTGCTGACATCGAGAAATTTACGTTTTGCCTTATTCGTATAAGTGACAAAACCGCTGTGAAATACATCCGACGCTCCCGGTACGTTGACAATTCTCCCGGCAATCAATCCGCCTGTGCAGGATTCGGCTGTCGTAACCGTGAGATCATATTTCTTCAACAGATCGACTACCACCATCTCCAGAGTCTCATGCTCCTTCGTCGAATATACATAATTGCCAAGACGGCCCTTAATCTCCTTTACCACCGGGGTAAGCAGCTTTTTGGCTGCCGCCTCGCTCTCTGCCCGCGCAGTAACACGGATATGCACCTCGCCAGTCTTGGCATAGGTTGCAATCGTCGGATTGGTCTGCGCGTCGATCAGATCCAACAGCTTATCCTCGATCACGCTCTCACCCAGGCTGCACACCTTGATCATCTTGGAGCGAATCAGTTCCGGCTGGCGGTGGTTCAGATACGGATACACCTGCTTGCGGAAAATCGGGATCATCTCATTGGGCGGCCCCGGCAGCAGGATCGCGGTCTTCCCGTTCTTTTCCAGAATCAGACCGGGCGCCGTGCCGTTGTCATTGTCCAGAACAATCGCTCCCTCCGGGACGAGTGCCTGCTTCCAGTTATTTTCCGTAATGACCGCAAAATTGTTGCTCTTCAGATAATTTTCGATCCGTTCACGGGTGCGTACATCCTCTGTCAGCGGCATCTCCATCACTTCCGCACAGGTCTCCTTGGTCAGGTCATCTTCCGTCGGTCCCAATCCTCCGGTCAGAATCACGATATCGGAACGATCCAGTGCGGTACGGAAGGTCTCCGCCAGACGGTCGCTGTTATCTCCCACCACAGACTGGTAATACATGGACAAACCGAGCAGCGCACACTTCTCCGCCAGATACTGAGTGTTGGTATTTACAATATTTCCCATCAGCAGCTCGGTCCCCACCGAGATCAGTTCTACTGTCATAATCAAATCGCTCCTTCCGTAAGCACCTTATGGTTCTTTGCGATATAATCAATCAGCGACACAACCGTCAGGATCAACGCGATCCAGGTACAAACTGTTGTTGCCATACTCAAAAGCGGTATATCAATGATCATAAGGATAACCGCAATCATCTGAAATGTCGTTTTAAACTTGCCCCAGTAGCTTGCCGCAATCACGATCCCCTGCTCCGCCGCGACCAGACGGAAACCACTGATAATAAATTCCCGGCTGACAATGATGATCGTCATCCATGCCGCGAGCTGTCCCAGCTCAGTCAGGCAGATCAGCGCGGAGCAGACTAACAGCTTATCAGCCAGCGGATCCATAAACTTGCCGAAGTTGGTCACCAGATTGTACCTGCGGGCAATCTTTCCGTCCAGCAGGTCCGTCAGGCTCGCTACGATGAAAATCGTTACCGCCACATAGCGGAACATGCGCGACGTGCCGCCCTCCGCCAGCAGAAAAAACACAAAAAACGGAATGAGGATCACCCGCAGCGTCGTCAGTTTATTCGGTAAATTCATCGTACACCTCCCCGGTCAGATCATAATCCGAAGCCCCAGTCACCCGGACTCTTACAAAATCCCCTGAGACAAAGAGCTCACCGCTGGTTACAAAGATATATCCGTCCACATTCGGCGCGTCCATATAGGTGCGCCCGACATAAGCCGGCTCATCCGCAAGTTTTCCCTCAATCATCACATCCAGGATACGGCCAATCATCTCCTCCGACTTTTCAAAGGCGATCTCCTGCTGCAGCTCCATCACCTCATCGCGTCTCTGCTCTTTGATCGTCTCCGGGATCTGATCCGGAAATTCCGCCGCCGGGGTGTCCTCCTCTGCGGAATACGTGAAAACTCCCAGACGTTCAAATTCCATCTCGTTCACAAATTCCATCAGAATCTCGTGATCTTCGTCGGTTTCACCGGGGAATCCGGTAATCAGCGTCGTGCGAAGCGCGATATCCGGAACCCTCTCACGGATCATGCGGATCTTTTCCCGGAGTTCCTCCTGATTGGTCCGGCGTCCCATACGCTTTAAGACACGGTCGCTCGCATGCTGGATCGGGATGTCCAGATAATGGCAAATCTTTTCTTCGGAGGCAATCGTGTCGATCAGCTCCTCCGTAATCTCTTCCGGATAACAATATAAGATCCGGATCCAATAAAGGCCGTCCACCGCCGCCAGCCTGTGCAGCAGCTCCGGCAGCTTTTTTTCTCCATAAAGGTCGACTCCGTAAAGCGTCGTCTCCTGCGCAACCAGAATCAGTTCGCGCACGCCCTGTTCTGCCAGACCTTCTGCCTCCTTCACCAGATCTTCCATCGGCACGCTGCGATAGCGCCCCCGAAGACTCGGGATGATACAATAGGTGCAGTGTTTATCACAGCCCTCTGCGATCTTTAAAAAGGCATAATGCCCGCCGGTCGTAAGGATCCGACCGCCTCCGGGCTCCGGCGTCCGATCTGCTTCCATCAGACGCAGAGTCTTCTCCCCCTCAAGCGCCTTTTTCAGTACCACACAGATCTCATCATACGACGAAGTACCCAGAATCCCGTCAACTTCCGGAATCTCATCCAGAATCTCCTGCCGGTAGCGCTGTGCCAGACAACCGGTTACGATCAGTGCCTTCAGGTGGCCGGTTTTCTTTAACTCGGCCATCTCCAGAATCGTATTCACACTTTCTTCCTTCGCGTCATTGATAAAACAGCAGGTATTGATGACGATAATATCTGCCTCCTGTTCATCATCCGTAAAGGTATAGCCGTCCCGGGTCAGAAGACCCAGCATCATCTCGGTATCGACCAGATTCTTGTCACAGCCCAGAGATATACACAGAATTTTCATAAAAGAAGCTCCTCGTAAAAAAGGCCGTCCCGAAATGTGTGATATGAGGCAGCCTTATTTTTCCCTTCTGTTCTTATTATTCTTCTTTGTCCTGATCTCTGACAATCTTTACCTTACCGCGGTAAAGCTCCTGTACCGCAATCGAAAGCGGTTTATTTTCCGCATCTTTGCTGTTGATCAACGGTTCCTCCCCATCGATCAGCTGTCTCGCCCGTTTCGCGGACGCGAGAACAATCGAATACCGACTCTGAACCAGCGGTTCTTCTCCCGGCTGTACATCTTTATTAACAGCTTCAATCAAATCCAGATAAGATGGACGCAACATGGCAATATCTCCTTTTTCTATCCGGCAAACGCTATGATATCGTTTGCCTCCTAAATTTATTATCGTTATTTTCAGATTACTAGATTACTATCAATCATTTATTATTTTTATAAACCCACTGCGTAAGCAAAAGGATTACATACAATATCTTTCTAATTCTTTCTTCATCTGTGTGATAAAAGCTGCATTCGCGGACATCCGCAACCGCTGCGATGAGATCAGCGCGTGAAGCTCTTCCGCACAGACTTCAAGTTTGTCATTCACCAGAATATAATCATAGCGATCCATAAAGGACGCCTCCCTCGAAGCCTGACGGAGACGATTCAGAATCACCTCTTCGGACTCTGTGCCCCGGCCTCTCAGCCGGTTCTCCAGCTCGGCAGCTCCCGGCGGCGTTACAAACAGCAACAGCGTATCCGGGAATTTTTCCTTTACCTTTAATGCTCCCTGGACCTCGATCTCAAGGATCACGTCCTTTCCGGCCTCCAGCTGCTCATCTACGTAATCCTTCGGCGTACCATAGTAATTCTCTACATACTGCGCGTATTCAATCAGTCCGCCGTCGCGGATCCGTTTTTCAAACTCTTCTTTCGTTACGAAAAAATATTCCCGCCCGTTCTCTTCGCCCGGCCGCGGACTCCGGGTCGTCGCGGACACCGACAGCGCATACCGCTGCGGATAGCGCGAGAGCAATTCCCGGATCAGTGTACCCTTTCCCGCGCCGGAGAAACCGGATATCACGGTTAATATCCCTCTCTGGTTCATCGTTTCACACCTCATTTATATAGTTACGGCGCATCTTCTTGCCCGGCTCACAAGCAAGCTTGTCGCAGGGACTGGCTCCCTTTCGACAGCGCATCTTCTCGCGCCGTCTGCCTTATCACTCGATGTTTTGAATTTGCTCCCTTACTTTTTCGATCTCTGTCTTCAGGGCGATGGCTTTATCCGCTACTTCCGGATCGGAAGATTTGGAAAGTGTGGTATTTGCCTCGCGGTTCATCTCCTGTGCAAGGAAATCCAGCTTGCGCCCGACACAGCCGCCGTCTTGCAGTTCCTTCTTCGTCGCATCGATATGGCTGCGCAGACGGACCATCTCCTCATCCACACAGATCTTATCCGCGTAGATCGTCACCTCCGCGATGATCCGGCTGTCATCAAAAGTCCTGCCGTCCAGAATCTCTTTTACCTTTTCTTCGAGCTTCGCGCGATACTCCCGGATAATCTCCGGTGAACGCTCCTCTATAAAATCGACCAGCGTCATCATGTAATCCAGCTTACCCAGAAGATCTTCTCTCAGCTTTTCTCCCTCAAGCACGCGAGAATCGACAAAGTTCTTTGCGGCGCCCTCGATCACTTCGGACAGCCGTTTCCACATCTCATCCTCGTCCTCCGGCTCCTGCTCCATCGTCAGAACCTCCGGCATCTTCGCCAGATCGGACACCCGGATATCATTTTCCAGTCCGAACGACTTCTCCATCTGCCGGAAACAGTCCATATACTCGGCAGCAAGCGCGGCATTATACTTTAATGCCAGAGACCCTTCGGTATAATCCTCATACGTAATATAAACATCGACCTTCCCCCGCTGGACATAGGTCTTTAAAAGATTGCGAATCTGCGCTTCAAACAGATTGAATTTTTTCGGCATCTTAATTCCCAGATCCAGATATCTGTGGTTAACGGCCTTCATCTCCACCGAGATTTTATAGTCCGCCGTAACCGTCTCGTACCGTCCAAAGCCGGTCATGCTTTTTATCATCGGGTTTCGAGCTCCTTTTCCATTCGCACTGGCATAATAATTTCAAACAGTTATCAAATATTATAAGCCATTCCCAAAAACAAGTCAATCTCCAGACTTGCAAATCCGCCGGGAAATTGGTCTATGTAATCGAGCAGGAGGCTGCTTTTTGCCTCCTGCTCGCCGCGCGGGGCGGGTGCGGCGCAAGCCGCGAAATTCCCTGCCCGGCTCTGTGCATATAAAGGCAGCCGGAACCTTGTCAGGGTCCCGGCCCACATCATCTATTGTGTCTGTTATCTTGTCTTAAACGTATCACACAGCGTCTGCTCTGCCGTGTTTGCGCTCTCCCCTCGGATCCCGATCTGCTCGGCGCGGCAATGCCGTTTCTCGTTGTAGATACAGTTGATCGCCTCGCAGTCGATCTCCAGACGGTTTTCCGGTGTCTTGAATACATTTTGAAAGAAGCCGTCTTTATTCTCATCAAAGCTTCCGCAGCATGTATCTTCTTTCGCCATTGCCTCATGACCGTCGACAACAATCGCCTGCTTACAGCAGCGCTGATCCGCGTTGTGCATACAGTTTGTCACACTACAATCCAGTTTTGTCATATTCATGCATACCTCCTGTGAATCATTTTTTGCCATACACCGTTAGTATGCATTTTTTATCGATTATTATTCGTAACAATCCGGAAAATACAGGATATCTCCGCTATAATTTTAATGATTCCAATACAGCGTACTGAAAAGCCCTGTACGGAGAAGAACCGACATCAATCGTTACTTCTCCTCTCCCGCGTCAATTCTCCGGGACGCAATCTCTTGGCAAATATCGGCGATAAAGTTCTCCAGCGATCTCTGCCCCTCGTCTCCCTTTGCGCGGCTGCGGACTGCGACAAGTCCCTCTTCCTGCTCTTTCTGACCTACCACCAGCATATAAGGGATCTTCTGCATCTGAGCGCTGCGGATCTTATAACCGATCTTCTGATCCTGAGTATCCAGTTCTGCACGGACTCCGGCATCAAGAAGCTTCTCTGTTACCGCCTTGGCGTAATCCATAAATTTTTCGGAAATCGGCAGTACCTTTACCTGCACCGGAGCCAGCCAGGTCGGAAATGCTCCCGCAAAATGCTCGATCAGAATGCCGATAAAACGCTCAACCGATCCAAAGCAAACGCGGTGAATCATAATCGGTCTGTGCTTCATGCCGTCCGCTCCGGTATATTCGAGTTCAAAACGCTGCGGCAGCTGGAAATCCAGCTGAATCGTACCGCACTGCCAGGTCCTTCCGATCGCGTCAACCAGATGGAAATCAATCTTTGGTCCGTAGAACGCGCCGTCCCCTTCATTAATTACATAAGGAAGACCGATCGACTCAAGCGCCTGCTTCAGACCCTCCTCTGCTGCCGCCCAGTCTTCATCTGACCCCATCGAGTCCTCCGGACGAGTCGACAGTTCTACATGATACCGGAATCCAAACAGTTCATAGACCTGATTGATCAGTGCCGCAATCCTCGTCACCTCGTCACGGATCTGCTCCGGCGTGATAAAGATATGGGCATCGTCCTGTGTAAAGCAGCGCACACGCATCAGGCCATGTAGTTCTCCGCTCTTCTCATGGCGATGTACCAAGCCGCACTCTGCATAACGCAGCGGAAGATCCCGATAAGAACGCGGCTCGTTCTGATAAACCAGAATCGATCCCGGACAGTTCATCGGCTTGATCGCAAAATCATTATCGTCAATCACAGTCGTGTACATATTTTCCTTATAATGATCCCAGTGGCCGGAGGTCTCCCAGAGGCTCCGGTTCAGCATGATCGGCGTAGAAATCTCTACATAGTCATTCCGATAATGGATCTCCCGCCAGTATTCCATCAGTGTATTGCGCAGTACCATGCCGTTTGGCAGGAAAAATGGGAATCCCGGGCCATAATCACTCATCATGAACAGCTTCAGTTCTTTTCCTAATTTCCGGTGATCGCGTTTCTTCGCTTCTTCCATCATCGTAATATAGGCTTCCAGTTCATCTTTTTTCGCAAAAGCGGTTGCATAAATACGGGTCAGCATCTTGTTGTGCTCATTTCCGCGCCAGTACGCGCCGGCGATGCTGGTGATCTTGTACGCCTTGCCGACTTCTTTTGTACTCATCAGGTGCGGTCCCGCGCAAAGGTCGGTAAATTCACCCTGTTTGTAAAAGCTGATAACCGCATCTTCGGGAAGATCCTGAATCAATTCCACCTTATAAGGTTCTTCCTTCTCCTGCATCAGAGCGATCGCCTCCGCCCTCGGCAGTTCAAAACGCTCCAGCGGCAGATTTTCCTTGATGATTTTCTTCATCTCTGCCTCGATCTTCTCAGTATCCTCCGCACTGATCGGCTCTTCAAAATCAATATCATAATAAAAACCGTCTGCGATCGACGGACCGATTGCCAGCTTTGCCGAGGGGAAGAGACGCTTGACTGCCTGTGCCATCACATGGCTCGCGGTATGGCGCAGCGTCGCCAGGCCCGCGTCATCCTTTGCGGTGCAGATATTTAATGTGCAGTCATGGTCAATCACGGTGCGCAGATCCATCTTTTCTCCATCCACTTCGCCGACACAGGCCACACGCGCCAGGCCTTCGCTCAGATCCCTTGCGATGTCGAGGATTGACATAGGCTGTGCGTATTCCTTCACACTTCCGTCTTTTAATGTGATCTTCATACAAGTACTCCTTTATAATTTAAAAATAAAAAATCCCCTGCCACATAAAAATATATGGCAAGGGACGATCATTACCGCGGTTCCACCCTGCTTGACAGGGATCATCAGGAATCCCCATCCTCTCATTCTGACGATAACGGAGTCACCGTGTCCGATTAAGGACCGCTCTGAGCTGGTCTTCCCGACATTTCCTGTGAGATGCTTCCACCCGCCCATCTCTCTCTGAAACATTCCATGAAGGTACTCTTCTCATCAACGCTTTGTCTTTCAGCTAAATCCGATTATAACACGGAAAAATGTTTTGTCAAGGCGGCATTTTCTATCATTCTTCCTATGCATTTTGATGTCACTTTCATCCTTTGTAAAAGGATTCCTCTTCCCTTGCCAAATACATTGTTTCATGTGATTCTTCTCACCTTATCTTTCTATCGTATCCTATACATCCTTTGTTTTTCGTTCTGTCACATGCTCTGGCGGAATTCATCAAAAGACTCCGCTTTCAACGCAGAACGTATCCACTTCTTTAAAACCAATTCATCATTCTCGTGTATAATCTGTTCGTGGATGTCCCTCGGCACCTCTCCCTGCTCCGACAAAAAATCCATAATCGTATCTTTCAGCCCATCTATCCGTCCTTCTTCTCGTTCATCTCTCAGCATTTCTCTGAATAGCATATATTTCGCCTCCCAACTTCGCTCCTGTTTGATTGCTACAACCCTTTGATCCAAAAAGTTTGGAAGATCATTTCTGCTCATAGAAAAAGATCGATCATCTGGATGCCCTACGTATTTCAGAAAATGAACCAGTTCTGTTGGTACATCCTGAGGATTCGTTCCTTTTGTACTCAACAATATAGTTCTGCTCCCATCATTCAAGAGCTCTCCGGTTTCTTCGCAGGTCATCTGGCAACGGTAACGATATAATTTCTTTCCAAGCGGATCGAAATCGCAGATAAAAATGACATACGCATCCGGCAGTTCATTGTAATCCGTACCGCTCGGAAGCGCGTTCATATCCATACCGGAATGATAAAAACGACACCGTCTGAGTAAATTCTTAGGCGGTTTCACCTGCATTTCCACATTGAAACGCCGCTCTGTCTTATTTTCAACCGCCAGAACATCCAGCCGTACTCCGCGATAATCCGGGTGATAATCCATCGTCTTTTCAGTAACGATTGTCACTTCCAGAATCTGCATTTCCAGTATCGTTTCCAGCATCCGCCTGCAGGTTTCCTCGTCATTCATAACCGCAGCAAACATAAACGGATCTTTAATTGTCAGCTTTTGAAACTCTTTTGCCATATCTTATCCTCTCTCTTAACGAGAAAGAGGAATCCTGATTTATAGTATAAACGAAATACACAACCTATTTCAATGATAAATACCATTAATTTTTTAAAATACCTGTCACATCCACGCTTTTCCAGCTAAATGCAATTCAATCAGAGAAATATTTTTCATCAAACCCCTAGTCAAAAAACTCTCGTGTGATCTGTCCAAATATTCTGCATCCCCTTTGGATATCTTCATCTTTCGAAGCCGAGAAGTTAAGCCGGAACGCATGTCCAGGTCTGGATGGATCAACAGCAAAGGCCTCACTTTTTACAACCCCGACCCCTGCGGCAATCGCGGCATCACTCACTGCATTAATATCCTCACTTTCTGGTATAACAACCCAGATAAACATGCCGCCTTCCGGAATCAGAATATGACATTTAGAAGAACAATATTCCATCAGCCCATCAGCCATAATCCGGCATTTTCTTCCGTATATCGCACTGATCGTTTTCAGATGTTCCTCATAATCCATTTTTCCAAGAGCTTTCAGAATAATTTTTTGATTATAAATCGGATCCTGACCATCAGCTCCCTTGACGACTGAAATTTTGCGAATCAGTTCATTGGACGCATATAAAAATCCAACTCGCAGGCCCGCTGAAAGTGTTTTTGAAAAAGAACCCACATAAATTACTCTGCCGTCATCATCAAAACTTTTTATTGTCGGTACCGAATCCCCACAAAACCGAATTTCTCCATATGGATCATCCTCATATATAATCAGATCATACCTGCGTGCCACTTCATATATTTCTTTTCGTCTCTCAATCGGCATCGTGAGGCCGGTCGGATTCTGAAAATTAGGAATCAGGTAAACATATTTTCCTTTTCCACGTTTTGCCTGCTTTTCCAGTTCTTCCGGTATCATGCCATTTTCGTCCATAGGAATACCGACCGGTATGGCTCCCACATTTTTCATGCTGTTAAATCCGTTAGGAAATGTAAATTCATCACAGAAAGCCTCATCACCCTCTTCGCACAAAGTCCTGGGGACCAGTCCCAGCGCTTTGCCGGAACCGGTCAACATCATAACCTGATGATTGTTCTCCGGACAACCTTTTGTCGCAATCAGTCTTTGACGGATCCAGCTGCTAATCTCTGCTTCTCCCGCAAGTGGTCCATACTGAAGTACTTTCATCGGGTCTTCTTCAAATACCTCGCGGGCGCACTCCTGTAAGATCTCAACAGGTATACTTTCCGCTGCCGGATTCCCCAGCGCAAAAGAAATGAATCCTGGAATTCTGCTTCCTCTCTCCGCGATATCTCGAATCAGGCTTTTCTGGTTGTCCTGTATTTTTTCAGGAAATCTGTATATCATGCCATACCTCCATTTAAATTATCTGTATAAGTTTTTTCATGTCCCCTTTTCGCTACATCTGACTCGTTCGAGTGCCATACGCCAAAACCGGTGCAGGCACAAAGAACAGAAAACACCGGCACAAGCCAACATAACAGAGCAAACGGAATATAACCGATGCCAATTCCAAAAACGCCTGTAATATAAGCAGTCGCAGAAGACCAGGGAATTAATGGAGCACCAATGGTAGCAGAATCTTCCAGTGAGCGGGAAAGCACTTTACGATGGACATCCAGTTTATCATAGGCGTCCCCCATCGCCTTTCCCGGAATAATAATACCAAGCATCTGATTGCCTGTCAGCATAACAATGCCCCACCCAAACACAAGTGTGGTTACAATTAAACTTCTCGTGGATGTGACCACTCTCAAAAGCATCTCAACAAAAACATCAAGAATTCCACATGACTTCAATGCTCCTGCCATAAAGGACGAAAAGAAAATAATAGAAATCGTCCCGATCATGGAAGCAATGCCGCCTCTCGTAAGAATTGTATCTACAATCGAAACTCCCGTTGATGAAACATAGCCGTTCAACGCCGCGCTCATAACGGATCGCACCGGCACCTGCTGCGTCAACATTGCAATGATTACGCTGACAACGGATGCAGCTCCCATAGCCAGAACAGATGGAACTTTTAACACGGAGAGAGCCAATACCATTACGAGTGGAAGCAGGCAGATCGGCGTCAGATTAAAACTTCCCTCCAGCGTGTCTATCATCAGATTCACCGTTGTTGCATCAAATGCTGTATCCGCATATTTCAGGCCAATTACAATATACAGAATCAACGCCGCTAAAGTTGCCGGGAGTGTCGTATACATCATAGAACCAATATGAGAATACAAATCAGTTCCAGCCATCGCCGGTGCTACATTAGTCGTATCAGACATCGGCGACATCTTATCCCCAAAATAAGCACCGGAAACAATCGCACCCACCAGAACCGTTCCCGGAATACCCATATTAACACCAATCCCAAACATTGCAAGTCCCATCGTCGCCATACTTCCAAAGGAAGTACCTGTAAATACAGAAGTCAGCATACACAAAACAAAACTCAGCGGCAAGATCGCCAGAGGCGAAATTATTTTCAGTCCATAATAAATAAGTGTTGGCAGCGTACCTCCGATCAGCCATGTTCCTACCAGAATACCGACCAAAGCAAGAATAATCAACGGTACTCCACAATTTGACAGATTTTCCATGGAAAGTGTTTGGATTTCATCCCATTTTGACTTCTGTAACAGTGCTATCACAACCGATACTACTGCTCCCGCAAATACAGACATCTGTGTGCCAAACCCCATTTTCATACACGCAATAATGACGACAATCAAAATAATTAACGACACGGTCGCCGTCAACATGCCCGGATGATTCTTTTCCCTGATGCTTCTGTTTTCCTTCATAATTTTTGACTCCTCCTGCCATTTTTTCTTTTATAATAAAAACGAAAAGAAGCTGAAAAGAGTAAAATCTCCTCACAGCTCCTTTGCCGTATTTATTCATCATAAATTTTTCAAATCGTCAGTTTCACATATTCAGTCCATTGAGTAAAAAGGCACTCCACAAAGGTATTGTAATCACGCATAATGCAGTAGTAAAAACAACACTTTTAGCTGCCGCCACCTCATCTGCTTCATATTTTGCTGCCAAAATCGATGTCGTGCTTCCCGCCGGCGTCGCCGACAACAGTGTGCAAACTCCTACTGCCAGTTTATCTGCCCCGGCAATCCGGCCTCCTGTAAACACCAATAGTGGTATCATCACCAGACGAATCCAAGCAAAATAAATCTGATTTTTCCCCATAATACCTTTAAAATCCACTCCGGACAAAACCGTTCCTATATAAACCATCGTCAAGGCCGTACAGCAATTACTGAGCGATATTATCGTGTCTTTTATTACCCCAGGCAGCGAAATCCGAAACGCCATTATAATCAATCCAATATAAGTAGCAAACATACATGGATGCAAAAGCACTTTACGATAAATTTTTCTCTTATCCTGCCCTTTCTGAAAATAAGAAACGCCTGCCGTCCACATCACAACTCTCTGCGGTATTAAAAATACGGCTGCATACAATAGCCCTGCCTGACCAAATACACCTTCCGCCAACGGATTCCCCATAAATCCAGAATTTGGACAGGCTGTGCCGTATTGATAAACCTCTTTTTCTCCAGACGGCATTCTTCGATACATAAATCTTGCAACCATCAGAGACAGCACCTGAACCAGAACAGCCGCAATAAACACCTGCAGAAATTTCCCCCAGAATCCCTCTGCTAAATCAGCAGAAAATGCCTTAATGATATTACACGGAAGAACAGCATATAAAATAATATCCGTCAGGCATTTTTTTCCCGCATCTGTGATAATTCCTTTTTCCCGCATAAGAAAACCGGAAATTATGAGAAGCAGCATCATTCCCATTAAACGATACAAACCAGAAAACATACCGCTATCCTTTCACAACTTCTTTGTCACAGGAACCTGTTGTTATGTAAGATTCCAGATTTTCAATCGTTGTTTCATTCATATTACTGTCTGCTTCATCCGTAAAGAATGCGGCATGCGGCGTAAAGATTACATTCGGATGTGCCAAAAGTTTACTCAGAGACGAAATCGGGCAAATATCATACTGTTTTTGCTTTTTCAAAATCCCCTCTCCTTCTATTACATCCAGGCATACTCCGCCAAGTTTACCACTTTCAATTCCGGCAAGCACAGCATCTGTATCAAATAAACCGCCTCGTGACACATTGATCAGGATCACCCCATCCTTCATTTTCCGGATTGCCTCCGCATTTACCATGTGATGGTTTTTCTCATTATAAATTGCATGATAAATAATCACATCACACTTTGCATAAAGATCGTCCAATGTCGTAAACTGAGCGTATTCCTTTACTCTTTCATTGGGGAATGGATCATATGCATACATTTTTCCGGGTCTGAATCCGCTCAGGCACTGCATCGTTACATAACCGATCCTCCCGGCGCCTACAATTCCTATTGACATATTACGGATTTCTCTTCCCATCAAACCAGCCAGCTGATAATTACCATGTTCCACATTCAGAATCTGAGTCCGAAAGTGACGGAGTGCCGCCAGTACGAGCATTACCGTATGTTCCGAGATCGCGTTCGGTGAGTAATATGGCACATTTGCTCCCTTCAGCCCATATTTTTTCATTGCCGAAATATTAAAATGATCGTATCCGGTGCAGCAGCAGCATACGTAACGCACTCCATTCTCTGCAATTTTTTTAAAAAATTCTTCGCCTTCCTGATGATCCGAAGTATAGATCATCGCCTCACATCCAAACTCCTTCAGCTTATCCAGCGTTTCCAAAGTTGGGGGACAATCGATCGCAACCAATTCGATGTTGTCATATTTATCCGCATATGGCCGGAACCTTTCCGTACCACCACGCACCGTATTATAAACTGCAACTTTCATCCCAAAACCTCTTTCCATCTAAAATCAAAAAGGGTACCGAATCATTTCCAATTCGATACCCCTTTGTACGTTGGTAATACTATAACATGCCTTTACGTATTGTGTAAAAATAAAAACGTTTAAACCTCACGCGCATGAAAATAAAAACAATTTCCGGTTTTCATGCACTTTATTGATAAAGATCATAAATGTTTTTCAGATAAAACTGCAAATGACTTCTCATCATCTGCTCTGCCCGTTCCTCATCATTATCTGAAAGAGCCTGATAAATACCAATATGTTTATTGAGAACATAACGGCTCCGTTCATCTCTGGGAATCATAAGCATATGAAAAATTGCGCGGGAACGATACCGCTGTATTGTCTCGTAGATATAGGAATTATCCGATGCCTTTGCGATAATTGAATGAAACTCATTATCCAGAATCAATTTCTGATAAAAATTATCGCTTGTTGCAGCCTCCTTAAATTCGTCAATATTATGTTTTAACCGCTCCATCTGCTTCACAGAGATATTTCTCGCGGCAAAATATGCAGCCTTTGGCTCTAAAAGCAGACGGAATTCACAGAAATCAACGTAATCTTTTAACGATATATTTTGCACCTGAAAACCATTTTTTTCATTATGCTCTAAAAAACCTTCCTGTTCCAGACGAAGCAAAGCATCTCTAACAGGTGTACGGCTCATATCAAAGAGTACGGCCAGATTTTCCTGCAAAATTTTTTCACCTGGAATCAAACGACCGCGCAGCACTTCTTCCAGTATCATCTCGTACGCCAGTTCTGTGTTTTTCAGAAATGGTTGCTTCTTTAAGATTGATTCAGACAATACCTGATAATATTTTTTGTCATTAGTCATAATATCTCCCAATGTCATTCCTGTTTGATTCCTGTGGTTCCCAGCTCCTGCTTATGGAAATATCTTACCGGATAAAATTCGTCTGCCGGCCTCTTTCAGTCTCTGGCAGCGAAATGCCTGTCTCGCGGCCTTTTTCAAAGCATTTCAGCATCCATGCCAGATTACGCGCCAGGTTACGCATGGTCCGCAGTCCCTCCTCGTCCTGCTCCGCTTCTCCCGGTACACGTCCATGGACATTATTCCAGTAGGTAGAGCCGACGGTCGGCATCTGCGAGATTCCGAAATATTTATTCAGCACATCAAAGGACGCCGTCGTTCCTCCTCTTCTTGCCACGGCGACTGAGGCTCCCGGCTTAAACTTGAAAGCACTGCCTCCGCTGTAAAACACCCGATCGAGGAAGGATAAGATCCGTCCGCTTGGATGCGCATAGTAAACCGGTGTCCCAAATACAAACCCGTCCGCTTCTTTTGCCTTCTGAATGAATTCATTTACCTTGTCATCCTCAAATACACAACCCTTTTCTGTGCACTGTCCGCAGCCGATACAATCACGGATGGGACCTCCGCCGATCTGGAAGATCTCATACTCGATCCCTTCTTTCTCAAGCTGCTGACCCACCTCAAGCAGGGAACGATACGTATTGCCGTTTTGTTTTGAACTTCCGTTTAACATCAGAACCTTCATCTCAACTACCTCCATTTTGTCTGAATCCGATTCTTATTTTATCAGAGCTTTCGTTATTTGTCATTATGTTTTATATCCTCACTGCCTCCGTGATCATCTCGCTGAAGGACGGATGCGGCCGGACGACAGCCGCCATCTGCTCCAACGTCAGCTTTTCCCGAATCGCGACGGCAAACTCGCTGACCATGTCAGTCGCACGGGCGCAGAGAAGATGTACGCCGAGGATCACATGGGTATCCGTCTCATAGACGACTTTGATAAATCCACGTTCCTGCAGGGTCAGTACGGATTTCCCGTTTGCGGAGCTCAAAATCTTGTGACTCTTTGCCGTGATCCCCCTCACTTTTGCTTCTTCTGCTGTCAGTCCCACCGAAGCGATCTCCGGACTGGAATAAATACACGACGGGATCAGATCCGGTTCCGCATCAACAGCCCGGCCGGCTATATGACGCACTGCCCGCAGTCCCTGTGCCGTCGCCGCGTGAGCGAGCTGGATCTGCCCATTCACGTCACCGACTGCATAAATACCGGGGATACTGGTCTCGTACCAGTCATTCACCAGAATGCGCCCCCGTTCCATCTCCGGCGTACATCCCGCTGAAAATAATCCTCCTGTATAAGCGCGCCGTCCTGTAGCGATCAGCACTGCCTGAGCCGTGCAGCTGTGTTCTCCATCTTTTTCTGTATAGGTGCAGCAGATGCCTTCCGGCGTCTGCGCCAGTGCGGATACCTTTGCCCCCGTATGGATATCAGCACCCTTTTTCTTTAACGACAGCTTCAGACTCTGACCGAGTTCCCGATCCATATTAGCAATCAGTGACGGCAGCACCTCCAGGATCGTCACCTTTGTCCCCAACGACTGTCCGATCCCGGCAAATTCCACGCCGATCACCCCGCCGCCAATGATCAGCAGAGATTCCAGCGGTTCTCCATCGTAAAAGAGGAGGTCGTCGCTGGTCATGACGCCGGGCAGATCACTGCCGGGGATCGGCGGGACAGATGGCACACTTCCTGTGGCGATAAGAATATTTTTCGCCTCCAGCAGCGTCTCTGAACCGTCCGGCGCGGTCACACAAACCTGTTTTTCTTTTCCGGAATCCAGTTCATTTTCCTCATCGGACTGAATCGTCCCTGTCCCCTGATAAACCGGAATCTTCGCCGCCTTTAGCCGCATCGCAATGCCCTTTTGCAGACTTTCGACTGTCGTTTTTCTATGTTCCTGCAGCATTTTCATATCTACAGACGGTCTGCCTGATACAATCCCGAAACGCCCGCATTCCTCTATCTCCCGGTAAACATCCGCCGCATGAATCAGCGTTTTCGTCGGGATACAGCCGCGGTTTAAACAGGTGCCCCCAAGGACTTCCTTTTCCACCAGCGCGGCAGAAAGTCCCAGCCTTGCCGCCTCAAAGGCAGCCTCATATCCCCCGGGGCCTGCCCCTATAATAATAAGATCCAACATTTTCTATCCTCCTGATCGGATTTACCCGTGCTTACGCCGGTTATTAACATGTCCCACTGCGGGACGAAAAGCCGCCGCGCAACATTGCAGCCAACTCCGCCCGCACCGTCTCCGGCACATTCCGTTCCGTAAGGATCCGCTCCAGCACACCGCACAGTGCCTCTGCCTCATAAAGACAACCAGCCAGCTGCGCGTCCACTCCGTCGAACCATTCCGCCTCCATCGAGTCTGAAGACAGCAATGCTTCTTCAACGATACCGCCATTCACTTTCAACGCCAGTTCCACCTCACCCCAGTCAAATCTCTGCCCGAACCGGTCGGTAAAAGGAATCTTTCGCCCATATTTCCACTTGCGGGAGGCAAAGCGCTCCCGCAGGCGACCAATCTCGTCCCAATCGAAGCGTGTTTCATCGAACGTCTCCATTTTCCTTCCATAGACATGAGAAAACGAATCCGTCATCGCCGCCTTCATGGATTCTGTTGTAATCTCCGCGCACAGAGACGACAGGTTCGTCACCCGTGAACGGACGGACGCGACTCCCCTGGACTCCAGCTTGGCTTTTGACGGATGTAAGAAACGCGACATTGACGCGATATCTGCATCGAGAAGCAAAGTTCCGTGATGATAATAATAACTGCCGGAGTCATAAAACGCGTTTCCGGAAAATTTCTGCCCCTCCAGTACGATATCATTGCGACCGGTCAGCTCTGCCTTCAGACCAAAAGCGGCAACTGCGTCAATGATCACCTGCAGTTGTTTCTCCACATCGGCATTTTCTTTGCGCAGGCAAAAAGTAAAATTCAGATTGCCCCGGTCGTGATAGACCGCGCCGCCGCCGGAAAGACGGCGCGCCAGATGGCCGCCGTCCTTTTCCAGTTCTGTCACCCTGCATTCCTTCCAGCAATTCTGGTTGCGGCCGATGACAACGGTATGTTCATTCTGCCACAGGAAAAGGATGCACTCCTCCGGTCTGGTGTGAAAGGTGAGATACTCTTCAATGGCCAGATTCTGATAGGGATCCATCGTTTTACTGGTATAGGATGAAATACGCTCAATCATAACAGTCTCCCTTCCATCGTCCTTTCCCACAGCTTACCCATCATTCTCTGCAATAACGCACAACCGGCTTTCTCGCTGCCGCCACCTCATCCGGGCGGCCGATCGGCGCCGCCAGCGGATATTCATGCATCCGCTCCGGCATCTCCTCCGACTGCTTCATCACTTCGATAAAGATCTTCACAGCCTCGTCCAGCGTCTCCCGGCTCTCGGTCTCGGTCGGCTCCACCATCAGCGCCTCATGGACAATCAGCGGGAAATACATCGTCGGCGGATGGATGCCGTGATCCAGCAGCGCTTTCGCGATATCCAGAGCAGATACATTACGCTCATGCTTTTCCCGCTGCAGCGTCATCACAAACTCATGCATGCAGGTATGATCATAGGCCATCTGATAACAGGCTTTTAGTTGATGCATCATATAATTGGCGTTCAGCACCGCTCCTTCCGCGGCTTCCGGGATTCCCTCGCGTCCCAGTGTGAGGATATAGCACAATGCCCGCACAACCACCAGGAAATTACCGTAAAAGCTATGCACGTTGCCGACCGCCTGACTGCCTCTCGTCATCTCGTATCCGTCCGCTCCCTTTACCACGCGGATACCCGGCAGGAACTCCTGCAGGAATTTCTTACAGGCCACCGGCCCGCTGCCCGGACCGCCGCCGCCGTGCGGAGTGGAAAAGGTCTTATGCAGATTCAGATGCATCACATCAAAGCCCATGTCCCCCGGACGGGCAATCCCCATAATCGCATTGAGGTTTGCTCCGTCATAATAGCACAGGCCGCCGGCTTCATGGACGATGCTCGTAATCTTCGCGATATTCGGATCGAACAGTCCCACGGTGTTCGGATTGGTCAGCATCAGACCGGCCGTGTCCTCTCCCACAGCAGCGCGCAGCGCTTCCAGATCCACGCACCCATTCGCATCAGACGGAATATTCACCACGTCAAAATCTGCCATAGCCGCACTGGCCGGATTGGTTCCATGCGCAGAGTCGGGGACGATAATCTTTGTGCGCTTCTGATCCTGGCGGCTGACATGATAGGCCTTAATCACCAGCAGACCGGTAAATTCCCCATGTGCTCCCGCCGCCGGCTGCAGCGTGCAGGCATCCATGCCTGTGATTGCACACAACGCTTTCTCCGTCTCTCCGATGACCTCCAGACACCCCTGCACATCTGCCGCAGCCTGCAGCGGATGGATCTGGGTAAAGTCTGCAAGAGCCGCGGCCTGGTCATTGATCTTCGGATTATATTTCATCGTACAGGAGCCAAGCGGATAAAATCCGTCATTAACACCGTATGCCTGCTTCGCAAGCTCTGTATAATGCCGGCTGATCTCGGTTTCCGACACTTCCGGCAGCATCGGCTTTTTCTCTCTCCGTGAGACACCCTGGGTGCTGTCCGGCGCTTTGCAGTCCGGGATCAGGTCACAGCCTCTCCCCGTTCCTCCCAGTTCAAATATCAGCTTCATGCCAGCACCTCCTTGATCACAGACAGCAGTCCGTCGATCTCATCAACCGAATTCATCTCCGTCGTGCACCAGAGCATCTCCCTCTCCGCGATCGTCAGCCCGGACAGATAGCCTCTTTCTGCCAGCCGGTCAGCGAGTTCTCTGGCATCACAGGGACAGATCGTAACAAACTCATGAAAATATTCTCCGCCGTACTTTCGGGAAAAGCCCAGATTCTCCAGGCCGGAGCACAGGTAATGAGCAAGGTTCATACAATTCTTCGCTGTTTTTTCCAGTCCCGCGCTCCCCATTGCGGCCAGATAGACCGCCGCTGTCATCGCGCACAACGCCTCATTCGAACAGACATTGGAGCTTGCTTTCTCCCGGCGGATATGCTGTTCCCTCGCCTGCAGTGTCAGCACAAAGGCACGTTTTCCTTCCGCATCCACCGTCTGGCCGACAATCCTTCCCGGAAGTTTACGCATCAGTTCTCTGGTCGCCGCCATATATCCCAGATATGGACCGCCAAATCCCATCGGCAGTCCCAGCGGCTGGCCATCGCCCACTGCGATATCCGCTCCACATTCCGCCGGCGTCTTTAACAATCCCAGTGAGATCGGATTGCAGCTCATGATCAACTTCGCTCCTGCCTCATGAACTGCTTTGGCAATCGCAGCACCGTCCTCGATCAGGCCATAATAATTTGGCGACTGGATCAGCAGACAGGCAATATCTTTCTGATCCAGTCCGCACCACGCATCAATATCCGTAAGACCATCCTGATCCGGTAAAATGATCAGTGGCGCGCCGCTTCCAAAGCAATAGGTCCGGATCACCGAAAGGACCTTTGGATCTACCGATCCACTGACGACAACCGTCCCCCGCCTGCGATCCCGGCACATGGCCACTGCTTCCGCCGCGGCTGTAGCACCGTCGTAAACAGACGCATTGGATACGTCCATGCCGGTCAGCTCACAGATCATTGTCTGATATTCAAAGATCGACTGCAGGATTCCCTGACTGATCTCCGCCTGATAAGGCGTATAAGCTGTGACAAATTCTTCCCTCGAAGTCACCTGCCGGACAATCGCCGGAATATAATGGTGATACGAACCGGCTCCCCGGAAAATATGGGAAAACCGGGTATTCTTCGCAGCAATCGCCTCGATTTTACGCGATACTTCCAGTTCGGAAAGGCCCGGTTCCAGATCCAGCGGTTCCCGGCAGCGCAGCGCTTCCGGGATGTCTGCGTATAACTCGTCAAAGGAGCTCATACCGATATCCTGAAGCATCTGCTGACGCTCTTCTCTGGTATTAGGAATATAAGATCCCATAATAGACACCTCCTGTCCATGAAACGATGACGCCCTGCATAGAGACATCATCGGCATTATTGTGCATCGATAAGCTTTGGCCTTATCCGTTCTCTTTCTCACTGGCGCAGTGAGCCTCATATGCCTCCGCGTCCAGCAGTTCTTCCTCTTCCGTCACATTCTCTACCTTCACAAACCACGCCTCGTAGGGCGCTTCATTAATCTGTTCCGGATGATCAAGCAGCTCCTCATTAATCTCCATCACCGTTCCGCTGACCGGAGAATAGACGTCAGAAACCGCTTTGACTGACTCAACATCGCCAAGCGCTTCCCCTGCGGTCAGTTCATCACCAACCTCCGGCAAATTGACAAATACGAGATCTCCGAGTTCGCTCTGTGCATAATCGGTCAGGCCGATCGTGGCGATGCCATCCTCGATTTTTACCCACTCATGGGATTTGGAATAACGCAGTTCTTTTGGGAAATTCATAATATATCCTCCTACTGACTAAAATTCTGATTGCTTTTAAGTTTAATAATTATAGTAACCTGCTTTACTTTTTCTACTAAGGTATATCATATATGCCAATAAAGTAGTCTCTGCGCATATAAACATTGAAACATCTATTTTTTTGTCTTCGAATAAAACGGCAGCGGCACCACTTCTGTCTCCACCTGACGCCCGCGCACATTGACGCTCAGCCTCGTGCCGATTTCTGCAGCATTTAAACTTACCAGCGCCATCGCGATCGGGTACCCCAGGTACGGTGCATGCGTGCCGGAAGTCGTCATACCCACCTGCTCACCATCCATAGAGACCGTCATATGCTCCCGCACGATCCCGCGTCCGACAACCTTCAGCCCAACCCGTGTCCGCCGAATCTCTCCGGCAAGCAGTGCTTCCCTGCCGATAAATTCTTCTTTTTTCAGCTTTACCGCAAAATTCAGCCCCGTCTCCAGCGGAGTTACGGTCTCGTCCATCTCATGTCCATACAACGGCATCCCCGCTTCCAGACGAAGGGTGTCTCGCGCACCAAGTCCGCACGGGATCAACCCGTCTGCTTTTCCGGTCTCCAGCAAAAGCTCCCACATCGCCGGCGCCTGATCCGCCGCCATATACAGTTCATAACCGCCGGAGCCGGTGTATCCCGTCTTGGAAACCACACATTTTATGCCGCCGATCTCCGCGTTAAAATTGGCACTGTAATATTTCTCCGGGAAGCTTTTTGCCGGCAGCAGGCGACCCAGGATCTCCTGTGCCTTCGGTCCCTGTACCGCAATCTGCCCCACAGTATTGGAAATGTCAGTAAAGACGGCATCTCCCTGCTCGTGAGCTTTCATCCAGGCAAAATCTTTGTCTTTATTCGCTGCATTTACCACGATAAAATAGCTGTTTTCCCGCACCTTATAGACGATCAGGTCATCCACGCACCCGCCGTCCTCATAGCACATCACGCTGTAACGCGCCTGACCATCGTACATATTGGTAAAGTCGTTGGTCAGCACATGATTCAGCAGCTTCAGCGCGTCCGGTCCAGCACAGGTAATCTCTCCCATATGGGAGACATCAAACAGCCCGCAGGCTTCACGCACGGCCATATGCTCCGCAATCACCCCGGTTTCGTACTGCACCGGCAGCAGATAACCGCCAAACGGAACAATCCGCCCGCCGTATTTCTGGTGAATTTCGTATAGCGACGTCTTTTTCTCCATTTTCCCATCCTCCTCTTAATAATTTTTTTAAATGAAAAAGCGCGAGACAAATCATCCTTTTATTTGTCTCGCGCTCTGTCATATTTACCTGAAAGATTCCCGGTCGCCCGGTTGCTTCGTCGGCGCAGCCCACGGCTGCTTTCCAGAGTATCGTCAGAAGCTGGTCCTTTTGCCTGAGAGTTTCTCTTCCCCTTCGGCGCACACCTTTGTATCTCTCCCAGCAACCTCATCCGATTACTATTCACTTATTTATGAACCTAATCTAACATACAAAGTTGGAAAAGTCAATTCTGGTTTGCCAACGTTATTTTTTTCACAGAATCTCTTCCTTACCTGTCAGCAGGCTGTGTGTAGCCTGTAACATCTCCTCCGTAATTCTCCGCTGTGCCCTCGTCTTCTTTTCGCACGGTTTCATATGCGCACTGGAAGAAATATTCCTGAGAGTTCAGCTTCTTTTCTCCCTCCGCGGCTATTCTCCTCCGGTAAGTACCATCCGGCATCTGGTCTCTCGCCTGCACATTATCCCGCAGCATCGTATCAAACATCGTGCGCAGCCGGTTACGGATCGCCGGATCAAGAATCGGCACAGCCACCTCTACACGCCGCAGCGTGTTGCGCGTCATAAAATCAGCTGAAGATATGTAAATCTTTTCCCGCTCTCCGCATCCAAAGATATAAATGCGCGAATGTTCCAGAAAACGTCCCACGATACTGACGACATGAATATTGTCTGTCTTTCCTTCCATGCCGGACTGAACACAGTTGATGCCCCGGACGATCATATCCACCGTCACGCCGGCCTCGGACGCTTCAATCAGTTTATCGATGATCTGTTTATCCGTCAGGGAATTGATCTTCACGCCGATGTAGGCATCACCGCCGTTTTTCTTTTCCTGAATTTCCTCATCGATCATATCAAGGACCCGGTTCTGCAGGCATTTCGGCGCGACCAGAAGATGCTCCATGCGGTCTACCGTCTCGCCCATAAAGAGCGCCTGAAATACCTCTGCCGCCTCTTTTCCGATCTCCTCATTTGCCGTGATCAGCGACAGATCCGTATACAGGCGGGCCGTTTTTTCATTATAATTGCCGGTGCCGATCTGGGTAATGTACTCGATCCGTCCTTCCTCCCTGCGTGTGATCAGGCAGAGCTTGGAATGTACCTTCAGCCCATCCAGTCCGTAGATCACATGGCACCCGGCATCCTCCAGACGGCGCGACCACTCGATATTATTCTCCTCATCAAAACGGGCTTTCAGCTCCACCAGTACGTCCACCTGCTTGCCGTTTTCCGCCGCAGCTACCAGCGCTTCCACCACCTTGCTGTTTCTCGCCAGCCGGTAAAGCGTCATCTTGATGGAGATTACGGTTTCATCCAACGCCGCCTCATTTAACATCCTTAAGAATGGAGTAATGCTCTCATAGGAATAAGAAAGCAGAATATCGTGATCCATCACCTGTGGGATAATCCTGCTGTCATACCGCACCATCCTGCTGTGCTGCGGAACCCGTTTTTCATAGAAAAGTTCCGGTTTCTGCCGCAGCTGATCCTGAAGCTGATAGAGGAAGGACAGATCCATCGGCGCTTTGGTCACAAAGACCTGCTCATCCCTCAGGCCCAGCTCATGAAAAAGCTGTGCGGTAATCGGTTTATTCAGTTCATGCGAGATTTCCAGACGCACCGGGCAGAGTCTGCGGCGGCGGCGGATCACCTCCGCCATATGATCCCGGTAATTTAACTCTTCGTCGAAGACCTGATGCTCGTCGATATCCGCGTTCCGCGTAATGCGGATCAGACATTTCTCCTCAATCACATATTTTTTAAATACCCGCGGCAGGAAATGCAGGATCATCTCCTCTGCCAGCATAAAGCAGCCCGGACGCGAGGGAATCGCGATCAGTCGGTCAAATACGCCGCCGTCGCAGGAAATGATCGCGATTTTCTCTTTTTCCTTCTTTGTACCGATCACTGCCACTGCGTAAATTTCTTCATTCTTCAAAAACGGAAACGGCTGTTTGCGGCCTACTACCATGGTAGAAAGCAATGGCTGAATCTCTCTTGCAAAATATTTTTTCAGGGTTTCCTCTTCTTCCTCATTTAAAGAACCGAATTTTAACAGCCGCAGTCCTTCCTCTGCCACAGACTTCATCAGTTTCTCGTATGCTTCGTCTTTCCTGCCGTTAAGCAGGTGTACCTGTGTGAGGATCGCCGTGGTCTGTTCCGCAGCGGTCATATTGGTCTTATTCTCCCGCTCCTCTTTTTTGAGCAGCATCCGGTCATGCAGCGAACCGACACGCACCATGAAAAATTCATCAAGATTGCTCTGAAAAATTGACAAAAAGTTCAGTCTCTCGCACAGAGGATTCTGCGTAGATTCTGCTTCTTCCAGTACCCGTTCGTTAAATTTCAGCCAGGACAGTTCCCTGTTCTGATAGCAGCTTATGTCATTCATCTTTCTCAATTCTCCCATGTTTTCTTTTCTTCCTTTGGACTTTCCCGATTTCAGCCAACTGATCACAAGAACCAGTATGACTGCCAGAATTACGGCCATACCTGTTATTTTCATCATCTCGTTTATCCCATTTCGTCTCCTTACCCATCGTTTTCTGCCTGCCCGCTCTATTGTACCGGGTTCATGTAAAGTCCAAAAGCAGCGTAATGTAAAATTCAGGTTAAGTGGACGCGGGATAATCGAGTAGGAGGCGGCTTTTTGCCTCATACTCGCTGCGCAGAGCGCGTGCAGCGTAAGCTGCTAATTTCCTCTCGCGCTCTTGTGCATAAAAAGCAGACACTCCTGACGGATATGTCTGCTGTCTGCTCAACATCTGTTTTGTATCTGTTTCTATTTCAATTTCCTTAAAATCGAAGCTCCGACCGTCCCTTCCGGCATCTCTACTCCGAAATTGTCCGCGATCGTGGCACCGATAATGGCAAAGGTATTCTCCTCCGGCAGTTCTCCGCTTCCTTCCATAGATGGCGAATACGCCAGAAACGGCACCTTCTCCCGTGTATGATCCGTTCCGCTGTAAGTCGGATCATTTCCGTGATCCGCCGTGATGATCAGCAGATCATCCTCTCTCAGGGTATTCAGCAGAATTCCCAGATTCCGATCGAACTTCTCAATCTCACGCGCGTATCCCTGCGGATCTCTCCGGTGTCCCCACAGAGCGTCAAAATCGACCAGATTTACAAAGCAGAGGCCGTGGAAATCTTCTCCCGCCATGGCAATCGTCTGCTCCATGCCGTGAACCGAGCTTTTTGATTTCAGTGCTTTTGTGATCCCCTCTCCATCAAAGATATCCCGGATCTTACCGATGGAGATGACATCCAGCCCGGCAGCCTTCAGTGCGTCGAGGACTGTCCTGCCGAACGGTTTCAATGCGTAGTCATGACGGTTGCTCGTCCGTTTGAACTCTCCCTTTTTCTTGCCCACATAAGGTCTCGCGATCACCCGCCCGACCTTCCACTCGTCCTTCATCGTGATCTCACGGGCGATCTCACAGCACCGGTACAGTTCGTCCAGTCCGAACGTCTCCTCATTGCCGCAGATCTGCAGTACGGAATCTGCGGATGTATAAACGATCATATGACCGGTCGCGATCTCCTCTTCTGCCAGCTCTTCCAGTATTTCCGTACCGCTGGCGCTTTTATTGCCAATGACCTTGTGCCCGGTTCTCTCTTCCAGTTCCCGGATCAGTTCCGGCGGGAATCCATGTTCGGTAAATGTCTGGAATGGCTTTGTCACTTCCAGCCCCATCATCTCCCAGTGTCCCGTCATTGTGTCTTTTCCGCGGCTCAGTTCCTTCAGTTTTGCATAATAAGCCAACGGGTTTTCCACCGGCTCTGCCTGTCTGAGCGGACATAAGTTTGCCATCCCCATTTTCTGCAAATTAGGGATCTCGAAGCTGTCCACAGACTCTGAAATATGTCCCAGCGTGTTCACTCCCACATCCCCGAACTCCTGAGAATCTTCCATTGCGCCGATTCCCAGAGAATCCATAACGACCACAAATATCCGGTTCCATTTGCTCATTTGCCCATCTCCTCCCATCGGTTTTATTTTTCTCCCTGTAAATCTCTGTCAGTCGAACGTAATTCTTCTTTCTTTTCCCGCATCGATTTCTTCAGTTCCTCCAGAGCCTCGCGGTAATCCTCATGCCGCATTCTGGGGAAAGCCTCCAGAAGATGTCCGGTTCCATAGTAATGATGCCGGAGCATCTTCCTTTTATAGTTTTCCACGAGGATCTCCAGCTCCTTTTTCCTGCTGAGAAGCTTCTGATACTGAGGATCTTTTTCCGCTTCCTTTTCTACTTCAATCGATACCATCATCAGCTTATTTCTCATCTCGGCGACATTCTCCCGCGCTTCGTTCTGAATCCTCTCCGCTGCGTCTTTCGCCTCCGCTTTGGCAAGCGCCGCCTGCACTCTCTGCTCGTCGATCCGCTGATCTGTTGCGATCGCTGTCTTTGCAATCCGTTCCGTCATCCGGTCACTGATTTCCCTGAGTTCTCCCGTAATGTGATCCAGTTTTTCCAGATCATGGCTCAGGCCATTTACAACCAGTACCGTCGCAACCGTATCTACTGCATACAGACAGTACAGGATAACCATTCCCCAGATCCCGATCATTGATGGGATGATTTCCATCAACGCTGAAACCAGCGGATGAATCACCCTCACCATCAGCACACAGCCGATTCCCCACATCAGGCTGAATTTCAGGCAGACATAACCGCCGAGATTGAATGGTTCATCCGTGTAATCCCACCATCTCATATGAAACAGCTTATCCAATGCCCAGCCACCAAAAAGCTCAATCGCACTGGTCAGGCACATTCCTCCCAGAAACAGCACCAGAAGATTTTCCTCCATCGGGAGCAGCAGCACGATCACCGCCAGCATCCCAAATCCGTAAATCGGGCACACCGGACCGTTCAGAAAACCGCGGTTTACAATCGTTCCGAATGTAACCGCATGATAGGCCACCTCCACGCACCATCCCAGGCAGGAATAAATCAGGAAAAATGCGCATAACAGATAGAAATCATTCATCATTTATTTTCTCTTTCACGCTGTGTTTTTCTTTACAAAGGCTTCTTTACTCCTCCAACATCTTCCTGTATCTCTCCACCACCTTCGCCATCGCCTCGTGTCCGGGCGCGCCGATCGTCTCCCTTCTCTGCACGCAGGTTTTCATGCCGATGGCGTCGTAGATATCTGCTTCAAAGGCCGGGCTGACTGCCTGATAATCTTCCAGCGGCAGGTCGTCCAGCGCGATCCCTTTATCAATGCACATCAGAACCAGACGCCCGATGATGCCATGGGCATCGCGGAAGGGTACGCCGTGATTGACGAGATAATCCGCCGCGTCGGTCGCGTTGGTAAAGCCGTTCTTTGCGCTTGCTTCCATAACATCTTTGCGGAAGGTCATTGTCGCGATCATGCCGGTAAAGAGGGCAAGACACCCCTTGACGGTATCGATCGCATCGAAGGTCAGTTCCTTATCCTCCTGCATGTCTTTATCATAAGCTAAGGGGATCCCCTTCATCGTTGTAAGCAGCGATATCAGCGCACCGTACACGCGGCCGGTCTTGCCGCGCACCAGTTCGGCGATATCCGGATTTTTCTTCTGCGGCATGATGCTGCTGCCGGTGCTGTAAGCGTCATCGATCTCTACGAAGCGGTACTCATTGGAATTCCAGATGATGATCTCCTCGCTGAAACGGCTCAGATGCATCGAGATCAGCGATAACGCGCTTAAAAGTTCGATCACGTAATCGCGGTCGGAGACGGAATCCATACTGTTTAACGTTGGTCCGTAAAAACCGAGCAGTTTGGCAGTATAATCTCGGTCCAGCGGATAAGTCGTACCGGCCAGCGCTCCGGAGCCCAGAGGACAGTAGTTCATCCGCTCATAACTATCATGCAGGCGGCTGCGGTCTCTCGCGAACATCTCAAAATACGCGCCCATATGATGCGCGAGCGTCACAGGCTGCGCTTTCTGCAGATGGGTAAAGCCGGGCATATAGGTGTCCAGGTTTTCCTCCATGATTTTCAGAATTGCCTCCAGCAGTTTCTTTACCAGCGCGTCGATCTCACCGATCTCATCGCGGCAGTACAGCTTCATATCCAGCGCCACCTGATCGTTACGGCTGCGGCCGGTATGCAGACGTTTGCCTGCGTCGCCGATCCGCTCGATCAGATTTGCTTCCACAAACGAATGGATATCCTCATGTTCCGCGGTAAACTGCAGGCGTCCCTCGTCCAGATCGGACAGAATTCCCTCTAATCCATCGATGATTGCTTCTTTATCTTCTTCGCTCACGATTCCCTGTTTTGCCAGCATTGTGACATGCGCGATGCTGCCGCGGATGTCCTGACGGTAAAATTTGCGGTCAAAGGATAAGGACTCGTTGAAATTGTGAACGAGCTGGTTTTCTTCTTTTGTAAAGCGGCCTCCCCAAAGCTTCATAAATAATTATATCTCCCTTCGATTTAAGTCATTCCGTCCGTCCATGATTTCACAACATCTTCCGAGGACCGCTTGCGCTTAGGTTTTCACGTAACGGTACTAAACTCACCGGAAAACCATCCGGTTCGTTAAGTGCCGACGTGAAAAAT